>CAKORY010000001.1 GCA_934101795.1 uncultured Bacilli bacterium
TATATCAGGTTTTGATGTTACAACAACAAATGGTTTAATAACTATAGCAAATAAGAAAACAATAACAGCAACACCAAATGCAGAAGAACAATATACACTAAAGCTTACATTTGTAAACTATGAGGGAGATCAAACAGCAAATGCATCAAGTACATTAAGTGCAAAGGTAATGATACAAAAAGAACCAATAGTTACAACTTTAGCATCATATATTATAAATCTTTACACAGGAACTCAAGGGGATAACAATATTTATTATCATGATGCAAGCCTAACAAATGGAGCAAGTGATAATTCATACAGATTTGCAGGAGCAAGCGATCAAGTAAATAACTATGTATGTTTTGGTTCAACAGAAAGTCCATGTCCAGAAGATAATTTATATAGAATAATTGGAGTATTTGGAGACAAAGTAAAACTAATTAAATCAGATTATGCAACAACAGCATTATTAGGTGCAGATGGAGATTACAGCAAGATGTATACTGCAAATACGTATTGGGATAATTCAAGTTATAAAGGAAATAATTTAGCCAATATAGCATCATATAACTGGAATAAGACAAACCAAAATACGTGGAGTTTGTCAAATTTAAATAAAACAAATTTAAATCAAAACTTCATAACAAATATAGGAGCAGACTGGGCAGCTAAAATAGGTGAAACAACATGGAAGGTTGGAGGAAATCCAATGACAAATATGGGATATGTAGTACCATCAGTCGCATATCAAAATGAAATAGTAAGTCCAGATCCGGGTAAATATTCATCAAACGGAGAATCAGAATCTAGTGCAAAAATAGGATTAATGTATGCAAGTGATTATGGATTTGCAGCAGCACCAAGTGCATGGACAGCAAAATTAAACACTTATGAAGGCGAAGTCATTAAAAATGTAAATTGGATGTATATGGGGCTTTGGGAATGGACTATTTCCCGTGATGCGGGCGATTTGGACTTTGCGTACGGGGTGTATGGCGACGGCAGCGTGGACGCCTTCCAAGTTAGCGGCAATGAGTTTGCGGTGCGGCCAGTCTTCTATCTCACATCTTCCGTGAATTATGCATCGGGAAGTGGCTCTGCCACTGATCCGATTGTGATAAACTGATTGACGGACAGTTTTGAAAAAACATCGGTAAAACCTGGGTAAAATGAAGTAAAAAGTTCGGCCAATGTTGAACATTTTGCCTCTTTTTTTGAGTTATAAAGATGCTAAAATCATATAAATTTGTTACAAAAACTACTTTTTTACTCATTATTATAAATTGTATAATAGAAAGTCATAAATATTTTAAAGTTAAAAAGTCATAATTTTAAGATATTTATGACTATTTTTGTTATACTTGTATTATCTCATAATAGATAAGGAGTGATATAAGTATGAGAAAAGATATTACAATTGAAAAACTAATGTTAGGAGGTTAAAAAGTGAATAAAACAGCATTAGCAAAACAGTATGGGTGTTGTTGGAGAACCATTGATAAAAGAATTAATCCAGAAAAATATAAAAAAGAAAGAAAACTTAGAGTATATGCATCAATGTTAGACCCATATAAAAATATAATTGATGAAAAAATAGAAAATAACAATATACCATCAACAGGCATATATTTACTTTTAAAAACAAAAAAACAATTATCACTTCCACTTGCTAATGATGTAGGAGAAGCAATAATTGATTATATCATCTGTTTTAGGTCATAGTAACCTAAATTCACAAAAATGAATAATTTATGGGTATGATAAAAAGTTACACCTTATTTCTTTTTACTTTTCTTTCTTTTATTTGGACTTACATAGCCTTTTTTTCTTTTTGAGTTGTTACTTTTCCGAGCACTTTTCTTTGGTGTAGTTTTCTTCTTTTTGTTTGAAATATTAGTATTCTTTTTCTTTGGTTTAGAAGGCATTGTTACTTCTTTTTTCTTTGGTTTTTCTACTGGTTTAGGTTCTTCTTTTTTCTTTTCTATTATTTTATCTAGTTTAGTGTCTGATGATAGTCTTGAAGTACCTTTTTTAGCTATTTCAATATTTTCTAATTTACTTAGTATTATCCACATAATCATGATAACTATCGTTAATAAACAAAGAGATATTAAAATAATTAATATAATGTCAATACTATCAAATGTTTTTCCCATATCTATCACCACTCATGTAAACTATTATAGTATAAAATACCCAAAAATAATAGTTATTTTACATATTTTTACTAAAAAAAATGTAAATAAATTGAGCATTTTAGCATAATTTGTTATAATTGTGATAGTAAATGTAATAAGGAGGATTTAATATGAAAAAAATATTACTGATGTTTATTCTTGTATTATCCTTTTTATGTACAATAAATGTTAGTGCTGCATCATATACTTACCGAATTAAAGTTCTTAATAATCAAACTAATTTGAGAAATAATCCTGGGGGTAATGATGGTAGTAGATTAGGTTTACTTTCTAAAAATGATTACTATGTTTTAAAAAATGATAAATTATATCCAGATGAAAATAATCATAAAAATTGTAATGGTGATTGGTATTATATGACTTATTATACTGGTGTTGATGGTTATGTATGTAGTGATAATGTTGAACTTGTTGTTTCTTATTCCACTGATGATGTTGAAGCTTCTACAGAATGTGAAAAAACCTTAAGTGCTGCTGGTTTTCCATCAAGTTATTGGGGTGGTTTATGTAGTTTAAAAGAAAAACATTCAACTTGGAATTTTCAACCTATTAAAATTGATATGGATTGGTCTTATGTAGTTGAAAGAGAAAGTGAATGTACTAAAAATTATATTTATAAGGGTGTTTATGATAAAACATTTTTGGATGAAACTTGTACTGCTACATCACCTGGGGGATATGTAGCACCATCACAAACTGGTGTTGCATATTATATGGATCCTAGAAACTCTTTTACGGAAAAATATTTGTTTCAGTTTTTAGATCAATCATATGATAAACTTTTAGAAAATGATTATCCGAATGCTGTTGAAACTATACTTAATGGAACTGATTTTTATGCATATCATTTGAATTTAGGAAATAATTTAAAAGACATTGTTATTGGAGGAAGTATTGATAAAGCTAGTCCGATAGCTATTGCATCAAAAATGAGAATAGAACTTGGTGTTGGTACTAGTCTTGAAAACTTATATAAAGGTATTTATGATGGTTATGATAAAATGTATTTAGATTATTATAATTTCTTTAATTTTGGTGTAAGTGATTCTTGTGTTTCGCAGTATGGTGCTACTTATTGTGGACTTAACTATGCTTATAAGTCTGGTTGGAAAGGCTTAGAAGTTGCAATTAAAGGTGGTATTAATCAGTTTTCTGGTGGTTATATTTTAAAAGATCAATACACTGGTTATTTACAAAAGTTTAATGTAGCAACTAAAATTGAAGGTGGTTTATTTGGGCATCAATATATGACTAATTTAGCAGGTGCTATGAGTGAAGCTAGTACAGCTTATAATGCTTATAATAAAAATAATTTACTAGGTTTAAATTTAACTTTTAAAATACCTGTTTATAATAAAATGGATGCAACAATTATAAATAGTGGCAATGGTGCTGTTGATAGTGGTGATGATAAGCCAGAACCAAGTACAATTCCTATTTCTACGATTGTAACATCAAGTGGTTATAGATATACTTCTAAGTATATTTCTAATATTGCTGTAGGTACGGATGTTTCTAATGTTAAAAGTACTATTGAAGCTGTAGGTGGTAATGCAACTGTTGCTATTTTGGATGCAAATGGTAATGCTAAAACAAGTGGTTTAATTGCAACTGGTGATAAAGTTTCTATTAATAATCAAAGTGAAACTGAAGTTTTAGAAGTAATAATAAAAGGGGATACATCTGGTGACGGTGTTATAAACGCTTTGGATTTATTACAAGTTCAAAAAAATATTTTAGGTACATATACTTTAACGGGGGCATATCTTGAAGCTGCGGATACATCAAAAGATGGTGTGGTTAATGCTTTAGATTTATTACAAGTTCAAAAGAATATTTTAGGTACTTTTGAAATAGAACAATAAAAAGGAGAGATTAGATGAAAAAAATTAAATTAATATTGATGAGTTTATTTTGTATATTGGCATTTCCAAATTTAGTTAATGCCGCAAGTGGGAAAATAAATGTTACTGGTACATCAACAGTAGTAGTTGGAAATAATGTTACTGTAACTGTAACTTTATCAAGTAATACGCCGATTGGTAGCTGGGAAATGTCCCTTAATTATGATAAAAATTATTTGCAACTTCGAAGTACGAATTCTGAAAGTAATAGTACTCGTATGGCAGCTTCATCATCAACTGGTATAAAAAGTAAATCTTATACATTTACTTTTAAAACACTAAAAAAGGGTAATACTAAAGTAACTGTAGATAGTTATCTTGCATATGCTTTTGAAGATTTAAGTCAAATATCCCTTACAAGTAGTAGTAAATCAATTAATATTATAACTCAAGCTGAACTTGAAGCTAGTTATTCTAAAAATAATAATTTAAGTTCTCTTGGTGTTGAAGGTTTTACTTTTACACCAGAGTTTAATGCAAATACTTTAGAATATAATGTTGTTGTTCCTGAAAATACTAAAGAAATTAAGATAAATGCTGTTGTTCAAGATAAAAAATCATCAATTAGTGGAATTGGAACAGTTACTGTAGCACCAGGTGCTAATAAATTTAGTGTTGTTGTAAGGGCTGAAAATGGATCAGAAAAAACATATACAATAAATGTTGAAGTAAAAGATGAAAATCCTATTAATGTTGAAGTTGAAGGTAAAAAATATACTGTTGTAAAATTAAAAGAAAATTTACCTGAAGTTAGTCTTTATGGTGAGTATACAGTTAAAATTAATGAATTTGATATACCTGCTTATAAAAATGAATATACTAATTTAGTTTTAGTAGGTTTAAAAGATGAAGAAGGTAATATTGGATTATTTATATATGATGAAAAAAATAATAAATATAGTAGTTATCATGAAATAGGTGTTAATAAAATAACTATTTATCCTTTGGAAACTAGTGAAGAAATAAAAGGATATACTAAAGATGTAATTGAAATAAATGGTGTTAAAGTAAATGGTTATTATTATACTAAAGACTCAAACTATGTAATTATTTATGGGGTTAATGTTGAAACTGGAGATAAAGGTTTCTATATGTATGATAAAAAGATGCAATCTTTAATTAATTATAATGATGAATATGCAGTTGATTTAAATAAAAAAATAGAATTATATACTTATATTATATTTGGTTTTAGTGGTGTATTTGTTCTAATGATTATTATTCTTGTTGCTTTAGTAAGTAAAAAGGGTAAAAAGAAAAGCAAGAATAAAAATGTAGTAACAAATGAAATACCTAAAGGAAAAGAAAAGTTAGATAAGAATACTATTATTGAAAAATAATAGTATTTTTTTAAATAAAAAAACTAGACATAAGTCTAGTAAATATTCATTATGGTGCCTGTATCCAGACTTGAACTGGAACTCCATTTCTGAAAATAGATTTTGAGTCTATCGCGTCTACCAATTCCGCCATACAGGCAAGTACACACTCATTATAACATACTTTTTTTGTTTGTGGTAGTATTTTTTGTAATTTCTATAACTTGTAAATAAAGTGTCAAGTGTAAATGAGATAAATGACATGTTTTGTCGAATGTGTTTAAAACTTTTAAATAATACTCTAAACTAATATGTAAGGAGAGAGGAAAATGTTTAAGTTAGAGCTGGAATATAAAGATGAAATATTATTTGCAAGACTTAAAGGTATTTTAGATAGGAAAGCAAGTTATAAAATTAATAATTATTTAAATCCAGTTATTAAGAAACATGAAATTAAGAATTTAGTATATAATTTTGAAAAATTAGAGATGGTTGATAATTCAGGAATAGAAGCCCTCATTAATAGTAAATATTATATTAAATGTAATAAAGGTGTTATTAAAGTATGTGGTGTTAGTAATGCTAATTTGTATTTGTGTAAGTATTTGAAGTTTCCAGTTGTAAAAACAGAAGTAGATGCTTATAGAGAAATGGAGGCATTATAAATGTTAGAAGAATTAGTTAAATCTAGTACAGGACTTATTTGGACGGTAGCTAAAAAGTTTTATGGTGTTGATAAAAATGATTTGTACCAAGCTGGTGTTCTTGGTGTGATTAAAGCTTATCAAAATTATGTAGATGATGGAAAATGTAAATTTAGTACTTATGCTTATAATTATATATTCGGAGAAATGTATGCACTTGCTAATAATAAAGAAATTAAATTAAATAAAGATATAAATAGATTACTTAAAATGATTGAATTGGGAAAAGCTAGACTTTCTCAAGAAATAATGAAAGTGCCATCAAATAAGGAACTTGCTCAATATCTTGAAATGGAAGAGGAAAAGTTAGAACAAATTTTAAGTTATGCAAATAGTTTTGTATCAATGGATGAAGTGTGTGATGATGAAAGAAGTATGCATGAATGTGTAGCTTTAGAAGAAAAAGTTAGTGTAGATGAAAAACTTGAGCTTAAAAATAGTATGGATTCTTTAGATGCTATAGAAAAAGATATTATTAAAAGTCGTTATTATGAGGATTTAACTCAAAGTGAAACAGCTAGAAAACTGGGCATTACTCAAGTAATGGTATCAAGATATGAAAAGAGAAGTTTAACTAAAATGAGAGATTATATGTATAGCAGATAAAATTTCATTCATAATAATAATGGTGAATATTTATGAATAAAGAAGATTATAAGTTACTTGTTAAGAAGCATACTCCGAAGGAACCTAAATTAAGAAATTTTGGAGTGGCTTTTTTAGTTGGCGGATTTATTGGGCTTTTAGCAGAAGTTGTTTCGATGATTTTGAAGAATTGTTTTGCTTTTTCAAGTGTTGAAACTGGACTTATTGTTGCTCTTTTTGTTATTGGGGTTGCTTCACTTTTTACAGCACTCGGTTTTTTTGATAATTGGGTTAGTAAATGTAAATGTGGTTTAATTATTCCTACGACAGGATTTGCTCATAGTGTTTCATCAAGTGCTCTTGAGTATAAAAAAGATGGACTTATTACTGGTCTTGGTGCAAATTTTTTTAAACTTGCTGGTTCAGTAATTTTATATGGTATTATTTCTGCATTTCTTCTTGTGATTGTGAGGTTGGTTATGGGTGGCTAGTTTTAAATTTAAAAATGTTTATTTAAATGATTATTATACTGTTGTTGGACCACTCGAAAAAAATAGTCATTTAAGAAGACTTGATTTAGTAATGGATGATTATTATATTGGTGAGAAAACTTTTGAACAAGCTGAAGTTAAGATGCAACAGTTAGTTATTGATAATATTATTGGTAAAAATAATTTGGCAATAAGTGATATTGATTTACTTGTTGGTGGTGATTTAACTAATCAAATTGCTATTAGTAATTATAGCGCTAAAAATTATAATATTCCTTTTTTAGGCCTTTATTCTGCTTGTGCAACGTTTGCTGAAAGTTTGATTGTTGCATCTTGTATGATTGATAGTGGTAAAATAAAAAAAGCAATTAGTATTACAAGTAGTCATAATTTAACAGCAGAAAGACAATTTAGATATCCAGTTGAATATGGAGCTCCGAAACCTCATACTGCAACATTTACAACAACTGGAGCTGTGTCAACTCTTTTAAGTAAAAATTATAGTAAAATAAGACTTGAAAGTGCTACGATTGGTGTACCTGTTGATTTAGGGGCTGTTGATGCCAATAATATGGGAGCAGCTATGGCACCGGCGGCTGCTTCAACTATTGCATCACACTTAGCTACTCTCAAAAGAGATGTAAATTATTATGATTTGATTTTAACTGGTGATTTAGGGTGTGTTGGAAGTGAAATATTTAAAGATTATTTGAAAATGGTATATAATATAAACCTCAAAAAATATTTTGATGCTGGGTGTGAACTATATTTGGATAGTCAACCAACTTATGCTGGTGGTAGTGGTCCTGCTTGTTTGCCAATTGTTTTATTTAATAAAATATTACTTAATAAAAAGTATAAAAAAATATTAATTGTTGCAACTGGAGCGCTTCATAGTCAAACAACTGTTAATCAACATTGTACAATTCCTTCGATTGCTCATGCAGTAAGTTTGGAGGTGGAATAATGAACTATTTAATGGCATTTTTATTTGCTGGTGCGTTGTGTGCTTTTGCTGAGGTAATACTTGATAATACTAAACTTACTCCGGGACATATTACTAGTTTATACACAGTGATGGGGGCATTTTTATCATTTCTTGGTTGTTATGATAAATTAATTGCTAAATTTGGAGCGGGAGCAACAGTTCTTATTTCTAATTTTGGACATTCTCTTTATAGCTCAGCATGGCAAGGATATTTGGAAGATGGTTTTTTAGGTATTTTTAGTAATATGCTTTGTAAATCATCCGGTGTTATAACTGGTGCAATTGTTATTGCATTTGTAGTTTCTATAATTTTTAAGCCTAAAAATTAGCAATTTGTTTGCAAATAATTTATATAAAACATGTATAAAAAGTACATGTTTTTTTGTAAATGCTAGTAATTTTTTCTAGTCTTTTACTATGTTTCGACAAAATTTGATAAATTTAAACAATTGTTTGTTTTGATGTTGACATTTAATTAAAGATAGGTTACAATTATGTTGTATCAGGGTATTAGGAGGAAAAAATGAAAATAGCAAAAGATGAAAAGAATAAAGATAAGGCACTTGAACAAGTACTAGCAGATATTGAAAAACAATTTGGGGCAAGAGCTATAATGAAGCTTGGAGATAATGAACATATGAATGTTGATGTAACATCTAGTGGTTCAATTACAATTGATGTGGCTTTAGGTGTTGGTGGTTATCCTAAGGGAAGAATTATTGAAATATATGGTCCTGAATCAAGTGGTAAGACTACTGTTGCATTACAAGCAATTGCTGAGGTGCAAAAAAATGGTGGAAGAGCAGCATTTATTGATGCTGAAAATGCACTTGATCCAGTTTATGCCAGAAATTTAGGTGTTAATATAAATGAACTTTTATTAAGTCAACCAGATACTGGGGAACAAGCTTTAGAAATATGTGATGCTTTAGTTAAAAGTGATGCTGTTGATATTATAGTTATTGACTCTGTGGCTGCTTTGGTTCCTCAAGCTGAAATAGATGGAGAAATGGGAGATTCACATGTTGGGCTTCAAGCAAGACTTATGTCACAAGCATTAAGAAAATTATCAGGTACAATGAATAAAACTAAAACAACTGCGATATTTATTAACCAATTAAGAGAAAAAGTTGGGGTTATGTTTGGTAATCCTGAAACTACGCCTGGTGGAAGAGCACTTAAATTTTACTCAACTATAAGACTTGATGTAAGACGTGGTGAACAAATTAAAATTGGTGACCAAATTGTTGGTAATAAAACAAATATAAAAGTTGTTAAAAATAAGGTTGCACCACCATTTAAAACTGCTACTGTTGATATTATGTATGGTGAAGGTATTTCTAGAGAAGGGGAAATTATTGATATTGCTAGTGATTTAGCTATCATAGATAAAAGTGGAGCATGGTATTCATATAATGGGGAAAAAATTGGCCAAGGTAAGGAAAATGTTAAGATATTCTTAAAAGAAAATCCAACTTTAAGAGATGAACTTGAACAAAAAATAAGAGAACACTATGGATTTATCGAAAAGAAAAAAGAAAAAAAGGAAAAAGATTCAGAAAAATAAACTGAATTTTTTTCATAATAACTACATTGTATAAACAAAGTATAAACACTGATAAGGAAAGGAGTAATAAAAATGAATTATTATGATGAAATAAATAATTATGTTAAAAAAGCTGAAATAGGAAAATCAATAAGGGAGTCAAATGCAAATAGAGAACTTGTAGAGTGCTATTGGAATGTAGGGAGATTAATTGTTGAAGCCCAAGGTGGAAAAGAAAAAGCAAAGTATGGTGATAAACTATTAAAAGAATGGGCTAATACATTAACACAAAAATATGGTAAAGGATATAACGTTACTAATTTGAAAAGATTTCGGCAATTTTTTTTGTGTTTTCCAATATTCGCCCCAGTGGGGCGAATATTAACCTGGACAACAATTAGAACAATTTTACCTATTAAAAATGAGAATAAAAGAAATTATTATATTAATCTTTGTATAGAAAATAATTTATCTCAAAGAGAACTAGAACGGGAAATAAAAAATAATTCATACGAAAGATTAGAAAACAAACCAGCTAAAATTGATATTGTTGTTCCAGCAAGTGTACCGAGTATAACAAGTAATCTTAAAAATCCAATATTACTTAATTTAAATGGTAAAGAAATAAAATCTGAAAGTGACTTAGAAAAACTAATATATTCACAACTTAATTATGTTTTTTTACAATTAGGAAGTGGGTTTATGTGGGTAGGTAATCAATATAAAATAAGTGATGGTAATAAAAATTATTTTATTGATATGTTACTTTATAATATTAAATATAATTGTTATGTGGTTGTAGAAATAAAATGTAGAAACTTGAAAAAAGAAGATAAGGGTCAAGTTGAATTTTATATGAATTTGGTAGATAAATATGTAAAAGAGCCAATTAACAATCCTACTATTGGAATAATAATTACAAAAGAACAAGATAAATTGGTAGCTAGTTTTATTAAAAGTGATAAACTTGTGCCACTTACATATGAATTAGTTAAATAGATTTAAAATTTATGTTTTTGAAATTTCGCCGCAGTGCGGCGAATTTTCAATTAGATTATGATTTAAAAAAATTACCTTACTTTCTCAAATTGTGCTCCACTGGAGCTCAATTTAACATTGACATTTCTATCAGTTTTTATAATAACATTTATAACTTTTCAAATAGGTGCCGCACTGCGGCACCTATTTGAATTGTACTGTTTAAAAAAATACCATTAAAATAATTTTATAATAGTCTCTATAACTAATTTTTTCATAATATCATAATTCATGTCATAATGTTTATGATAAATTACTTCATGACATAAGTCATCAATTAAATTAATCATTATATGTGTTTTTTCTTCAAGATTATTATCTTTAAAATTGTTGTATATAAGCAATCTTTTTATTTTATTTGTCATTTCAATTTCATTTTTGTAATAAAATTCTGCAATTTCTTTGTCAGAATGAACCATTGCCATAATTTCTTCATGAGCAATTTTAGATATTTTGTGATTATTAATGTAGTTTTCAATCATATTTTCGAGTAGCTTTTCAAAATTATCAAATTTAAAATTTAAATTATTATTTTTTAACATAGGGAAGAATATATCATTTCCATACTTTTTTAAACCTTCGATTAAAATATCATGCTTGTCATTAAAATATTGATAAACTATACCTGTTGAGACACCAGCTTCTTTAGCGATAGTTGCAGTATTTATATTATAATAACCATTTTCACATATTAATTTAAAACCAGCATCAATTATCTTTTCTTTCTTTAAAATTGCTCTTTCTTGTTTTGGATTTCTCATAATTCACCTCGCATAAAGATATTATATCACAAAAAAATGTGAAATGTTTATCATATTTTTGTTGACTTAAAAAATATACTGTAATATAATTGTAATGTGAAATAAATTTCATGTTTAGGAGGATTGTTATGAAACAAAGTTTTGTTGAATTAAAAGATGTTAAAAAAACATATAACATTGGTAATCAAAAGTTTAATGCCTTAGATGGAATAGATTTAAATATTAATCAGGGAGAGTTTGTAGTTATATTAGGACCATCCGGTGCTGGAAAATCAACTCTTTTGAATTTGCTTGGTGGTATGGATAAAACCACTAGTGGAGAAATAAGAGTAGGTGAGTCTATTATAAGTAAATATAATGATAAAGAACTTACAAGATATAGAGCTACAGATGTAGGTTTTATTTTTCAATTTTATAATATTATGCCAACATTAACTGTCTTAGAAAATGTAAATTTAATTAAAGATGTTACAAAAACAGATAAAGATGCTAAAGAAGTTTTAAAAAGTGTGGGCTTATCTAAACATTTTAATAAGTTTCCTTCAGAACTTTCTGGTGGAGAACAACAAAGAGTTTCAATTGCTAGAGCAGTTATGAAAAATCCAAAGGTTTTACTTTGCGATGAACCAACTGGAGCTCTTGATTCTGCTACTGGTGCTGAAGTATTAAAGGTATTAAAAAATCAATGTGATTTTGATACTACAGTTATAATTGTTACCCATAACTCTTTAATTGCTGAAGTAGCTGATAGAATTATTAGAATTAAAAATGGTAAAGTAGAGTCAAATGAACTTAATAAAACACCAAAAAGTATTGATGAGGTTAAGTGGTAATTATGTTAAAAAAGAAAATGTTTCGTGATATAAAAAATAATCTATCACAATTTATTACAATATTTTTAATGGTTGCTATCGGTGTCATGGCTTACTTTGGTATTGAAGCTTATATGAGTGGAATGCAAGAAACTGCAGATAAGTTTTATACCGAAAATAATTTACAAGATTTAAACGTTGTTGGGATAAATTTTACAGAGAGTGATTTAAAAAAAATCAAATCTATTGATAATGTAAAGGATGCCGAAAGAAAACTTTCAATTACTGGCATAACAAATGATGATAAAACATTACTTTTAAACTTTATTGAAGAAAATAATATTTCTAAATTTTATGTTAAAGATGGAGAAAAATTTGATAAAAATAAGAGTGGTGTTTGGTTAGATGAGTTTTATGCTAAAGAAAATAATATAAGTGTCGGAGATAAAATCTTAATTAAATATGATAGTTTCAGTAAAGGAGAAGTAGTCCTTGGTTTAATAAATGTTCCAGATCATATTTATGATACAAAAGATTCATCAGAACTTTATCCAAATAGAAAAGAGTTTGGTTTTGCATATCTTTCTATTAATGAACTTTCCAAAGAATATCAAGTATATAATTATGTTATGGTTGATGTAGATAATAAAGATAATGTATTAAGTGTTAAAGAAAACATTGAAAAAAATGTTGAAAGTGCACTTGGTGTTATAAAAATTGAAGATACTGCTTCATATAAAACTTATCAAGGAGAAGTTGATGAAGGTAAAACTTATATTGGAGTCTTTTCTGGCTTATTCTTATTTATTGCTATGCTCTCTGTAATAACTACAATGAACAGAGTAATTAAAAATGAAAGAATAGAAATAGGTACTTTAAAAGCTTTAGGTTTTAGTAATAGCAAAGTATTATTTCATTATATTGGTTATGGTTTTTGGATTTCTTTATTTGCAGCAATTGCAGGCTTACTTTTAGGTTATTTCTTTATTGGTAATGTATTCATATCACTAGAAATGTCTTTCTTTGAAGTACCAAATGGTCATCCAGTTGTTAAATTCTCAGGATTTATTTTAGCTCTTTTTGTTGTTTTACTTGTATCATTTATAACATATTTATCAAGTAAAAGTATTTTAAAAGAAAATCCAGCAGAATCCTTAAGAAAAAAGATGCCTAAGGTTAAGAAAAATAGTTTAAATTTAACTACGAAAGGATTTCTTAAAAATTTAAGTTTTTCTAGCAAATGGAATATCAGAGATATGCTTCGTAATAAAATGAGAACTATCATGGGTGTTGTGGGTGTTGCTAGTTCTTGTATGCTTATTGTTTGTGCCCTTGGTATGCTTAATTCAATGAATTATTTTATAGATTTACAGTTTGAAAAGATATATAATTTTGATTATAAACTTAATTTAATGGAAAATTTAAGCGATGAAGAACTTGAAAGCATTGAAAGTGTTTATGGAAATGAATCTAGTAAATCTTATGGAATAGAAATAAAAAACGAAGATGGCAAAGAAAGTAATAATTTATTTGTAACAGATGCAAGTGATTATATTAGATTTGTTGATAACAAATATAATTTTATTAAACTAGATAATGATGAAGGTGTTTATATTACTTATAAACTTGCTAAAAATGAAAATAAAAAGGTGGGAGATACTATTACATGGCATATATATGGAAGTGATACTTATTATACTTCAAAAATAGTTGGGTTAAATAAGGATCCTCAAAACCAAAATTTATCTGCTACAAGAAAATATTTAGAAAGTTTAGGTATTAAATATACACCAGATTCTATATATACTAATAAAGATTTAAAAGATGTAAGTAATATAAAAAATGTAACTGTTATTCAAGATAAAGATGCTTTAAAAGAAAGTATGGATAGTATGCTTTCAATGATGAAAACAATGCTTACATTAATAATAGGTATTGCTGCAGTTCTTGGAATAATTATTATCTATAATTTAGGAATCCTTTCATTTACAGAAAAAGAATATCAATTTGCTACTCTTAAAGTTTTAGGATTTAGTGATAAGAAAATAAAAGGTATATTTATTAAACAAAATAATTGGATTGCTATTATGTCTATCATTATTGGTCTTCCTTTAGGATATTATTTAACAGATTGGTTATTTAAAACTGCCATTGAAGAACACTATGATTTTGGTGCTAATATAAAGCCACTTACTTATATTATTGCTTTAATTGGCACATTTGTAATTTCTTATCTTGTTTCAAAATTTTTAGCTCGAAAAGTAAATAAAATTGATATGGTTTCTAGCTTAAAAGGCAATGAATAAAAAAATGCGGGAATTAAATTTCTCGCATTTTATTTGCATCTTTATAAGGATCTTTAGGATCTATTTTATCAGTGAATAATATACCATTTAAATGATCTATTTCATGTTGAAAGGCAACTGCTAAGTCTTCACGAGCACGCATTGTTTTTTTATTTCCTTCATAGTCATAATACTCAACTGTTATTCTTGCATGTCTTGGAACAATTCCTTCAACTTCACGATTAACACTTAAGCATCCTTCACCTTCGCCGACATAAATAAGTTCTTCACTTTGACTAATAATTTTAGGATTAATTATTACATATTCTTCAAATGTTCCTTTTTCTTCAAGTTCATTTGCTATTACAAATATTCTTTTTAAATGTCCCATTTGTACAAAAGCCATACCCATACCAGCACGAAGATTATATTTTTCAGCTATTTTTTCATCTTGACTCATTTCTAAATATTTTATTGTATCTTCGGCAAGTTTTCTATCTTCATTACTTACTGGAAAAGTAACATCTTTACTTATTTCATGTAATATTTTATGCTTTTCATCTAATATTTTTATATTTGGTAATTTCATACTTCTTCACCTGCATCATAGTATACCAAATTTTTGAGAAAAATGCAAAGTCTTATTCAACAGTAACTGATTTTGCTAAATTTCTAGGCTTATCTATATCACAGCCATTATTTTTTGCTATTTCATAAGCAAGTAATTGAAGTGGTATAATTGTTAAAATTGATTCCATAATAGGGTGAATTTTTTTTATAATTATTAGCTCATCATAGAATTTTTCTTGTGGCTTAGTATTTGTAACAAGTATTACATAAGCCCCACGAGCTTTAACTTCTTTAATATTGCTTATTGTTTTTTCATTTAAGCTTTCATCCGTTGATATAGCTATTACTGGAGTGTTTTCTTCAATTAGAGAAATTGTACCATGTTTTAGTTCTCCGGCTTGATATGCAACACTATTTATATATGATATTTCTTTTAGTTTAAGTGATGCTTCCATACAAAGGGCATAATCAATACCACGACCTATAAAGAATATTTCTTTTTTATTAAATATTTTCTTAGCTATTTGTAAATAAGTTTTATCTTTTATTGTTTCTTTGATATATTCTGGCATATTATTAATTTCATTTGTTATTTCTTCATATTCATCATTACTTATAACTTTATTTGTAACACCAAGATAAAGAGATATTAAACTAAATATGGCAAGTTGTGCTAAATATGCTTTGGTTGTTGCAACTGCAATTTCAAAACCTGCTTTTATATAAATGGTATAATCTGCTTCACGAGCTATTGATGAACCTAGTACATTAACTATTGCCATTGTCGTAATGCCATCTTCTTTGGCTTTTCTCAAAGCGGCGAGAGTATCAGCAGTTTCTCCGGATTGTGAAACTAATATAACTAAAGTATCTTTATCATAAAAACATTTTTTATATCTATATTCACTTGCAACTTCAACATTTACTGGAATATTTGCATAACTTTCAATTAAATATTTGCCAACTACACCAGTGTGATAAGCTGAACCACATGCAACAATATCTATTTTCTTAAAGTTTTTTATAAAACCAAAACTTTTTTCTAAAGAATTAATTGTACCATCAAAATAATAGTTAATTGTATCTTTAAATACTTTGTCTTGTTCATTTATTTCTTTTAACATAAAATGTTCATAACCAGCTTTTGTGGCAGCATCCATTGTGCCTTCGAAAACTTTAATTTCTTTTTTTACTTCATTTAAATCTTTTTCATATATTGTTATTTTATTTTTTTCAAGTTTTACAATATCATATTCGTCAAGTAACATGTATTTATTTGTAAATGCAAGAATCGCTGGTACATCAGATGCTACATAATTTCCATCATCTGATAGAGCCACAATCATTGGACTTGCACATCTAGTTGCATAAATTTCATCTAGTCCATCAACTAAAACTACGAATGCATAAGAGCCTCTGATTATTTTACTAGCTTCGTGAAGAGTTTTAACCATGTCATTATTTTCTTCATATAAACTATTAAGTAGGGCAGCTGCTATTTCTGTATCTGTTTCACTGTTATATTTGTATCCTTTGTTTTCTATAGCTTTTTTGATATCTACATAATTTTCAATAATACCATTATGTACTAAAGTAATTTTGCCTATTTTATGAGGGTGAGCATTATCCTTTGTAACACCACCATGAGTTGCCCATCTAGTATGACCAATACCTATAGTACTATTTGTATTCATGTCTACAATTTCTTTTAAGTTTTTTATCTTTCCAACTTCTTTAGAAATTTTTATATTTTCATCTTCTAAATAAGCAATCCCTGCAGAGTCATAACCTCTGTATTCTAGAGCTTCTAGAGCTCCGATAAGTCTTGGAACACATTTTTTTGTTCCATTATAACCTATAATTCCACACATACTAAAAATTTTCCTTTCTTATGTATGTGATATATTTTTTATTACAATGTTGATTTTGCTTTTTGTAATATATCTTTCGATTATACAAACCGTGATGCATCCGCCGAATTTTCGATAAACATCATCCTCGTTAACCTCGTTGGTCTGGCGCTAACAAAAAATATTACCTCCATCAATTATTTTGTTTTCCTTTTTATTATAATATATGCATATATAAAAGTCAAAATGTATTTACAAATTAGCCACTTTTAGTGTATAATGAATATGGTGAAGCAAAATGGTAAAAGTCGAAGGTACTTTAGAAAAGAAAAATGCAAATCATGCAAATAAAGTAAATAAAAATTATGGTAAAGAAGAATTAACAAGGACTTTAATAATGGGACTTGTTGGTCTAGTTTTGGTTCTTATGCCAGATACTTTAAATAAAATTTTGGGGATTATCGTAGGTATTGTTCTTTTACTTATAGGTCTTGGTAGTATTTATACTTATATTCAAAGTAAGATTAGCTTTACGTCAAGTTTAATAAGTGGAATTTTATATACACTTCTTGGAATTATTATTTTGATTTCTCCGGGTTCTGTTGTAAGGAGTATTGCCATTGGCATAGGTATTGTTCTTAGTATAACTGGTTTATCAAAAGTGCGACTTTCATTTACCTTAAAAGAAATTAATACAAATTGGATAGGTACTTTAGTAATTGGAGTTATTACAACAATGCTTGGAATAGTGCTTATATTTAATCCGTTTTCCGGAGATGCTATAACTAAATTTGCTGGGGCATTTTTAGTGATAGTTGCTATATTTGATTTAATTGATAATTATATTTTGCAAAAATAACTGAAAAGTTATTTTTTTAAACTTTAAAAAATTAGTAATATGTGATAAACTTAATATAGTGGTGAAGCATATGGATAGAATAACCTTTATATTATTAGCGGTTTTAGTTTGGATAGTAACTATTATTTTGGTAATAGTGGTTTTAACATTAATAAATAATAAAGAAAAGAAAAAATTGAAATTAGAAATAGAAAAGTTAGAAAAAGAAAAAAATATGGTTATATCTGCGAGTATGCTATCTGAACTTAATAAAGTTGAAGCTCTAGTAAACAATGATGAAATGAGAGAAAAACTAGATGATTGGAAAAAGAGATTTAATGATATTAAAGATACAGAAATGCCTAAGATAACTGAAACTATAAATGAAATTGAAGAACTATTTGAAGAAAAGAATTTTAAAGAATTAAAGGGATTAGTTTTAAAAGCTGATTTTGATTTAAATACCCTTAAAACTAAAGCTTCTTTTTTACTTGATGAAATAAAAGATGTTACTTTAAGTGAAGAGAGAAATAGAGAAACAATTACTAAATTAAAAGCTGAATATCGTGAAGTTTTAGGTACTTATAAAGAATTTGAAGATGAATATGAAATAGTTAAAGTTCCTTTAGAACTTCAATTTGAAAATGTTGATAAACTTTTTACTGCTTTTGAAAATGCAATGGAAGCTAATGCTTATACAGAAGTTGGTAAAATTGTTAAAGCTATTGCTGATGTTATAAGTAACTTAAAAGTAATTATTGATGAAGCAAGACCTATTGTTATGCTTGGTAAAAACTTAATTCCTAAAAAGGAAGAAGATATTAAAAATACTTTTGATAAAATGACTAGAGATGGTTATAATCTTGAATATTTAAATATTGATTATAATATAAGTGAGGCTAATAAAAAAATACAGGATATATTTCAAAGACTTAATGTGTTAAATGTGGAAGATTCACTTTTTGAACTTAAGACCATGCATGATTATTTTGACTCATTATATAGTGATTTTGATAAAGAAAGATATAGTAAGAAAATATATGAGGATTATAGTAGAAGTATCCTTCTTAAAGCAACTAAACTTGAAAAGGTAAATAATGAACTTTTTAAAAAAATTGGTGATATAAAATATAGTTATGATTTATCTGATGATGAAGTTCTTGTTATTTCGGAAATTAAGAAGGAAATTATGGAAATAAGAGCAAGTTATGATAAAGTGGTAGATACTGCAAGAAGTAAGATTTTAGCATATTCTAAACTTGCTAGAGAAATGGAAATTATTAATTCTAAATTAATTAAAACTGAAGAAAAACTAAATGGAGCTTTAAAAACTTTAGGTAGTTTAAAAGAAGATGAACTAAGGGCTCGTGAACAACTTGATGAAATAAAGAAAATTTTATCACAAACTAAAGAAAGAATACGTTCTTATAAACTTCCTTGTGTTCCTAAAAATTATTATGTGGAACTTGCTGAGGCTATGGAAGCTATTAATGTTCTTGTTCGTGAACTTGATAAAAGACCTATTTCTATTAAAATACTTAATCTTCGTGTTGATACAGCAAGAGATTTAGTACTTAAAGTTTATAATACTGTTAATGAAACTGTAAAAACTGCTAAGATGGCTGAAACTGCTATTGTGTATGGAAATAGATATCGAGTAGTAAATAAAGAGGTAGATTTTGGTCTTGCAAAGGCAGAAAATGCATTTGTAAAAGGTAATTTTAAAAATAGTTTAGAAAATGCTATTAATGCTATAAATATTGTAGAACCAGGTATTCATAAAAAATTACTTGAAGAATCTCAAAATTAAGGAGGAAAATAATGATATATTTAGATTATAGTGCTACAACACCTGTCGATTTAGAAGTGTTTGATACGCTTTCAAAGGTTACGAAGAATTTTGTTGGTAATGCTAATTCTATTCATAGTTTAGGACAAAAATCTAGTGAATTACTTGAAAGTGCTACGAAGCAAATTGCTGATATCTTCGGGGTTAATCCTGGTGAAATAGTTTATACAAGTGGAGCAACTGAAGCAAATAATATGGCTTTAATTGGTACAGCACTTGCTAATCATAAAAAAGGAAAACATATTATTGTTTCAAAACTTGAGCATCCATCAATATATGCTATTTGTGATTATTTAAAGACTATGGGATTTGAAATAAGTTATGTTAATAATGATAAAGAAGGTTTAATTGATTTTGATGATTTAAAAGAAAAGGTTAGAGAAGATACAATTTTAGTTAGTATTTGTGCAGTTAATTCTGAAATTGGGGTAAGGCAACCATTAAAAATGATTAGGCAAATAATAAAGAAAGAAAATATGGGAACTATTTTTCATTCTGATATGACTCAAGCTATTGGTAAAGTTAGTGTTAATATGCATGATGTTGACCTTGCTAGTATGTCTGGACATAAAATATTTGGACCTAAAGGTATTGGTTTTTTATATAAAAGTAGTATGGTTAAAATAACACCACTTATATATGGTAGTGGTAAAAGTAATGATTTAAAACCTGGAACACCACCACTTCCATTAATTGCTGCTTTATCTAAAGCTATTAGACTTGCAAGTGATGGCTTAGAGAAAAAAGAAAGATTTATAGGTTTACTTAATGATAAAATAACTTCTAGTTTAAGTAAATATCCAAATATTATTATAAATAAAACTAAATATAGTATTCCTCAGATATTAAATATTAGCGTTATGGATGTTATGCCTGAGGTTATGGTACATGCTTTAGATAAATATGAAATATATTTAAGTACTAATACAGCTTGTTCAAGTGGGGATATATCAAATAGTGTTATAGCTATTTATAATGATATAAATAGAGCAAAACATACTTTAAGAATTAGTTTATCTTATGTAACTACGACTGAAGAAGTAAATAAGTTTTTAGAAATATTTAAAGAAGAATACGAAAAATTAAGTAATTTAAAATAGGCTATTTAAAAAAGAATAGTCTTTTTATTTGTTTTGTGTTAAAATACGTAAGGAAAGAGGTGTATTTATGAAAAAAATAATTATTATAAAGTATGGTGAATTAAGCACTAAAAAAGATAATAAAAACTTTTTTATAAGTAAACTTAAAAATAATATTGAGGTTACTTTAAAGAATATTAATCATAATACTTATTATGATTTTGGTAGAATGTTTATTGAAACTGATGATTTTGATGAAGTTATAAAACATTTAGAAAATGTATTTGGTATTCAAGAACTTTTAGTGGGATATACATCAGATAATTTAGAAATAGATGATATTAATAATAAAGTTTTAGATCTAGTAAGTAGTAAGGATTTTAAAACATTTAAGGTTGTAACTAAAAGAAGTAATAAGAGTTATCCAATAAATTCAATGGAAATAAGTAAAGTAGTAGGTGGGTATTTACTTAAAAATATTAGTGATATAAAAGTGGATGTTCATAATCCTGAACTTACTGTAAATATTGAAATAAGAAATGAAGAAGTACTTTTTTATTTTGAAGGTATTAAAGGCTTAGGTGGTTATCCAGTTGGAACTTTGGGTAAAGGATTACTTATGCTAAGTGGGGGAATAGATTCACCAGTTGCGGGATACCTTACTATCAAACGTGGTGTTAAACTTGAAGCAATTTATTTTGAAAGTCCACCTCATACTAGTGATGCTGCGAAAGATAAAGTTTTAAAACTTGCTAGAGTTTTAGCTAAATATAATACGGAAGTAAAGGTACATGTAATTAACTTTACGGAGATTCAAGAAACTATACTTAAGAATATACCTCATGAATATTTAATTACTATCATGAGAAGAATGATGTATAGGATAAGTGCCATCATTGCAAATGAAAATAAATGTAATATTTTGGTAAATGGTGAGTCAATTGGTCAAGTTGCAAGTCAAACTTTAACTAGCATGAGAGCTATAAATGAAGTTGTTAAGATGCCAGTTATAAGACCTGTTGCATGTTTTGATAAATTAGAAATAATTGATATTTCAAAGAAAATTGGTACATATGATATTTCAACACTTCCATTTGAAGACTGTTGTACAGTGTTTGTGCCTAAACATCCAGTTATTAATCCAAATCCAGCATTATGTGAAGAATATGAAGCGTTAATTCCATATAAAGAATTAATTTATAAAGCAATAAAAGAACATACTACAATAAAAGTTGGGGTAAAAGAAGAAAATAAATTTAGTGACTTGTTATAATTTTTTAAAAAATAAACATAATATTACTAGGTGATATTATGTTTAAGATGAGTGATTACTATTATAAAGGTTATGATATTGAAAGTAAAAGTAGATTAGAAAGAATTAGGATGGAATATTCTAATCCTTATGGATATAATTTGGAAAGTAATCAAAGAAGAGTAGTGGATATAGATTCTAATGTAACTCATACTAATCAGAATATGGTTAAAAATAGAGAATATAAGAAAGAAAAATAAGCAAAAGTATTTGATATAGTTGTGCTTATTGAGTGGGTGTTAAAATTATGGTGTGTTGTGAAAAGGAGTCAGGTAGTTATGGAAAAAAAAGTGAAATTTTCTAAAAATTTTTTTACAAAAATTAGACCACATGCAACAAAAGAAGATAAGATAGATAATATTTCTTTTAAATGGCCAAAAAGTGTGATGGATGGAAACGAAAAAGCAATATTATATTCAACAAAATACGAAAATAAAGAAAAAAATGTTAGATAGTATATCTAATTAATTTTGTATTAGAGAATAACATATTACAAAAGTTATAATTTTGTAATATTTTTTTATGCTTTTAACATTATTCCTTTGAAAAATAGTAAAAATATACAAAATTTATAGACAAATTCATAATTTAATTGTTAAATGGAAATGGTGATATTTTGAAGAATTTGAATAATTTACATTAAAATATGTTTAAAATATCTTTTTTCTTTTATTTTCTTTAAATTTAGTTTATAATAATATTATGAAGGGAAGATAGTATGAATTTAGTGGTAAATGATCATAATGTGTTTTTAATCGTTTTTGTAACGTTTTTAGTTAGTGTACTTTTAGTACCAATAGTTAAAAAAGTTGCTGTTCATATAAATGCTATGGATGAGCCCAATGAAAGAAAAATTCATAAAGTGCCAATGCCTAGATTAGGAGGACTTGCTATATATTTATCGTTTTTACTAGGCTATATATTATATGGTGAAATAACTACACAAATGATTTCTATTCTTATTGCAAGTTTCTTGCTTATTATTGTAGGAATATTTGATGATATAAAATCTGTTCCTGCTAGGTACAAGTTTATAGTACAAACGATAGCTGCTTCTATTGTTGTTATATATGGTAAATTGGGTTTTACAGAAATATCATTTTTAGGATTAAAATTATATTTTAATCCGGTTGTAAATGATATCATTGCAATATTGTTTATTGTTGGAATTACTAATGCTATTAATTTAGTAGATGGATTAGATGGGTTAGCTAGTGGAATAAGTGCTATATATTTCTTAACGATAGCAATTATTGCGATAATACTAAATAGGTTAGGTGGCTTAGATATTATATTATCCCTTATTATGCTTGGTGCTACTTTAGGTTTTTTATTTCACAATTTTCCACCAGCTAAAATATTTATGGGAGATACTGGAAGTTTATTTTTAGGGTTTATGATATCAATAATAGCTCTTCTAGGATATAAGGTTACAACATTTACTTCACTTGTAGTTCCTGTTGTTATACTTGCAATTCCAATATTTGATACAGCGTTTGCTATCTTCAGAAGACTACTAAAGGGACAAAATATTGCTGTTGCTGATAAAGAACATTTTCATCATCAACTTCTTAAAATGAAGTATAGCCCAGTTGCAAGTATTTTGATTATATATGCAATTGATATATCATTTGCTTCTATATCAATTTTATATACTTTAGGAAATGAACAAATTGCAATTGCTTTATATGTAATTCTTATGATATTACTTTTATTTGTGGTACTAAGAACAGATATATTGTTTGAACATAAGAAAAAGAAAAAAAGTAATTTGTATTGATTAAAATTTTGTGATAAAAATATAGCATGTAAGCTAGTTAGAAAAGAGGAGTAATAAATGAAATTTTTGAAAAATATATATTATAATGTAAAAAAATATAGATTTTTATTGTCTCAATTAGTAATGAGAGACTTTAAAGTAAAGTATAAAAGAAGCGTATTAGGTGTTTTATGGAGTGTTTTATATCCACTTTTAATGATGATGGTCATGGCAATTGTTTTTTCGAATATGTTTAAATTTAGCATGGAAGGTGTTAATTATTTAGTATATTTGATGAGCGGTTTAGTAATATTCAATTATTTTAGTGAAGCTACAAATAATGCTATGGGTGCAATATTTGGAAATGCATCTTTAATTAATAAAGTTTATATACCAAAATATATTTTTCCAATTGCAAAGTGTATATTTGTTGGGATTAACTTTTTATTTTCTTTGCTTCCTTTGTTTTTAATTACATGGTTTTCAGGAAATGTTGCTGATGGTACTAAATGTTATATAAATATTTATTATTTATGGTTACCTTTTATTTACTTATGCGTATTTATGTTTACTGTCGGAATAGGTTATATTTTAGCTACCGTATCAGTTTTTTTGCGCGATATGATTTATATGTGGGGAATTGCAATAACGATTTTAAATTATTTTACTCCGTTATTTTATAGTATAACAATTTTGCCGGATTATTTGCAAACAATTTTTAAATTGAATCCTTTGTATTTATATATAAATGCTTCAAGAGAAATATTAATTTATTCTACTGCACCTCAACCTATATACTTACTTGCTTGTTTTGGAACAGGATTTCTTACCATGATAATTGGGTTAGCGATATTTAAAAAGAAACAAGATAAGTTTATTTATTATTTGTAAAATGGAGGAAAGCTATGATAAAAATAAATAATGTTGGAATGAAATTTAATCTAGGAGTAGAGAAAGATAATTCGCTTAAAATGATTTTTATTCGTATGTTTGATAGAAAAAAAAGAATAAAAAAAAGTGATTTTTGGGCTTTGAAAAATGTCACTTTTGAAGTAGATAAAGGTGATGTTGTTGGTCTTATTGGTTCTAATGGAGCGGGAAAAAGCACACTCTTAAAAGTTGTAAGTGGTGTTATGAAACCTACAGAAGGTACAGTTGAGGTAAATGGTGTTATCTCTCCAATGATAGAACTGGGAGCTGGGTTTGATGGAGAACTAACAGCTCGCGAAAATATATTTTTAAATGGAGCTATACTTGGATATTCTAAGGAGTTTTTACTAGAGAAGTTTGATGAGATAGTAGAATTTTCTGAACTTAAAGACTTCCTAGATGTACCTGTTAAGAATTTCTCTTCAGGTATGGTCGCAAAACTTGCTTTTTCTATTTCAACAGTAGTTGATCCAGAAATATTAATAGTTGATGAAATACTATCTGTAGGAGATATTAAATTTCAAGAAAAAAGTAAAAATAAAATGATGTCGATGATAAAAGGTGGGACAACAGTTTTGTATGTTTCTCATTCTATTGAGTCTATTGAGGAGTTATGTAACAAGGTTGTTTGGCTTGATCATGGTAAGGTAGTTATGATGGGAGACGCCAAAAAAGTTTGTAATGCATACATGGATAAACAACAAGTAAATAACCGTAAAAAAAGAAAAGGATAGGTGGTAAAAATGGTTATAACAAAAACTCCGTTTAGAGTTAGTTTATGTGGTGGAGGTAGTGATTTACCTGCATTTTACGAAAAAAATGGTGGTTGTGTAATAAGTACAACAATAAAAAAATATATGTACATTACGTCACATCCTTCATTTGATCCAAAACAAACGGTTCTTAAATATTCTAAGACTGAAACAGTTCATAATATTGATGAAATTGAACATCCAATTTTTAGAGAATGTTTAAAACAAGAAGGGCTTGAAGGTTTAGAAATTACTTCTATAGCTGATGTTCCTCAAGGAACAGGACTAGGTTCTTCAAGTGCGTTTACTGTTGGGCTTTTAAAAAATTTAAAGTGTCATAAAAGAATTTATGCAACTGATGAAGAAATTGCTCAAGAAGCATGTCATATGGAAATTGATGTCCTTGGTAATCCAATAGGAAAGCAAGATCAATACGCTGCTGCTTATGGTGGATTAAATTATTACCAATTTAATAAAGATGGTTCTGTATTCGTTGAACCAGTATTAATGTCAAAAGATGCATATAATCAACTAGAAAAAAATTTAATTATGTTATATGTTGGTGGAGAACATAGTGCATCAAGTATATTGAAAGAACAATCTAAAAATATGGTTAATGCTAGAGATAAAGAAGAAGGCCAAAAGAAGATTGTAGAATTAACTCACAAATTAAAATATGAATTAGAACATGATAATATTGATGCTGTTGGAGAAATATTACATGAAAATTGGGTTATTAAAAAAACATTAGCTAGTGGAATTTCAAATCCTAAATTTGATGAATGGTATGATAGAGCTTTGGCTAATGGTGCTGTTGGCGGTAAAATTTTAGGTGCAGGTGGAAGTGGATTTTTCTTATTTTATGTACCAGAAGAAAAACAATCTAAATTTAGAGAAGCCATGAAAGAGCTACCAGAAATGGAATTTAAGTTTGATCATCAAGGTACTACTGTTGTATTTGTGAATTAAGGAGGGAAAATATGAGAGCGTTAGTAACAGGTGGAGCTGGGTTCATTGGAACTCATTTAGTTAGAAATTTATTAGAAAGAGGTCTTGAAGTAGTTGTTGTCGATAACTTTACTTTGGGACATCAAGAAAATGTTGATTGTTTTGAAAATAACAAAAATTATAAATTTTATAATATAAATATTGAAGAAACTGAAAAATTTTGTGAAACATTAAAAAATGAAAGTATTGATATAGTTTATCATTTGGCTGCTAATTCAGACATTCAAAAGGGTGGAAGAATGCCGAGTGTTGATTTTAATGATACATTTATGACAACATATAGTGTACTTGAACTTATGAGAAGAAATAATATCAAAAACTTATTTTTCTCTTCAACTTCTGCAATATATGGTGATAAAAAAATGCTTTTGACTGAAAATTTAGGGGATTTAAAACCAATTTCATACTATGGTGGTGCTAAATATGCAAGTGAAGGGTTTATTTCATCATATACATTTATGAACGATTTAAATACTGTTGTATTTAGATTTCCAAATGTTATTGGACCTAATTTAACTCATGGAGTTATATATGATTTTGTTAAAAAATTACAAAAAAATCCAAATGAATTAGAAATATTAGGGGACGGAACACAAACTAAACCGTATCTTTATGTTACTGATTTAGTTGAGGCTATAGTAACGTTTACATTAGATAAAGAAATGAAAAAAGGTGTAGAAGTTTATAACGCCGGTGTTGAGACTGCTACTAGTGTAACAACAATTGCTAATATTGTTTGTGAAGAATTGGGGTATGAAAATGTTAAATATAATTATACTGGTGGAAACGTAGGTTGGAAAGGTGATGTACCTAAGTTTCAATATGATTTAACTAAAATTCATAATGCTGGATGGGTTGCAAAACATACATCTGATGAGTCTGTTAGAGATACTGCAAGATATATAAAAGACCATATTTAGACAAAAAAATGCCAGAAATGGCATTTTTTCCTTTAATTTTGGTGGACTTTACATTATTAATTTAGTATAATAAACGTATGTAGAGAAATGAGGTGTATTATTGAAAGCTGTAATAATGGCTGGTGGCAAGGGGACTAGAATTTCATCGATTACAAATGATGAAATACCTAAACCTATGCTAAAAATAGGCGATAAAACGATATTAGAACATCAAATAGATTGTTTGAAAAAATCAAATATTGATGAAATAATATTAGTTATTGGTCATTTAGGGGAAAAAATTAAAGACTATTTTAAAGATGGAACCAATTTTGGTGTTAGGATTTCTTATTATGAAGAAGATCCTGAAAAACCACTTGGAACAGCGGGTTCATTTTATTATTTGAAAGACAAAATAGATGAAGATTTTATATTAGTTTTTGGTGATGTATTTTTAAGTGTTGATTTTACAAAAATGGTGGAATTTCATAAAAATAATAAATCTGATGCAACATTGCTTACTCATCCTAATTCTCATCCGTTTGATAGTGATTTAGTGGTTGTAAATAATGAAAATAGAGTTGAAACTTTTGATTCAAAGGAAAATGTCAGAAACTATGATTATAAAAATTTAGTTAATTCAGGAATTTATTGTTTTTCACCAAAGGTGTTTGATTATGTTAATGAACCTAAAAAATATGGATTGGAAAAAGATGTAATTAGTAAAATGATTACAAATGGAGATAATGTATACTCTTATCATTCAACCGAATATGTAAAAGACATGGGAACACCTGAAAGGTTTTATGCAGTAAATGATGATTATGCTAATGGTATATCAGAACAAAGAAATCTATCACATAAACAAAAGGCTATTTTCCTAGATCGTGATGGAACAATAAACGTTTATATTCCTTTTTTGGTTAATAAAGAAAAGTTTGAACTTATAGATGGAGCAAGTGAAGCAATCAAAAAAATTAATAGTAGTGATTATTTATGTATTGTTGTAACTAACCAACCTATAATTGCACGTGGTGAAAGTTCTTTTGAAAATCTAGAAGACATTCATAAAAGAATGGAAACTTTACTTGGAAGAGATGGGGCATACATTGATGGTTTATATTTCTGCCCACATCATAAAGATAAAGGTTTTCCTGGAGAAGTACCTGAACTTAAATTTGATTGTGATTGTCGAAAACCTAAGATTGGAATGCTTTTGGAGGCTGTAAAAGATTTTAATATTGATTTAAGTGAATCTGTTGTAATAGGTGATTCTACACTTGATATAAAAATGGCAGAAAATGCAAATATGAAAAGTATATTGGTTAAAACTGGACAGGCTGGACTTGATGGTAACTATGATGTAACACCAACGGAAGTTGCAGAAGATTTACTAGATGCTGTAAATATAATTTTAACAAAAGAAGAAAGAAGGAGAAGATAATTATGTTAGATTTTAAAAAAGCAATTACAGAGTATTATGAAAGGGAAATGGCTGCGATAAAAAGATTTAATTTAGATGAAATTAATGAAGCTATGAATGCCATTTTGGATACATATGAAAATGGTGGAACTATTTATGTTTGTGGTAATGGTGGTAGTGCATCAACTGCATCACATATGCAAAATGATTTTAATAAAGGTATAAGCGAATATACTGAAAAGAAGTTTAACTTTTATTGTTTAAATGATAATGTTTCAACAATGATGGCTGTTGCAAATGATATTGGATATGAAGAAGTATTTAGATTTCCATTATTAAATAAAATAACAAATAAAGATTTGTTTGTAGGAATTTCAGGAAGTGGAAATTCTAAAAACGTGCTTAATGCTGCTGAATATGCAAAAGAATGTGGAGCTAAAGTAGTTGGTATTACTGGTTATTCTGGTGGTAAGTTAAAAGATTTAGCAGATTATAAAATGCATGTTGATGAAATGGATATGCAAATAGCTGAAGATTTACATATGACTTTTGATCATATGATGATGAAAATCTTTTATAACTATTTAACAAAAAATGTTATAACTGGTGATAATATTAACGATAAGCATTAGAAGAGTAAATTAACTAAATAAAAAATAAATAATTGCAAGCAAAATTTTTATTTAGCTTGTAATTATTTTTGTAAAGTGGTGAGTGAATTATGAAAAAAATTAGAGAATTATATTTTAAATATGAAGAGGTAATAAATTATTTGTTTATTGGAGTATGTACAACTGTAATAAGTTTACTGGTGTATTACACTTGTGTATTAACTTTATTTAACCCTGATAATCCAGTGTTATTACAATGTGCAAACATTATATCATGGATTATTGCGGTAGTATTTGCTTATTTTGCAAATAGAAAAGTTGTTTTTAAAAGTAAGAATAAAAATATTAAAAATGAAGTAAGCAAATTTGTGAGCGCTAGGGTTGTTACATTACTTATTGATATGGCATTCATGTGGTTGACAGTTAGTCTTTTAGGTTTTAATGATAAAATAATGAAAATAATTTCTAATATTATAATAGTTATATTAAATTATGTTTTTAGTAAATTATTTGTGTTTATTAAGGAGGCAAAGTAAGTTATGGAAAAGACAAAAAAAGATGTAATAACAATTATAGGACAAGTGTATAATGAAGAAGTTATGTTACCACTTTATTATGAAGAATTTGTTAAGTTTAGTAAAAAAATGAATCAAGTCGATTTTGAATTAATATTTATTGATGATTGTAGTAAAGATAAGTCATTGGAAATCATAAAAGAATTTGCTAAAAAAGACAAAAGAATAAAATTTATTTCTATGTCAAGAAATTTTGGAAGAGAAGCTTGTGCAATGGCTGGATTTAAATATGCTAGTGGTAATTTAATTACCACTATGGATATTGACCTTCAAGATCCATTTGAATTATTAATAAAAATGTATGATTCGATTAAAAATAAAGGATATGACATAGCAGCTGCTAAAGCATTAACAAGAAAAGGTTATTCCAAATTCCATAAATTTTGTACAAATATGTTTTTCAAAATCTCTAATAAAATTTCAACTGTTAAGATGCTAGATGGTCAAAGAGAATATCGTTTGATGACCAAGCAAGTAGTTGATGCTATTTTAGAACATAATGAATATAATCTTTTTAATAAAGGTCTACTAAATGATGTAGGTTTTAAAATTGATTGGATTGAATATGAAAATGTTGAAAGAAAAGCTGGTGATACAAAATTTCCTTACAAAAGAATGATAAATTATGCTGTTACGGGATTAATTGATTACTCTGTGTTTCCTTTGAAGTCAATCTTTTATGTAGGAAGCCTATTGATTTTTGCCGCACTGATATTACTAATTTTAACTATTATATTTGCTATTTGTTCTGTAGATGTTAATTTTATAATATTGATATTATCATTAATTATGACAATTTTATCTGGAATAATTTTAGTATCTTTAGGAGTAATGGCTATGTATTTAGCTCAAATACATTTGGAAGTTAAAAAAAGACCGCTTTATATTATTAGAGAAAAAAATATAGGTGAAACTAATGAAAAATAATGCTGCAGTTGATTATCTAAAATTATTTTTTGCACTTGGAATTGTTGCATTACATACAGGTTTTTTATTAAATTTTCAAAGTGGCTTTTATGTTCATGCCATCCTGTTTAGATTAGGTGTTCCATTTTTCTTTCTTACAGCTGGATATTATTTGGCTGCAAAAAATAAAGATAATGACAATAAAACTATTGTTGATTATATTAAGAGATTAATTTACTTATATTTAATTTTGAGTACTTGTTATTTAATAATTAATATGTTTAGATATAATGCATTTAATCCAGGTACCTTGCTTGATGGTTTTTGGTTTATATTTACTGGAAGAAGTCAATCAGTTATGTGGTTTGTTGGAGCTTTAATTACCAGTTGTATAATTTTGATGCATGTTAAGGATGAAAGAAAATTAAGAATAAGTTTAACTATTGCTTTAATTTTATATGGTGTCGGTCTGCTATTTAACACTTATGCATTTTTAATAAATAATGAAAATTTCAGTTTTTTATATAATTTTTTAGTTCATAATTTTACAAATAATAGCAATGCATTTTTTGAGGGTTATCTTTTTGTAGGAATTGGTTATTATTTAAATAAATATGGAAAAGATTATAAATTTAAGTATAACATTATATGTTTAGTTATAGGATTTTTGGTTTTAATTGGCGAAGTAATATTGGTTCATAATCATATTGATAAGGTTGTTAATTATGAATATTATTTAAGTCATGTAATACTTATTCCGAGTATTTTCTTATGTTTATTAAAAATTAAATTAAATTGTAAGTCAATTTTTGTTAGGAAACTTTCTTCTTACATTTATTATTTTCATTATGTGTTTATTATTTTATTAATATGGATAAATGATCTTTATCCAAATAAATTACTTAGTAATTCAACATATTTTTATATAATAACTGTTGGTATCACAATTATTTATTCAATTTTGTTTTATTTTATGATCAAAAAAATAAAGATTAAAAAAGATATTTTAAAATATGTTGTTATATTACTATATACAATTTCGTTTATCGGCGCAATTTATGCTATTATAACTTTAATTAATAAAGTTGTTTGGGCAGATGAAATATGTAGTTTAGCGATGATTAAAAATAATTTTAAAGAAATTTTTTCTATTAATGCACAAGATGTACATCCACCATTTTATTATATTATGTTAAAATTATTTGTAGATTTTTTAACTTTTATTAATTCTGGTTTTGATGTAATAATTTTAGGAAAGGTGTTTTCTTTTATACCTTATGTTTTGGCTCTAGTTTTAATTAACACTAAGATAAGAAAAAATCATGGAATATTAACATCTTCGATATTAACGTTTTTTATAACATTTATGCCACAATTAATGGTAAATTTTGTTGAATTGCGAATGTATAGCTGGGGTATGTTATTGGTATTAGTATCTTATGTTTATCTATTTGATGCCATTTTAATAAATACAAAAAAAAGTTGGATATTATTTACAATATTTAGTACATTGGCAGTTTACGTTCATTTCTATTCATGTTTATCAATGGTATTCATGTATGCTTTTGTTCTATGTTATGCCATAATAAAAAATAAATCTTTAATCAAAAAGATTATCCTAAGTGGATTATTTGTTTCTATATGTTATTTACCATGGCTAGTGGTTATTATAAAACATTTAGCAAAAGATGGTTCAGGATTTTGGATATCTCCAATAACATTTAACAATGTCATTGAGTATGTAAAATATGTTGTATTTCCAACATCAGATAGTCAAATTTTAAATATTTTCCTTGGATTTGCTTGGATTGCTTCAATATTGTTTATTATTTTTAAATATTTGAAAGATAGTTGGAAAAATAATGATAAATTTTTATATATTATTGGAATTTTAGTCTTAATCTTTATAGTTGGTACTGGAATTTTAGTGTCAATTTTGATAAATCCTTTATTTGTTTCAAGATATATGTTTTTTGGAATAGGAATTTTTTGGTTGAGTATTGCTTTAATGTTTGGTAAACTTTTAGAAAAAAATTCTAGTCTGTTTATTATTTTAATTATTCCAGTTTTGATTGGTTCAATTAATTTTAATAGTTTTATAAGAACTGAAATAGATAAGAATAAAACTGCAACAGTTTTTTACGATAAAATCAATAAATTAGATAAATCTATTGATATAGTCGCAAATGAAGTACATGTTCAGTTTCTATTTGCGTATTTTTTACCTAATAGTAATGTTTATCTTTATAAACAATTAAATGCTGACCATATGATGAAAATGTATGGAAATGTTATGGGGATTGGTTCATTAGATGAAATTAAAAGTGATAAAAAATATTATTTAGAGAATATTTATATGACTGATTATAAACAAGATATTTACAAAGAAAAATATGAACTTGATATACTTGATAATCTTTCAATGGATATGTATACTATTAATTTTTATGAAATTGTAAAGGAGTAAAATGGTATGAAAAAAATAAAAGATTTTATAATTAAGAATAAATATTATATTATTGCTTTCCTTTTTATGTTGGTTATTAGTTTTTTAACGCCGCTTAATGGTGATGATTGGCCTAACTATAATCCTGAAACCAGTTTAAAATGGGCTTTGAGCGATGCTATTAGAAGTTATCTAACATATGAAAGTAGAATTGCCAGTAGATTTTTAATAAATATATTGTGTTATAATAAGATTATATGGAACATTTTAAATGCATTAGCATTTAGTTCTATATACTGGTCTTTAACAAAGTTATTTTCAGTAGATAATTCTAAACAATATAAAATGTTTTTTCTATTATTAGTAATGATACCATGTGGAATGTTTGGTCAAGTTTATACTTGGGTAACGGGTAGTATTACGTATTTGTTTCCAGCTGCTTTAATAATCACTTATTTTGCATATTCTTTAAAGGTTATGAAAAAATATACTTTTGTTAATACTCCGATTTTAATTGGTATTAATTTGATTGGGGGATTATTTATTGATCATTGCGGTGCAGCATTAGTATTTATAAATATAATTTTAATATTAAAATGTATAAAGGAAAATAAAAAAGTACCATGGATTCCAATTATATGTCTAGGCTTATCAATTGCGTCGGTTTTAATAGCATACTTTGCACCTGGTAATGTCTCTAGATTATCTACAACATCTGATTTTGCAAAGTTAGGGCTATTTTCAAAAATATTTTTAAATTATACAAATTTTATTGACTACATTTATGCTGTTAATCCAATTTTAGCATTAACTATGCTTATTCCAATATGCTATATGATCGATAATGTAATAAAGAAAAATGTAATTTTAAAGCGACTTTTATTAATATTAATTTATATTATACCTGTTTATTCATTGGTATATCACTATGATCTATATAATCCATTTATTGAATATATTTCATCTTTGGATTTTTACTGGAAAAGTGATACTTTACTAACTAGTGTTTTTGTATATGTTTATTGGACTGTAATCTCAATTTTATTTATAATTTCTATATTTTATATTAATATTAATAACAAAAAAAGAGATGTTTATTTAATGTTTCTATTTGTTGGTTTAATTCCTAACTTGGTAATGTTATTAAGTCCTACTTGGGGATTTAGAACAACTTATTTTTCCAATATAATGATTGGTGCTTTAACTATTTCTTTGATATTTGAAATAATAAATAATGAAAAATATAATTCCCTTGATTTGAAGATCATTATAAATGTTTTTTACTATTTTATGATTATTTATTTGTTATTTATTTTTTGTGTAATTTGTCATTTTGATAACGTAAGAATCGAAAAAATTAGAGAACAAGTTGAGTCAGGTAAAAATGAAATTATAATAAAGGCTTGTCCAATAAGATATATTTGGAATTATAATCCTTATATGGAATTTCATAATAGTGCATATAAAAATTATATATATTATCAAAATTTAACCAATAATAAAGATATAACCATAACATTTACATGTTTAGAACAATTTAGTGATGTTTATAGAGGATGGTAAGATATGAAGAATATAGATTTGTCTATAATAATACCATGTTATAATGAGGAACAAAATGTTACCCTAGTTTATAATGAATGTTTGAAAGTATTTGAAAAAGAAAAAGTAAACGTTCAATATATAATGATTAATGATGGTAGTAAGGATAATACATTTGCTGAAATTAAGAAAATAGCTAATAATAATTTAAATGTAATTGCCCTTAGTTTTTCACGAAACTTTGGTAAAGAAGCAGCTATTTATTCTGGCTTAAATAAGGCTGATGGTAAGTATGTAGCTATTATGGATGCTGATTTACAACAAGACCCTAAATACGTTTTAAAAATGTATAATTTTATTGAGGAAAACAATAAATATGATGTAGTTTGTTGTTATCAGAAAAAAAGAAAAGAAAATAATTTTATTACTTTTTTAAAAAAAATGTTTTATAATATTATCAATAAAATAAGTGATATACAATTTTTTGAAAATGCTTCTGATTTTAGATTATTCAATCGTAAAGTCACTAATTCAATACTAAATCTCAAAGAATATTATAGATTTTCAAAAGGGTTTTTTTCTTGGATTGGGTTCAATACTTATTTTATGCCATATGAAGTTAATGAAAGAAAATTTGGAAAATCTTCTTGGTCTGTTTGGTCATTATTTAAATATGCTATGGATGGTATTATAGGTTTTTCAATTAAACCTTTAAAAATAGCTACCTGGGTAGGATTTTTTGGTTTTGTCGTATCAATTATATATTTAATTATCGTGCTTATTCAAAAAATATTTATTGGAATAGATTTTTCAGGATATGCTACGATAGTAAGTTTAATATTGATGTTTGGCAGTTTACAAATGATATTTTTAGGTATTATTGGAGAATATTTGGGGAGAATTTATATTGAAACTAAAAAAAGACCTATATATATAATAGATGAAGAAATTAATACCAAACAATAATATTATTATGTATTATATCAATTTAATAATAATATAAAAATGATTGCGTATTAGTAAATTATGACTTTTGACAAAATTTATTTATATGTTTGTTTATTGTAATTGATTAATACTTTAAGGAGTATAGTATGAAAGATAAAATAAAAAGAATAATTAATTGTGTAGTTCCTGTAACTATTTGTAATTTTAAGTGTCATTATTGTTATTTAAGTCAAACTAATTCATTTGACTTAAATATTCCTAAATTAGAATATACTGTTGATCATATGATTAGTTCTCTAACTGTTGAAAGACTTGGTGGAATATGTATGATGAATATGTGTGCAGTTGGAGAAACGCTTATTGCGCCTTACTTATTTGATTTGTCCGTTGGTCTTATAAAAAATGGTCATTATGTTACAATTGTTACTAATGGAATTCTTACTGAAAAATTAAAACCTTTTTGTAATTTGAATGATTCTGAAAAAGATAAATTATTTTTTAAATTTTCATATCATTTTATGGAGTTAAAACGATTGAAACTACTTGAAAAGTTTTTTGACAATATTAAAATGGTACGTGATTCTGGAATATCTTTTTCAGTTGAACTAACTGCCAATGATGAAAGTATTCCTTATATTGATGAGCTTAAAAATATTTGCTTTGAGAATTTGGGGGCTGAACCTCACATTATAGAATCTCGGGACAATAATAAACAATTTGAAAAACTGACTAAATTATCAAATTTTGAACACATGAAAGCTTGGGCTAAAATCAAAACTCCACTAATAACATTTCAAGAAAAAGAATGGGGAATTAAAAGAAAAGAATTTTGTTATGCTGGTAATTGGATTTCAACACTATATTTGCAAAACGGAAATTTAGCACCTTGTTTCGGTGGGGGACCAATATTTCAAAATATTTTTGAAAATCCTGATGATTCAATTCATTGGTGTGAAATTGGAAACAAATGTCCATGGAAGCATTGTTATGCTGCATATGTTTTATTAACTTTAGGTGCTATTCCAGAACTTGACACACCTCATTATGATGAAGTTAGAAACAGGAAAAGTAAATATGGAGAATGGCTAAAACCAGATGTTAAATATTTTATGCATTCGAAGTTGATTGAAAGCAATAGTATTTTATCAGAAGAACAAAAAAGTATAATAAATTGGTATCAGTCAATAAATCTCAATCAACCACTTAGCAATAATGAAAAAGAAAAAGTAAAAGAATCAATAAAAAATTTATTTTTGAGGAAAAATATTAAAAATATATCTTTTATAGAAGATGGAGATTACAGCAATAATTTTTTAGAACTTATTAAGGATGATGTAAAAGTTAAATATATTCTTTCTTTAAATTATAGTGAAACTAAAAAAAGTTTTAAAAACATTTTTATTCATTATAATAAATATTTTTTAAAAAAATTTGTTAGACATGATGAGTTACCCGTTTTAAATCATTTTGATAAAGTGCCTAATGTAGATATTATTGTTGTTTTTGATATTTTAAATTATGAGAAGATCAAAAGAGCTGTTGATAAGAAAGTTGCAAAAAAAATGGTTTTGGTAACTGAAATTTGAATTTGAAAGGAATGAGAAAATGAGTAAAAAAATAAATGCAATAATGATAGCAGATACAAGGCCTGCATTAATAGGAAATTTACTGGTCCAATTGAAAGAAACTAATCCTAATACGTTTGATGTGGCCCTTATTTATTATGAAAAAATGTCAGAAAATGATAAAAAAGTAATGCAAGAGATTATGCCTTGTAAATTTGTGAAGTTCAATTATAATTTGCCAAATGATGTAAAGAAATTGCCTGCGTTTAAAAAGTTTTCACCTCTAATGTTTGCTAGGTATTTTATGTTTGATTTACTAAAGGATTATGATACAGTAACATGGTTGGATACAGATGTTTTAATTTGTGATGATATTAGTAGTATCATTGAAAAAGCAAATAATACAGGTATGAGTGCAAATTTTGAAGATCCTGTTAATAAATCTTATTTGTATACTGATATTGTTCAAACTAGTTTTAATAAGCCAATTAAAAATTACGATATGTCAAGATATAATATGAGTTCAGGTTTAATAACTATTTCTAGGACATTAAAAAATTATGAAATAATGACTAAATGGTGTTTTGATAAAACAATAGAATTAGCGAATAACCTAATTTTACCAGATCAAGGGATACTAAATTTATTGATTCAAGAATTTAATATAAATGTTTCATCTGTTGGTGAAAATGGAGCTTATTGTTTTTATCCAATTTATAAAAGAGATCCTAAAAATGCAAAGGTAGTTCATGCATGGGGAGCAAGAAAATTTTGGAAAAGTTGGTATTTATATAATACTTATCCAAATTGGTCAAAATATTATCAAAAATGGATAGATATGGGTGGAAGTGATATTTTTGGTAAAATAAATCCAGATATTTCTATTGTTATTCCATCTTATAAAACCAATGTAAAATATTTTGATCTTGTATTAAATGATTTACTAGTAAATCAAATACAATTATCAAATTTTCAGTATGATAATTTTGAAATAATTATGGTTATTGATGGGGAAATAAGTGAGGAATTGCAAAGCCTTTTTGAAAAATATGATGATCCTCGATTGGTTATAATTCATAATGAAGAAAAAATGGGAATAGCTAAAAGTTTGAATATGGGAATAAAAGCAGCTAAAGGAAAATATATTGCTAGAATTGATGACGATGATAGAATATGTAATGAAAGATTGTTTAAACAAAAAGAATTTTTAGATAATAATCCAGGTATAGACTTGGTGTCATCTTATTTTTCTTATTTTGGTGATTTAAATGAAGGAAGAGTTACATTGGAAGGTGAAATGTGTAGAGCATGGAGTATTTTTACTTGTCCTTTTGATCACCCTACGATAATGTTTAGAAAAGAATTTTTTCAAAAAAATGATTTATTTTATGATGAGACTAGAAGTCATGTTGAAGACTGGGAATTGTGGTTGCGTGCATTTGATAAAAAAATGAAAGTTGGTGTAATTCCAGAGATACTTTACTATCATAGGTGGTATAATGGTCAGGCCGGTCAAAATGTCAAAACGGTTGAAATGATGCGCGAATTGGTTAGACTTAATTTTGAAAAACTTAATGTTTCTTTAAATGCAGAAGAATTGGTGTATGTATCACCATGGCAAGGAAGGGTTGAAGGAGAAAAGTTATTTAATTTAGAAAATATTTATACGAAAGCTCTAGAGAATAATAAAAAATTGAAATTATATGATCAAAAATCATTAGAAACTGTATTTTCTTATCGATTAATTGAAGCAAAAACAGGAATATTATCACCGCTAATAATTTCAGATAATAATTCTGATATTGATTTTAATAGCAAAAATATTACTCCAAAAGAATCATTGTTTAAACGTGCTAAAAGAAAATTATTAAGACCATTTTATAAGCCTTTTAGAAGAATTATGTACAATATAATGGCTGAAGCTGTCAATGATAATATTGTATATTCATTTGAAGAAACTAAGCAATATCTATTAAATTTAAAAGATGATATAATTAATAATCATCAATTTGAAATTGATTCTGCAGTAAACAAAAATAATTCTGATATAAAAAAAGATATAAATAATTTGAATATAGAAGTTGATAGGATAAATAGTGATAATAAATTTTTAATTAAAGAATCTTCTAATATTAATGATAAATTGGATGATGTTATCAATAGGTTGCAATTAAATCATGATAATATATATGATTTTAATCAAGAATTTAATTTAATTTATAATAAAGAAGTAGCAGATTTATATTTTAAGAAAAAAATTATTTTAATAGGAACCAGTGAACATGGTAATATTGGAGATGCTGCGATAACGTTAGGTGTATATGAATTTCTGAGAAAATATTTTTGTGATATTGAATTTGTTGAGATAACAACTTATGATTTTGAAAGTAGAATGGCATATCTTTATTCTATTTGTAATCCGAGTGATTTAATTCTTTTACAGGGAGGAGGAAATCTTGGTAATAAATATATAAATGAGGAAATAATAAGAAGAAAAGTAATTGAAAATTTTAAAAATAATAAAATTATCATATTACCTCAAACTATCTATTTTGATGAGAATGGTAATGAAGAATTAAAAAAATCACAAGAAATATATAATAAACATAAAAATCTAACAATTTTCACAAGAGGAAATATTAGCTTAGAAAAAGCAAAAAAATATTTTTCAAATGCTAAATGTTATTGTTTTATGGATAGTGCTTTAAATTTGAATGTAGACTATGGATTTGAAAGATATGGAATTTTATGTTGCATAAGAGATTTAGATGATGAAAGTGGTCTTGAAAAAGAAACTTATGATGAATTATTTGAAATCGTAAAAAAATTCGATAATAACTTTGATTTAACTACAAATACATCTATTAATGATATAGGAAAAATTGAAAGATTTAATTGTGTTTATAAACAATTAGCAAATTTTGCAAAACATAAACTTGTAATTACTGATAGACTTCACGGGTTAATCTTTGCTTTGATTACAAATACTCCATGTATAGTTTTAAGCTCTTACAATTATAAATTAAAAGAAAATTATGAGCTGATAAAGGAAAATAAAGGCGTTACTTTTATTGATAAGGATATTAATAAATTAGAAACTGAAATTAAAAAATATATTTCAGCTAAAAATGTTTTTAAATCTGATTATTCTAAAGAGTTTGAACAAATGGCTTCTATAATAAAGGGAATATTAAATGAAAAAAAACAATAGATTTTCAATTGTAATTCCTGTTTATAATGTAGAAAAATATTTAAATAAATGTTTGGATTCTGTTTATAACCAATCGTATTCTAATTATGAGGTTATTGTTGTATGTGATAAATGTGATGATAATAGTGAAATGATAGTTGATTATTATGTTAAAAAATATAATTGGAGAAAGATATATGAAGAAAATACAGGTTTGTCAAAAGCTAGAAATATTGGAATTGAAATTGCAGCCGGAGATTATTTAATATTTTTAGATGGAGATGATTATTTAAATGATAATTTCTTAGAAACTATAAATAGTTCATTAGATGATGATATTGATATATTGCGTTTTCAAGTTCAAGATGTTAATGGCAAAAGAATAATTCAACATAAAGAAGATGGTTTTAGGACTATGAAAGGAACTGAAGCTTTTAATAAAATAATAAGATATCATTATATAGAGAATGCATGGACTTATGTTTATAATACTTCTTTTTGGAAGAAAAATAATTTTAAATTTATGGATGGTTGTATAGCTGAAGATTATGGGCTTACCCCTTTAGTTATAGCAAAATCAGATAAAATTAAATCAATTTCATATATAGGTTATAATTATGTGCAAAGAAGTAATAGTTTAATGACAAATGATGATTACTCTAAAAAAATAAAAAAAATGGATGATATGTTAAAGCAAGCAAATTATGAAATTAATGAACTAAAAAAAATTGATAATTCAGAAAAAATAATTAATTTTTTAAATAATTCTTTAATTTATTATGCTACTAGATTAAAATATAAAGATTATAAAAAATATAATAAGGTATTAAAAAATAATAAATGTTTTAAGCATTTAAAAGGAAAAGGGATAAAGTCTTTCTTAAAATACTTATTAATTAAAGGCAATTCTTATTTCTTTTATAAATTCATAGTGAGGTAAAAATGGCAAAGATTAGTTTAATAGTTCCTATTTATAATACTGAGAAATATTTAAATAAATGTCTTGATTCTTTAATCAGTCAAAGTTTGAAAGATATTGAAATAATATTGATTAATGATGGTTCTACGGATGATTCAGAAAAAATAATTAATAATTATGATGATAAAAGAATAAAGTATATTTCAAGAGAAAATAAAGGCGTTGGTAAAACTAGAAATGAAGGTATTGACCTTGCAAAAGGAGAGTATCTAACTTTTGTAGATTCTGATGATTATTTGGATATTAATTTTTGTAAAAAAATGTATGAAAAAGCAGTAAAAGATAATTGTGATTTAGTAATTTGTGATTTTTTTGAAGATCGTGGAAATTTATGGGGAGTTAAGTTTAAAGATTTTTCTGATACAAATTTGAAAAAAAATCCAGAGTTATTAAATAATATTAATTTAGGACCTTGTAATAAAATTTATAAAAATAATTTATTTAAAAATAAAAATAATCGTTTTGAAGAAAATTTAAAATATGAGGATGCACCTTTTGTTGTTAAAATGCTAATTAGTGCAAAAAAAATAGGTAAAGTAAATGACTATTTAACGTATTATGTTGTTCATGATAATAGTGAAACCACAATTAGAGATAAAAGAATATTTGATATATTAAAAATAACTGATATTATTGTAACAAATTTAGAGAAAATAGATCATCCTAAAAAATCAATTATTAATTTAGCTGTTATGATTTTAACTGATTATACAATCCAACAGAGATATGTTAAAAGTATTACAGCTCGTCATGCCTTTATTAATATGGCATTTGATTATTTAAACAAATTAGATAAGTCATGGAGAAAGTGTGAATATTTAAAAAAATTTTCAAAACTTAAAAAAAGTATAAAATGTAATAAAACTTTAACTAAAATTTATTGTGATTTTTATAATATAAAGCATTAACGAACAATTAATGCTTTTTAAATTTCTATAAATAATGTATAATATTAAGAAAGAGGTGTATTATGAGGAAAAATAATTATATTTATATTTTGATATTGCTTATGCCATTTATAGACTTAGCATCAAGTTTATCAAATAGAATTTCTCCGAATATTATTTCTTTAGGAATAGTTGTTAAAAGTTTTATTATTCTTCTTAGCATTTTTTATATAATATTTATTTCAAAAAGTAAGTATTGTAGAATAAGTATAGTTTATTTGTTAACGATTTTCGCATACATTGCTTTATATTTTCTATTTAAAAACGATTTGTTAGATATTGATATCATTAAACAAGAAATGAATTATTTATTTAAGTTCATATATTTTCCAGTTTTATTTTTTGGATTATTAAATTATTTTGATAATAATGGTTTTGAAAAAAATAAAATGAATAATGTGATGATATCATCTTTTATTGCTTATATTTTAATAATTGCAATACCAACAATTTTTAAAATTAACTTTGGTTCGTATGTTAATTCAGAATATTTTGGATCGGTTGGATGGTTTTATTCTGCAAATGAAATTTCTACTATTCTTTTGTTGATGTTTCCTTTTATTTATACCTTATTATCTAGTCATAAAATTATTACTTTTATAATTTATGCGTTTGGTTTATATGCTACAAGTCTTGTAGGGACTAAAGTAACATTATTTGGAATTATTATTGTGACTACATTACTTTTTATTTGTGGTATTTTAAAATCGAAAAAAATATCAAAAAATAATATTATAATGTTTTTGATGTGTGTTGTAACAATTGTTTTTATGATTAATAATTATTCTGCTATGAATCTAAGGAGTTCATTGTCTGAGGCAGAAGTAAAGGATATTGAAAATTTAAGTAAAGAATTGGATGCCTATTATCAAGATAATAAGATATTTAAAGAAATTAAAAAAATCGGGTCCACATTGTTAAGTAATAGAGATGTTTATGCAATTAATACATATAAAATGTTTACTTCTAATTATAAAGCAGGATATTATTCTTTAGGAATGGGATTTACTAATACAAATAGGATTAATAATATAAGAGTTGAAAAACTAATAGAAATTGATTTTTTAGATATTTTCTTTCATATGGGATTTTTGGCTATATTATTAATATCTTTTCCTTTTTTATATTTATTGTTTTATATGATCAAACATAAAAGCAAAGATAAAGTAGAAAGATTTTTTTTCATAATGGTGATTTTGATGACACTCGGTATATCATCAACTGCTGGTCATACATTGATTGCTCCGGCTGTTTCACTTTATCTTGGAATTTATTTTATTTATCTTTTTGATAATTGTAAGTCTTTTGATAAAAAAAATATTAATAATAAAAAAATAGCTATTTTGGCACTTCATATGGGGTATGGTGGAGTTGAAAATGTTATTGCAAATAAAGCTAATATGTTAGTAAATGATTATGATGTAGAAATTATATCATTATATAAACAAAGGTATTCTATACCTTTTAAATTAGATAAAAGGGTAATGGTTACGTATTTGATGAATGATGTTTCAAATAAAGAAGAGTTTAAAAGAGAATTAAAAAATAAAAATTTAATAAAAATTATTAAAGAAGGAATTAGAAGTTTAAAAATCTTATTAAATAAAAATAAATTGATTACAAATGCTATTTGTAATAGTGATGCAAAAGTTATTATATCTACTAGAATAGAATTCAGTGAAATTTTAGAAAGGTATAAGAGAAATGATGTTATAACTATACATGAACAACATGTTTATAATATAAATGATGACTATATTAAAGAATTAAATAATTTAAGAATAGATTATATTATGCCTGTAAGTAAAGTTTTAGAAAAAAAATATAAAGAAAAAATTGGAGATAGAGTAAAATATATACCACTTACTTTAAATAATTATCCTTGTAAATCAAATGTTTCTAAATTAAATAATAATAACATAGTTGCAGTCGGAAGACTAGAGGCTGTTAAAGCTTTTGATGATTTAATAGATGTTATGTCTATTGTTGTAAAAGAAAATAAAAATGTAAGATTGAATATTTGTGGTAATGGATCACAAATGGATAATTTAAAAAAGAAAATTAAAGATTTGCATTTAGAAAAATTTGTTAATTTATTAGGATTTAAGCATCCAAAAGATTTAGAAAAAATATATCAAAAATCATCGTTGTATGCTTTAACCTCATATGAAGAATCATTTGGCTTAGTAGTGGTGGAGGCTATGAGTTTTGGAATACCATGTATCATGTTTGATAGTGCCAAGGGACCATTAGAATGTGTAAATAATAAAAATGGATTTATAATTAATAATCGTAATAAAGAACAAATGGCTGAGCAAATACTTAATTATTTTAAGTTACCTATAAAGGAAAGAAGAAACATTGGTATTGAATGTAGATTAATTAGTAAAAAATATGATTGTCAAAATGTTAAAAGTGAGTGGATTAAATTTATTGATGATATTAGTAAAACAAATGGTGATGCAAAATGAAAAAAAATATAACTAAATTGTATAAAAAAAGTAAAGAAAGCTATTATAAAATTTTAGAAAAAGATTTAAAAAATAAAAGAAAGAGATTTATTGTAACTGTTAATCCTGAAACTCTAATGATGGCTGAGAAAGATTTGGAACTAAAGAAAATTCTTGCTGATAATAATATTTCTTTTGTTCCAGATGGAATTGCTGTAGTTAAGGCTAGTAAATGGTTAGGGGTGCCAGTTACGGAAAGAATAGCTGGAGTGGATATAGCAGAATACTTATTAAAAGAAGCATCTATTTTAAAAAAGAAAGTTTACTTATTTGGTAGTAAACAAGAAGTTATAGATGGAATGAAGAATATTATTGAAGAAAAATATTCAGGTATAAAATTAGTAGGAGCTACTAATGGGTACATTGAAGATAAAGATAAAGAGTTTGAAAATATAAAAAAAGCTAAACCTGATGTTGTTATGGTTGCACTTGGAATTCCTTATCAAGAAAAACTAATTTATAAGCATTTAAATGAATTTGATAAAGGAATATTTATTGGAGTAGGTGGATCTTTTGATGTATTAAGTGGTACTAAAAAAAGAGCTCCGAAGTTGTTTATTAAAACCAATACAGAGTGGCTTTATAGAATTGTTACAGAACCTAAAAGATTGAAAAGATTTTGGAATAATAATGTAAAGTTTATGTTTAAAATCAGAAAAGAAAAGAAGAAAAGTATGGAAGATAATAATTCTAATAAGAAGAACAAATTGAAAAAAATTCTTTCAATAGCTTTAGGTGTTTTTGTTTTAATAACACTGATATCGATGGGCTATATTTATTATAAAAATGAAAAACAAGTGGCAATATTAGGTTATCATGGAGTACTTCCCCAAAAAATAAATACATCTGATAGTAGATTGATTGTAAATCAAGAAGATTTTGAAAAACAATTAAAATATTTAAAGAAACATGGCTATAGAAGTATGACACTATATGAATTTAATTGTTGGAAAAATAAAAAATGTAAAAAAGCACATAGATCTGTTTTAATAACATTTGATGATGGATATATGGATAATTATCTTTATGCTTTTGAACTATTAAAAAAATATGATATGAATGCTGTTGTGTTTTATGTTGGAAAAAATATTAATTCAAATGAAGGCTACTATATTAATAAAGAAACAATAGAAAAAGCAAAAGTTGAATATCCAAATATTGAATTTGCTTCTCATTCTTATGGCCTTCATGAAAATTTTGGTAAAACATACGAAGAAGTTAATAATGATATTATGAAAATGAAAGATGTTTTGGATTCTAAATATTATGCTTATCCTCATGGTTCATTTACTGATGAATATATTTCTGCATTAAAAGATAATGGTTATTTGTTAGCATTTACCTTTGGTCCTGGTAAAAACCATAGAAAAGCTGATATAAAAGATGATAATTATAAAATTCCAAGATTAAATATCTCAAAAGATATGCCTATGTATAAATTTGCTTTGAGATTGGTATTACCTGTTTAGGAAAATAAAATATAGTTAAAAATAAATAATTATTGCAAAGTAGGGATAAAAATGATTAAAGTAATGAGTATATTTGGTACTAGACCTGAAGCTATAAAAATAGCACCTCTAGTAAAAGAATTAGAAAAAAGGAAAGAAATAGAAAGTATTGTTTGTGTAACTGCTCAACATAGAGAAATGCTTGATCAAGTGCTTAATACTTTTGATATTAAACCTGATTATGATTTAAATATTATGAAGCAAGGTCAAAGTCTTGCAGATGTTACAACTAGGGCATTAGTTGGGCTTGAAGAGGTAATAAAAAAAGTTAAACCTGATATAGTTTTAGTTCATGGTGATACTACTTCAACATTTGCTGGTTCACTAGCAGCTTTTTATAATCAAGTTGCTATTGGACACGTTGAAGCTGGTCTTAGAACATATGATAAATATTCACCATATCCAGAAGAAATGAATAGACAAATGGTTGATAGGTTAAGTGATATGTATTTTGCTCCAACTGAAATTAGTAAAGATAATTTGCTAAAAGAAAAAATTGATGAGAGTAAAATTTATATAACTGGAAATACTGCAATTGATGCAATGAGTACAACTGTTGATGAAAATTATACCCATCCAGAACTTGATTGGATAAATGCTGGGGAAAGAATGATTTTACTTACTGCTCACAGAAGAGAAAACTTAGGTGAACCAATGCGTCATATATTTAGAGCTATTAAAAGAGTTGTTGATGAATTTAGTGATGTAAAAGTTATTTATCCAATTCATATGAATCCAAAGGTAAGAGAAGTAGCAAATGAAGTATTTGGTGATGCTGATAGAGTTAAATTAATTGAACCACTTGAAGTATTTGATTTTCATAATTTTCAAAATAAATCATATATCATTTTAACTGATAGTGGAGGAATACAAGAAGAAGCCCCAAGTTTAGGAAAACCAGTTTTAGTTTTAAGAGATACAACAGAAAGACCTGAAGGTATAAAAGCTGGAACTTTAAAACTTGTTGGCACAGATGAAGATGTAATTTATGAAGAAACTAAAAAATTACTTCTTGATAAAAAAGAGTATGAAAAAATGAGTAAAGCATCTAATCCTTATGGGGATGGTCATGCAAGTGAGAGAATAGTAGATGCAATAATTGAATATTTTAATAAATAATTTATTAATATTATTTAATTCTTATTGTATAGCTGCATAAAACATATAAAAATAGAGATACTAAAAATGGTGATGGTTATGCCAAATATACATTCTAGTATCTCTTTTGCTTTAGTAAATATTCCTGTTTTATTGAGCCCAATTATTAAGAATAATGATACATCATTTAATCAGTTACATAAAAAATGTTTACAAAGGATAAAGTATGTTAAATATTGTCCTCATTGTAAAAAAGATGTTAAAGAAAATGATATTGTTAAAGGTTTTGAGTTTGAAAGGAATAGTTATTTAGTATTTAGTAAGGCAGAACTTGATAATTTAAAGCCTGATAAAGATAAAGAAATTGAAGTTATATCTTTTGTAAAAGAGACAAGTGTTCCTCCTTGGTATTTTGAAAAAAGTTATTTTTTGAATACTGAAAAGAAATCTAAAGCTTATAATTTATTTTATGAGGCACTTAAGAAAACTAAAAGGGTAGCTTTAGTTAAAACCGTAATTGGACCTAAGTTTTATTATGGAATTTTAAAACCCTTACCAAATGGTATAATTCTTACAACTTTATACTTTGAAGAAGAGGTTAGAATACCTGATAAAAATATGGAAGTTAAAGTAACAAATAAAGAGTTAGATTTAGCTGTTAAACTCATAGAAAGTATGGATGGGGAGTTTAAGCCTCATGAATATAAAGATGAATATCAAGAAACATTGAAAAAAGCTATTGATGATAAATTAGATGGTAAAAAGATTACAAAAACTAAAAGTACAAATAAGAAGCAAATTAATGATTTAATGAAAGCATTGGAAAAAAGCTTGAAGGAGATAAAATGAGTCTTTTAAATGAAAAGTTTACACCGATGCTTCTTGGTGAAGTAAATAACCCTTTTGATGATGATGAATATATTTATGAAATAAAGTATGATGGAGTTAGAAGTTTAGTTTTTGTAAATAGTGGTAAAGTGGTAGTAAAAAATAGATATGGTGTTGATATAACTGAGATGTTTCCTGAAATTAAAGTATTAAGTAAGTATTTTAAGAAGGATGTTATTTTTGATGGTGAAATAATTATGTTTGAAAATGGTAATGTATCTTTTTCAAAACTTCAAAAAAGAATTCATTTGAAAAATAAGAAAACTATTGATTATTTGAGTAAAACTAATCCAGTAGTATTTGTTTGTTTTGATATTTTGTATAATGGCATTGATTTAATAAATTTAAGTCTTGAAGAAAGAAAAAAAATATTAGAAAAGTATGAAGATAATGATATATTTATAAAAAGTAAGTATGTTAAAAAAGATGGTAAAAAATTATTTAATATTGTTAAAAAAATGAATATGGAAGGAATTGTTGCTAAGAAAATAAATAGTAAATATCAAATAAATACAAGAAGTGAAGACTGGCTTAAGATAAAAAATTATCAAAAAGGGGAGTTTATTGTACTAGGTTATGTAAATAAAGAAAATAGTTACGTGATAAGTTTGATTTTAGGAGAATATATTAAAGGTAAATTAAAATATGTTGGAAAAGTAAGTTTAGGTAAGAAAAGAAGCCTTGCAAATAAAATAATGAATATGAAAAGTATTAAGCCAATTTTAGAAATAAAGGAGAAAGATATTGTGTATATAATGCCTGAAATTAAATGTGAAGTTAAGTATTTAGAAAGAACTAATAATGGGGCTTTAAGACAGCCTTTTGTACCTTAAATTGTCAAAATCTTGTAAAATCTAAAAAAAATTAGCTAAAATATAAAAAATATTGCAAAATTTTCTTGATTTTACCTAGATTTTCTGGTAGTCTTAATATGTAAGGACAATGTTCCTACGAAATATTTTAGATAATTGGGAGGTAATTATTATGTCTAAAACAGAATTAGTAGAATTAATTGCAAAAGAAGCTGGACTTTCTAAAGCTGATGCTGCTCGTGCACTTGATGCTACAATCGCAGGTATTACTGCTGGATTAAAGAAAGATGGAAAGGTTGCTTTAGTTGGTTTTGGTACATTCACTGCTAAAACAAGAGCTGCAAGAGAAGGTATTAACCCACTTACTAAAGAAGCTATCAAAATTCCTGCTAAGACAGTTGCTTCATTTAAAGCTGGAAGCAAATTAAAAGACGCTTTAAATTAGTAAAAAAGTGAAAAGTTGATTAAATTCAACTTTTTTTTCTGTCTAAATTGGGTTATAATATATATAGAAACGAGGCGTTAAAATGAAAAAAAGACATATTGTGTTATTAGGATTTGGATTAACTTTGATGATTGTACCATTTTTAATTAATATATATTCTATTTTTAGAATAATTAGTTTAGTGGTGGGCATTATTTTAATAACTGTGAGTCTTTGTTTAAAGAAGAAAAGAAATGTATTTTATATTATATTAGTGCCTCTTATTATACTTGTGTTTAGTTATGGAATTGATACACTATTATTTTATACTTTAAAAAGAGTTCCAGTATTTAGTTATGCCATTAAAAGTAGTGAAAAAGTTAAAACTTATAATAGTTTCTTTTATAGAGTATTTGATTGTGATGGAGATTTAACTTTAGATTATGGCTATACTAAAAATTATGTTTGTAGTAATAATTATCTTGATGCTATCAATATAAATAGTTTTATGCAAGATGCTGAGGAATCTTTTAAAAAGTATCATCATAAATTTATACATATTTATGGTAAAATAAGTAAAATTACTGGTAATGAAAATATTGAACTAGCATCATTTACAGAAAGTGATAATACATTAAATGGATATGTTAATTTTAATTTGAATAATATTTTAATTGTAAATACTGAGGAAAATTTAAGTAAATATAGAATTTATGATTATGTGGATGTTTATGGGAAAGTAACTAGTATAAATGATGGTAAAATAACTTTAACTAATACAAAGCTTGTTGCAAGTAATATTTATGATACTTATAGTTTTGAAATAATTGCTAGTGATGATAATAAATTAACTAATTTAGTTAAAGAAAAAGATTATTACTATTATGGTTTAAATACTATAAATGTTAAATATGATGGTAATAATATTTATGAACTTAGTTATCTTTTAACTGATGATAGATTTAAACTTGATGATTTAATTAAAGATAAAGAATATGAAATATTTAAAAATGAAGAAGATGTAGAAGTTGCTAAGAAATATAAGTTAGAAAAGTTTGATTTGTTAGAATGCTCAAATGGCAAAAAAATTGTGGCTAATTCTAAAAGTAAAGCTAATCAAAGTATTTGTGATTTAGAAATAGACTAAGTGGCTAAAGCTTTTTGATAAAACTTGCATAAAACAATTGACTAAGTGCAAGTTTTTTTGTATAATAATTTTATAGCGAGAAAAGGGGATAATGCCTTTGGAACATTATTTTACAAACAATACAAATTTAAAAAGTGAGATTAGAACACTTACTTATAATTTTGAAAACACACCATTTGAGTTTTTTAGTGACAATGGCGTTTTTGCTAAAAATAAAATTGATTATGCATCAAAGTTATTAATTGAAACTTTTATAGAAAATCATAAAGAAATTGAAAAGAACAGTACACTTTTGGATGTTGGATGTGGTTATGGTTTTTTAGGAATAGTTGCAAGTAAGATATTAAATATGAATGTTGAATTAATTGATATAAATAAAAGAGCACTTCATTTATGTGAAAGAAATATTAAATTAAATGAAGTAAATGGAAAGGCTTACGAAAGTAATCTTTATGAATGTGTAAAAAATAAATATGAATATATAATTACTAATCCACCGATTAGGGCAGGTAAAAATATTGTGTTAGAAATATTGAAGGAAGCTAAAAATCATCTTTTAGAAAATGGTGAGCTATGGTTTGTCATAAATAAAGACCAAGGTGCTAAATCAACTGAAAAACTATTAAAAGAGTGTTATAATGTTGAAGTTTTAGCAAAAAGTAAAGGTTTTTATGTTTTTAGAGCAAAAATCAATTGACAAATTAACATTTTAGCTTTACAATTTTAAATTGGTGGCGTATTTATTTTTTAAATAAAAACGAAGAAAAAAATAGTCTTAAAAAATTGTGTATGGGGTGATATCGTGGCTTATAAAGTTAAAAAATTTGGTGACTATCGTGAAAGAAGAAGTTTTTCGAAGACGAAAAACGTTTTAGAATTGAATGATTTATTGGAAATCCAAAAAAAATCATACAAAGAATTTCTAGAAACAGGTATTAAAGAAATATTTGATGATTTATTTCCAGTTGAAAGCTTTACTGGTAATATTTCATTAGAGTTTGGTGATTATTATTTTGATGAACCAAGATATTCAATCAAAGAAGCAAAAGAAAGAATGGTAAATTATGCTGCTCCATTAAAGGTTGAAGCACGTCTTTTTATTCATGAAACTGGTGAAGTAAAAGAACAAACAATCTTTTTAGGAGACATGCCACTTATGACTGATGCTGGAACATTTATCATAAATGGAGCAGAACGTGTAATTGTATCACAATTAGTTCGTAGTCCAAGTGTATATTTCAAAAAAGAAATAGATAAAAATGGAAGACATATTATTAGTGGTGAATTAATTCCTAATAAAGGTACTTGGCTAGAATATGAAACTGATGCTAGAGATGTTTTATATGTTAGAATTGATAGAACTAGAAAGGTTACTGTTACAACATTCTTAAGAGCTTTAGGTTTATCTAGTGATGAAGATATTATAAGTGTATTTGGCGATAATGAATATATTAAAAATACATTAGAAAAAGATTCAACTAATAATACTGATGAAGCTTTACTAGAAATTTATGAAAAGTTAAGACCTGGAGAACCAGCAACACTTGATTCATCAAAGAACCAATTAATTACAAGATTCTTTGATAGATTCCGTTATGATTTAGCTAAAGTTGGACGTTATAAATTTAATAAAAAATTAAATGTAATGGATAGACTTGAAGGATTAACACTTGCTGAAAGTTTAATTGATGGTAAAAAGACACTTGCTAAAGCTGGGGATGTTTTAACAAAAGAATTATTAGAAGAATTAAAACCTTATTTTGAAAATGGTTTAAATGTTAAAGATATTTTAATTAATGAAGAATTAGATGATTATAAAACTGTTCAAGTTGTTAAAGTTGTAGATCCAATGGATGAAAAGAAAACTATTAATATTATTGGTGTAGATCAAAGCATTGATACTAAACGTTTAACTATTCCAGATGTTTATGCATCTTTAAGTTACTACATTGGTTTACATGAAAATATTGGTTCTGATGATGAAATTGATAACTTAGGAAATCGTCGTGTTCGTCAAGTTGGTGAACTTGTTCAAAATCAATTTAGAATAGGTATGGCTAGAATGGAAAGGGTTATTCGTGAAAGAATGACTACTCAAGAACTAGATACTGTAACACCTAAAACATTAATTAATATTAGACCTGTTACAGCAGCATTAAAAGAATTCTTTGGTTCTTCACAATTGTCAAAATTCATGGATCAAATTAATCCAATAGCAGAACTTACTGATAAGAGACGTTTGTCAAGTCTTGGACCTGGAGGTCTTTCTCGTGAACGTGCTGGTATGGATGTTCGTGACGTTAATGCATCACACTATGGTCGTATTTGTCCAATTGAATCACCAGAAGGACAAAACATTGGTCTTATTACATCACTTGCAGGTTATGCTAAGATTAATGATTATGGATTTATAATGACTCCATATCATAAAGTTGTTGATGGTGTTGTTACTGATGAAGTTGTTTATTTAACTGCTGATGAAGAAAAAGGTCATGCAATTAGTCAAGCTGCTGTAAAACTTGATGAAAATGATAGAATTATAGATGACGAAGTAGTAGCTCGTTTTAATGGGGATACTATTTATGTAAAACGTGAAAAAATCGATTATGTCGATGTTGCTCCAAGTCAAGTTGTAGCAATTACAACAAGCTGTATTCCATTTTTGGAATTCGATGATGCTCATAGAACTCTAATGGGTGCTAACATGCAACGTCAAGCAGTTCCACTACTTACTTGTGAAGCTCCAATTGTTGGTACTGGTGTTGAATGTATTGCAGCAAGAGATTCAGGTTCAACTATTGTTGCTAAGGCTGATGGTGTAGTTGAATATGCTGATGGATTAAAAATTATAGTTAAAACGGCTGGTGGTAAAGATACATATCATTTAGCAAATTATGAAAGAAGTAATGCATCTAGTTGTATTAATCATCATCCAATTGTTAAAGCTGGTGATGCGATTAAACGTGGTCAAGTTATTGCTGATGGTCCATCTACTGATATGGGTGAACTAGCACTTGGTAAAAACTTAACTGTTGCATTCATGACATTTGAAGGTTATAACTACGAAGATGCTGTTATATTAAACGAAAGATTAGTAAAAGATGATGTTTATACATCACTTCATATATCACATTACGATATTGATTGTCGTGATACTAAATTAGGACCAGAAGAAATTACAAGAGATATTCCAAATGTTGGAGAAGATGCTCGTAAGAACCTAGATAAAAATGGTATTGTAAGAATTGGTACTGAAGTTCGTGATGGTGATATCCTAGTTGGTAAAGTAACACCAAAAGGAATGCAAGAACTTACTTCAGAAGAAAAATTATTACATGCAATATTTGGTGAAAAAACTCGTGAAGTTAGAGATACATCACTACGTGTAGAACATGGTGCTGGCGGTATTGTTCATGATGTTAAAGTTTATACTAAAGAAAACAGTGATGAACTTCCTGCTGGTGTATCAAAAATTGTCAGAGTATATATTATACAAAAACGTAAAATTCAAGTTGGGGATAAAATGTCAGGTCGTCATGGTAATAAAGGGGTTATTTCCCTTATACTTCCAGAAGAAGATATGCCATTCTTACCAAATGGTAAACCAGTAGATGTAATGCTTAATCCACTTGGGGTTCCATCTCGTATGAATATTGGACAAATCTTAGAATTACACTTAGGTATGGCTGGTAAAAAATTAGGTGTTCATTATGCAACTCCAGTATTTGATAGTGCAACCTGGGATGATATTTCTGAAGAAATGAAGGAAGCTGGTATGGCTCCAGATGGTAAAGTTGTTTTATATGATGGACGTACTGGTGATGCTTTTGACCATAGAATTAATGTTGGTGTTATGTATATGGTTAAATTACACCACATGGTTGATGATAAACTTCATGCTAGAGCAACAGGTCCTTATTCACTTGTTACTCAACAACCTTTAGGAGGTAAAGCTCAATTCGGTGGACAACGTTTCGGAGAAATGGAAGTTTGGGCATTATATGCTTATGGTGCATCACATGTCTTACAAGAAATTTTAACTGTTAAAGCCGATGATATTACTGGTCGTGTTAAAGTTTATGAATCACTAGTTAAAGGTAAAACAATTGATCAAGCTGGTGTTCCTGAAAGTTTCCGTGTTCTAGTTAAAGAATTCCAAGCACTTGCATTAGATGTTCAAGTAATTGATAATGATAATAATGTTGTTGAATTCAAAGATATTGAAGAAGACGAAGATGATAATGAAGCATTTAGTATTAATGAAATAGAAGTTACAACTAAAGAGCTTAACAAAAATAATGAAATAGAAGATGATCTTGGTGACTTTGAAGATGATGATTTCGAAGATGAAGAAAATTTAGATGATTTAGAGTATCCAGGTGATATCGAAGAAGATATTGAAGATGATGGGGAAGGTGAAGAATAATGATAGATGTTAGTAAATTTAAAGGTATTAAGGTTAGTATTGCATCACCAGAAAAGATACGTTCATGGTCTTATGGTGAAGTTAAAAAGCCTGAAACTATAAACTATCGTACTCTTAAACCTGAAAGAGATGGATTATTCTGTGAAAAGATATTTGGACCAACAAAAGACTTTGAATGTTCATGTGGTAAATATAAAAGATTAAGATATAAAAATATTATATGTGACCGTTGTGGAGTTGAAGTAACTCGTTCAAAGGTAAGAAGAGAAAGAATGGGGCACATTGAACTTGCTGCTCCTTGTTCTCACATTTGGTTCTTTAAAGGTGTTCCTTCTAAAATGGGACTTGTCCTAGATATGTCACCTAGGGACCTTGAAGAAGTACTATATTTCGTAAGTTATGTAGTTATTGATCCAGGTGCTGCACCTCTTGAAGTTAAACAAACTTTATCTGATAAAGAATATCGTGCTTATTATGAAAAGTATGGAAATTCTTTTAAAGTAGGTATGGGTGCTGAAGCTATTAAAGAATTATTAAAACAAGTTGATATTGATAAAGAAGTTGAAGATTTAAGAAAAGAACTTGAAGGTACAACTGGACAAAAGAGAATTCGTCTTGTTAAAAGACTTGATTGTTTAGTTGCTTTTCAAGAATCTGGTAATAAACCTGAATGGATGGTACTTGATGTTCTTCCAGTTATTCCACCAGAACTTAGACCAATGATTCAACTTGATGGTGGTAGATTTGCAACAAGTGATTTAAATGACTTATATCGTAGAATTATTAATAGAAATAATCGTTTAAAGAAATTACTAGAATTAGGAGCTCCAACTATTATTGTTCAAAATGAAAAACGTATGCTTCAAGAAGCTGTTGACTCATTATTTGATAACGGTAGAAGAGGAAGAAGTATTACGGCAGCAAGTAATAGACCACTTAAGAGTTTATCTAGTATGCTTAAAGGTAAACAAGGTCGTTTCCGTCAAAACTTACTTGGTAAGAGAGTTGACTATTCTGGTCGTTCTGTTATCGTTGTTGGACCAAATCTTAAGATGCATCAATGTGGTCTTCCAAAAGAAATGGCTATTGAGTTATTTAAACCACATGTAATTAATGGTATCGTTGAAAGAGGTTTAGCTCATAATATTAAAGGCGCTAAAAAATTAATCGATTCTCGTGATGAATCAATCTGGGATATCGTTGAAGATGTAATTACTGAACATCCAGTACTTTTAAACAGAGCTCCAACACTACATAGACTTGGTATTCAAGCATTTGAACCAGTTTTGGTAGGTGGTAAAGCCATAAGACTACATCCTCTAGTTTGTGCAGGATTTAATGCAGACTTCGATGGTGACCAAATGGCTATCCATATTCCACTATCTGAAGAAGCAAAAGCTGAAGCTAGAATATTAATGCTTAGTGCTAATAATATCCTAAATCCAAAAGATGGAAAACCAATTGTTACTCCATCACAAGATATGGTACTTGGTAACTGTTATTTAACTATTGAATATGCTGGAGAAGAAAATGAAGGACATGTTTATAAAGATCCTAATGAAGCTTTAATGGCATATGAAAGAAAAGAAATAACTCTACACACAAGAATTGCTATTCCAGTTAATTCATTTAAATATAAATTATTTACTGAAGAACAAAGAGATAAATACTTAGTTACAACAGTAGGTAAATTAAAATTTAATGAAATTTTACCTGATACATTCCCATATGTAGAAGAAGGTACTAAAGCTAATATTGAAGGAATTACACCAGATAAGTATTTCTTACCAATGGGTTCAAATATTCCTGAAGAAATAGCTAAGATGGAACTTGTTACTCCATTTATTCAAAAGACTTTAGGTCAATTAATTGCTCAAGTATTTAAAAGATATAAAACAACTGAAACATCTATAATGCTTGATAAATTAAAGAATTTAGGTTTCAAATATTCAACTATTGCTGGTATTACAGTATCTATCGCAGATGTTGTAAGAAGTGAAAAAAAGGGTGAAATAATTGAAGCTGCTAAAGCTAAAGTAGATAAAATTAATAAACAATATCAAAGGGGTTTAATTACGGACCAAGAAAGATATCAAAGTGTAATTGAAGTTTGGACTAAAGCAACTGATGATGTTAAGAACGAACTTAAAACAATAAGTGAAAATGATTTTGATAATCCATTATTCATGATGATGAACTCAGGTGCTCGTGGTAAGATTTCAAACTTTACTCAACTTGCTGGTATGCGTGGTCTAATGGCAAAACCAGATGGTTCAACTGTAGAAATTCCAATTACATCATCATTTATTGAAGGTCTATCTGTGTCTGAATTCTTCTTATCAACACATGGTTCTCGTAAAGGTGATGCCGATACTGCTTTAAGAACTGCAGACTCAGGATACTTAACAAGAAGACTTGTTGATGTTGCTCAAGATATAATAGTTAAAGAATTTGATTGTGGTACTCATCAAGGGCTTGTTGTATATGACTTATTAAATGAAAAAGATAACTCAGTTATTGAACCACTTGCTGAACGTATTTTAGGTAGATATGCATCTAAGAAAATTGTTAATCCAGAAACTAAAGAAACTATTGTTGAAGCCGGAGAAATGATTAATGAAAATGCTGTTATTAAAATTACTAAGGCTGGTATTAAAAAGGTTGAAATTAGAAGTGTTCTAACATGTAAATCAAATAATGGTGTATGTCAAAAATGTTATGGACGTAACCTTGCAACTGGTAACTTAGTTGAAAAAGGTGAAGCTGTTGGTATTATGGCTGCTCAATCAATTGGTGAACCAGGTACCCAACTTACCATGCGTACATTCCATACCGGTGGTGTTGCATCTGGTGATGATATTACTCAAGGTCTTCCAAGAGTTGAAGAACTATTTGAAGCACGTATTCCAAAAGGAAAAGCTACGATTGCGGAAGTTGCTGGTAAAGTTATCGGTATTGAAGAAAACAATGGTAAACATACAATCACTATTGAAAATGAAGCTGGTTGTCATGAACACATTACAAATTACAATATGAAACTTCGTGTTGCAATTGGTGATGAAGTTGAAGCTGGTGATAAATTAACTGAAGGTGTTATTTCACCAAAAGAATTACTAGCTGTAACTGATCCACTTACTGCACAAGAATACATATTAAAAGAAGTACAAAAAGTTTATAAATTACAAGGTGTTGATATTTCAGATAAACATATTGAAATTATTTGTAAACGTATGATAAATAAGGTAAGAATTACAGATAGCGGAGATTCAGATTTTGTTGAAGGTCTTGCGGTATCTCTAAGAGACTTTACGGAAGGTAATAAACCAGTTATTTTGGCTGGTAAAACACCTGCTAAAGGTAATCCAATTATGCTTGGTATTACTAAGTCTTCACTAGAAACAGATTCATTCTTATCTGCTGCATCATTCCAAGAAACAACTAGAGTACTTACTGATGCTGCTATTCATGGTAAAGTTGATAGACTTCAAGGTTTAAAAGAAAACGTTATAATAGGTAAACTAATACCTGCTGGTACTGGTTATAGTGATTATAATAATATTGATATAGAACTTGAAAAAGCAATTTTAGATGATGATGCTCAAGAAGTACTTGAAGAAAAACTTATGGATAATGATGATATTATCGAAGATACTGAAGAAATTGTAAACGAAGTAGAAGAAAAAGAAGATGCTGAATAAGTATCTTCTTTTCTTAACACTAAATATTGTAAACTTATAAAAAAATATTTATATTATTTTAAATTTATGATAAAATTATTGTAAGGAGGATGAACATATGAAATGGTGGATGATATTAATTATAGTTCTTGTCTTAATAGTACTTTGGGCAATTAGTGTATATAATAGCTTAATTGCTTTAAGAAATAGAGTTAAAGATCAATGGGCTCAAATTGATGTTCAATTAAAGAGAAGATTTGATTTAATACCAAATTTAGTTGAAACAGTTAAAGGTTATACTAAACATGAATCTGAAACACTTGAAGCTGTAATTAAAGCTCGTAATACTTATGTTTCTGCTACTGTTCCTGAAGAACAAATGAAAGCTGATGGTGAACTTACAAAGGCAATATCAAAATTATTTGCTTTAACTGAAAGTTATCCAGATTTAAAAGCTAATACAAATTTTCAAGCTTTACAACAAGAACTTACAGAAACTGAAAGTAAAATTGCTGCTGCACGTCAATTCTATAATGATACTGTTATGGTTTATAATAATAAAGTATCTATGGTGCCAAGTAATATTATTGCAGGCTTATTTAAGTTTAACAAGGAAGCTTTCTTTGAAGCAAATGAAACAGAACGACAAAATGTTCAAGTTAAATTCTAAGACGTTCTAAACGTCTTTTTTAATATTAAAGAGGTGAGTTATGAAGAAAATATTAATTGCAATTATAACATTTATGTGTTTACCACTTGTAAGTTTTGCTGCTGATTATGATATAAAACATTTTTATATTGATGCTACTTTACAAGAAAATGGTGATATGGATGTAAAAGAATTAATTGTTTTAAAGGGAACATTTAATGGATATGAAAGAGATATATTTTATAGAAATGATTATGGTAATTATAGTGCAAGTAATTTGGAAAATCTAAGTATATCTGCGGGTTATGTAAATAATGTTTCTTTTGATACTTTTAATAATGATTTTGATTTATTTGAAAAAGTTGATTATGCAAATAATGGTACAAAAGCTAGATATATATTAACTAATTTGAGTGAAGGTATTAGGTTTAGGATGTATTATGCAACTAATGATGATACTACTGCATTTTTAATTAAATATACTTTAAAAGATGTTGGTATAGCTCATAATGATGTTATTGAATATTATTGGAATTTTTTAGGTACTGAATTTGAAGATAATATTAAAGATTTACAAATTAGAGTAAATTATCCGATTAAAATGAATAAAAATGACTTTAGTTGGTGGTTTCATGGACCACTTACAGGTTCATCAGATATTATAAATGTTAATGAAAAATATACAAGTGTTTTGGCAAAAGTTAAAAAATTAGATGCTGGAACTGCGGTTGACTTTAGGACACTTGTGCCTAAAACTGGATTTAATGCAAGTTTATTTTCTAAAGTAAATAATGATGATGTTAAAGAAAACATCATAGAAAGTGAAGATGCTATAGTTGCTAAAGATAATGCCTTAAGAAAAAAATATAGAGCTTATTTTTATACAATTGAAGTGTTATCAATTGGTTATTATGTTCTTTTAGTAAGTTTATGGATTTATGTTTATAAAAAATATGATAAGGAAAGAAAAACTAAATTTGTTGGTGAATATAATAGAGAATTTATTGATGATTATAATGTTGAAGTAATAGATTATTTAATGAATAATACTATAACACCAAATGCTATGAGTGCATCACTTATGAATTTAATTTATAAGAAAAATGTTAGTGTTGAAAAATTATCTGAACAAAAAAATAATTATAAATTTACTTTAGTTAATAGAGATAATTTAAATGATACGGAAAATTGTTTAGTAGATTTTCTATTTACAACAGTAGGGGGTAATAATGAATTTACAACGAAAGAATTAAAGTCATATGCTTCATCTACAAAGACTTGTAACACCTTTATGAATAGTTATACTAAATGGAAAAATAAAGTTATTGAAGATGGTAAAAATCAAGGTTTCTTTGATAAATTACCAGGTAGATATGGTTATGGTTTCTTTATGTTATTCTTAGCTTTTATAATTTATTTTGCTAGTATTGTGCTAAATGTAGATACATTTATCGTAAATACTTTAATATTTGCAGCCATTATTTTTATAATTTATATTGGCACAATTAAAAGAAAGAGTGAAAAGGGTATCGAACACTATACTAGATGGAAAGCATTTAAAAAGTTCTTAAATGATTTTGGTACATTTGATACCAAAGAATTACCAGAAATTATTTTGTGGGAAAGATATTTAGTATATGCAACTATTTTTGGTCTTGCTAAAAAAGTTCAAAAAGATATGAATGTTAAGATTAAAGAAATAGAACTTGCTGATACTTATTATGGAAATAATTATATATTTATTAATGATTTTAATATGACTAGCGTAATTAGTTCATCACTTAATGAAGCTTTTAGAGGGGCTCAAACTACCATTAATAGAGAAATGGCTAGTTCATCTAGTGGTTCTTATGGTGGTCATGGTGGAGGATTTTCATCAGGCGGCGGCTTTGGCGGCGGTGGTGGTGGAGGTCGAGGTTTCTAGAAGAAACTTTACATTCATTTTACAAAATCGTGCAAATTAGCTTGTAACCTTTTGACATGTTTTGTCGAAAGTGTTGCAGGCTATTTTTTTTGCCTTTATAATACACAATTTAAGGAGGTATTATTGTGAAAATTGATGTTATTGATGTATCTTTTTCAAAAGATAAAGCAATGATGTTTTCAAAATTATTTGCTAATAAGGCACCACTATTTGATTTTATTAATTCTTTTTTCAATTCAATTGATTATGGTTACAAAATCGTAGATGGTAAAGTTAATTATGAAATTTTTAACAAAGAATCTAGAAGTGGTTGCTTTGCTGTTTGTTATGATTATGAAGACAAAGTTGTTTTAAATCTTTATGGTATGTATCGTATTATAATTAATGATTTTACTTTTGAAAAGATATTGTAGAAAATAAAAAGTAAGATTAGTGTGATAATATTTTGGAGGAAAGTATGAATTATTATAATGAAATAAAAACTGAAATACTAAATAATGAGATAACTAAAAGAGTAAAAGATTATTCAAAAAACAAAAGTGATTTAACAACCTATTATAATGTTGGAAAACTATTAAGTGAAGCAGGTAAACAATATGGTGAAGGTATTATCAAAGAATATTCAGAAAAGTTAGAAAATGATATAAATTTAAAATATACTGAAAGAACTCTAAGGAGAATTAGACAATTTTATTTATTTTGTGTTGTTTCAAAATGGTCGACACTGTCGACCAAATTAACATGGAGTCATTTTTGTGAATTGCTTAAAATAAATAATACCAATGAAATAAAATATTATATTACTATTTGTGAACAAAATAATCTCTCTGTTAGACAACTTAGAGAGCGTATTAAAAATAAAGAATATGAAAGATTAGATGAACAAACAAAATTAAAGATAATTAATGAAGAAGACCTTAAGTTGGAAGATACAATCAAAAATCCAATAATAATTAGTAATAAATTTAATTATGAAATAGTATCTGAGAAAATATTGCAGAAAATTATTCTTGAAGATATTGAACAATTTATGAAAGAGTTAGGTAATTCTTTTTCTTTTATAGGTAGTGAATATCCAATTAAAATAGGTTGCAACTATAATTATATTGATTTACTTTTATATAACATTGAGTTCAATTGTTATGTAGTTGTAGAGTTAAAAGTAACAGAACTAAAAAAAGAACATATAGGTCAAATAGAAGTATACATGAACTATATTAATAAAAACTTAAGAAAGCAGGCTCAAGACAAAACAATAGGTATTATTCTTTGTAGAAAAGATAATAAATTTATTATGGAATATTGTAGTGATGAAAGGATAAAGGTAAGAGAATATGAACTATTATAATGAGATAAAAAATGAAATACTAAATAATGAGATAACTAAAAAGGTAAAGGATTATTCAAAAAACAAAAGTGACTTAACAACTTATTATAATGTTGGAAAATTATTAAGTGAAGCAGGTAAACATTATGGTGAAGGTATTATTAAGGAATATTCAAAAAAGTTGAGTAAGGAATTAAATAAAAATTATTCAGTTTCAACACTAAGGTATATGCGTCAATTTTATGAAAGCGGAATTCACCAGACAGTGTCTGGTGAATTAACGTGGAGTCATTATATAGAATTATTACCACTTACAAATAGTGGAGAAATAATTTATTATAGTGATTTAATAATAAAAAATAATTTATCAGTGCGTGAACTTCGCAAACGTATTAAAAATAAAGAATATGAAAGGTTAGATGAACAAACAAAACTAAAGTTAATTAAAGACGAAAAATTAGAAGTTCAAGATACTATCAAAAATCCAATTATAATAAAAAGTAATGCTAATTATGAAGTAATATCGGAAAAAGTGTTACAAAAAATGATTCTTGAAGACATACCATCATTTTTAAAAGAACTAGGTAATTCATTTTGTTTTATATCAAATGAATATCCAATTAAAATTGGTTGTAACTATAACTATATTGATTTACTTTTGTATAATTATGAATTTAACTGTTTTGTAGTGGTAGAATTAAAAGTTACTAAACTAAAAAAAGAACATATAGGTCAAATAGAAGTCTATATGAATTATATAGATAAGAATTTAAGAAAACCAATGCAAGATAAAACAATTGGTATTATTCTTTGTAGAAAAGATAATAAATTTATCATGGAATATTGCAGTGATGAAAGGATAAAGGTAAGAGAATATTTTTTGATATAAAAAAATGTTATGATATACATAACAAATTTTTTAGTTTGTTCTAGATCCAACCGGAGCAATGTTTAAATTTTCTCCCATGGCAGTAAGTACACCAGCATATTTTTTATAAAGTCTTTCATAATCTTTTAGGTATCTATCATCCTTCATCATGCTAAATGGTATAACTGTATGTCCATCATGAACCGCTGTAGTTACTGGATTACCATTATATTTAGTAAATATTAATTCACCGCCAAGATTATCAAAAGTCATTTTTACGTTTTTATCTTTTGTAACAGTTTTAGTTATATCTAGTGTTGCCATAAATCCAATAAGTTTATTCCAATCACCATTTGTTCCACCATATTGATTTGATATAAAATTACCTAAAGAATACATTACTATTGTATTACCAATTTTAGTTATTGGTTGAAGGATATGTGGGTGGTTACCAATAATAATATCAACTCCAAGACTAGATAAGTATTCTGCTATTTCTTTTTCTTCATCATTCGGCATATTTATGTATTCAATACCCCAGTGCATAGCAACAATTAAAACATCAACTTTATCTCTGATGGCTTCAATATCTTTTTTTACTTGTTCTTTATCATATATGTTAAGTAAATATTCTTTTCCTTTCGGAGTACTTAAACCATTAGTTTTAGTTGTATATGATAACATTGTATAAGTTATATTGTTTTTTTCTTTGATTGTAATGTTATTTCTCATTTTTTCAGAATCATTCATACCATTATAAAGCATATTTGTTGTTTTAAAATATTTTATTGTATTAAGCACGCCTTTTTCCCCTTTATCTAGTGAGTGATTAGATGCAAGTGATACGGTATTAAAACCTACATCTTGCATAGCATCAACATATGCACTGGGGGTATAAAACATTGGATAACCAGAATAAGCAATAGAATCATCACCAGTCGGAGTTTCTTGATTATAGTAGGCTATATCGTAATCTTTAACAATGTCTTTAACATATTTAACAGCATCAGTAAAATCATAAACCCCATTTTTATAGTAACTTCTATAAATTACACTATGAATAAGTCCATCACCGGTTGCAAGCAATTTTAATTTATAAACTTCATCTTTAGCTTCTGGTTTTTTGTTATTATTGTTGTTTTTTATAACGTTTCCATCATTAGAACTATTATTATTTCCAAAGAAATGGCTATATCCTGCAAAGCTTATGTAACTTACTAAAGATACAAGTATTATGCTTAGAAAAAACTTTATAATATTTTTTTTAAATCTATTTTTACGTCTTGCCATATTTAATCCTTAAGTAAATTATATACTTCTTCTTTGTCTAGATTATGCGTTTTGTGCATAAAATCAGGAAGTAAATGTAAATGAATATGCTTAATAGCTTGAGCATCACCATAGTTAAATAATAACGTTAATGCACTTTTATCTAATTTAAACATTAAATTTTTAGTTTCTTTTCGTGCAATATTAAACATTTTTATTAAAATATCATTTGGAACTTCATAAATATCATCATAATGCTTCTTGGGAATAATCAAAGTATGTCCATCAGTATCTGGAAAAGCATCAAGCATTACTAATATATCATCATCTTCATATAATATTTTAGCAGGTACTTCCTTTCTTGCAATTTTGCAAAATAAACAATTATCATTCATAATATCACCATAATTAGTATATCAAATCTTGTGTACTTTTGTAAAGTGATTGCATATACTTAATTAGGAGCGTGATTAATTTGTCTAGTTTTAAGGAAATAGTTACCAAAGCTGTTATTGGCAAAGCAAAGAAAACAAATACTAGTTCATTTACTTTAACACCTGAAGAAGTTCCTAACACTGTTCTAGGATGTTGGGTTATAAATCATTCATTTAATGGCATCAAAGGGAAAAATGGCTTAGTTAATATTAATGGTAGTTTTGATGTTAATGTTTGGTATTCTTATGATACTGATAAAAAGACTGCTGTTACAACAAAAAGATTTAGCTATATTGATACCATGAATGTTCCACTTAGAAATGATGCTAATATGGATGGTGCTAGTGAAATTATTGTTAGATGTTTAAAACAACCAACTGTTGCTAATGTTAAAATTGAAGATGGTAATGTACTTCTTGATATTGAAAAAGAAATGGGTGTTGAAATTGTTGGGGATGCAAAGGTTAAAATAAGTGTTGAAGATGATTATGATGATTATGATGAAATAATTGATGATGAAGAAGTAGATGAAATTGTAGATAATGTGGATGAAAATTATTTGAATAATTAAAGCAACATAATAAAACAAAGAAATATTGACTTTATGTAAATTTTGTTGTATAATTTAGATGTGCTTGAAAGAGTGCTTAAATGTAACCGCTTACGGATGGTGCGGAATACAAATCATTCCGACAGAGAATGTTAACCGCTTACGGATGGTGCGGAATACAAATCATTCCGATGGAAAATAAAAAATCTCAATAAAATTTATTGAGTTTTTTTGTGGCCTATGATACAATGATTATCATCAGGTGAGGTGAATAATATTATGAATATTAAAACAGGTTATTTGTATCATATTAAAGATGAATTTTTTTCAAAACTAAGTAATCATGGTTTAATGATAAATCATGAAAATGGTGGAGCAAGACCAACGTATTTAACAATAAAGGATAATGATATTCTTTGGTTTATTCCATTAAGTTCAAAAGTAAATAAATATAAAAAAATAATAAATTCTAAAATGAAAAAACATGGTGCTTGCAGTACAATACTTATTGAAAATATTTTAGGTAAGGAATGTGCTATATTAATTCAAAATGCTTTTCCTACCATAGAAAAATACGTTGAACGTTATCATTTGAAAAATAATATGCCTGCAAAGGTTTCGGATAAAACAAAAAATAGTATAATTATTTGTTTTAAATATACAATGGAATTAAAAAAACATGGTATAGATTTGTTTTTTACAAATATTGATGAAATAAAGAAAATTATGGAAAGCGAGCTTAATAATATTATGGTAACGAGTTAATAAATAAACTATTCTTTTACTAGTGGATTAAAATTATTTATAGCATTTACGAGTTTTGGATGTTTAATTACAAAATGAATTGTAGGATTTTCTTCCTTAGAGATAACTACTAGCTTTTTATCAAAAATAGTAATTGATATATTATTAAATGTTAAGTAATTAGAAATGTTTAATATATAATTATTATTTTTACTTGCAAACTCTTTAGTTTCTTTTAAATGTTTTAGATATGTTTCATAAGAGTACTTTATTTTTTTATCATAAAAAATATTTGATAAGGATAGGGAAGAAATATTTTTAGTAAATTCTTCTTTAGATAAAATATAAATTATATCATTAATAGTATTATTTTTTAATAAAGTATTATATTTATTAAACTCTTCATTTTTATAATTTATTATTTTATTAATATCTTTTTTTGATACTTTGTTATTTTTTAATATTTCATTTAGTAAATCATTACTCATTGTAAATAGTGGAAGACTTGATAATATTCTTTTTATATTTCCATCTTTATTTAAGTAATCATCTAAGAATAAATTATAAGATTTACTATTTTCTTCTTTATATATATTCATTAAGTTATTTGCTTTTTTTAGTAAATTATTTGCTTTAGTTTTATAATAATCTACTTCTTTTTTATTACTAGTTAAAAAATATTTTCCATCTTTATGATAGTTTTCTATACATTCACCAGCTAAAGCTAAAGTACCTGATACATATGTTAAATTATGATAAATATTTGTATTTATATCTTTAAAATAAAATGGATTTATTTGACCAGTCATATAAAGAGGTATCCAACTTTCTAATCCAAGCATCATTTCATTAAATGGTCTATCTAAATTATGAATAATATTTAAATGTATTCCTTTTTTTAAAAGACACGCTATACCAAACATCCATTTTTTACTGAAATCTATATCTTTAGCTAAATCTTCCATTGGCATATCACTACACATAAATACATCTTCATTATTTTTGCTTAGAACTGTACCTTTTAAAAAGTCTAGTTCAGCTTTTTTCATTTCTTCTAGTCCAAAGTAATTCTTTGTTTTGGTTATATAAAATGGTACTGATGGTACTTTTAATTCATCAAATTTTATGGCTTTGATATAGTCATTTAAATTAAATTTATCTAAGTTATTTAAAAAAGTTTTTATCATGTCATTATTTTCTTTTTCTTCTTTATTTGTTAAATATTTAAATACTTTTTTATATAAATTTTCTTCATCATTATTAGTTAGTTTTTCTATCTTTTTTCTATCTGTTTCATTAGTGCACTTATTTGTAACATAACTTGCTATTTTATTTGCAAATTCTACCGGTTCACTTGGCTTTATTTTTCCATAACGCATTCTAGAAATACTAGATGCATCACATAGTGTATATTTTGACATATCTTTAATATTTATTTTTAAAGTATTTATAAGTTCATTTAAGTTTTTGCTAAAACTCTCATAATTGAATTCTGTTTTTTGAAAAGCATTTTTAAATTCTTTTTCAATGTCTTCTTCTTTATACTTATTTTTACTAATTTGTTTAATAGCACTAATTATGCTGTTTAGTTGTTTGCTGTCTATAGCTGGAGTACGTTGTCCACTTCTGTATCTACTTATTACTGCTGGAGAAATATTTGTAAGTTCTGATAAAGTTTTGGAACTACAATTAAATTCTTCTAGATATTTGTTTAATATTTCATTAAATTTCATAATACAATTCACCTAGAAGTATTATACTATAACTAATGTAAGTTGTCATTAAAAACAATGTATTACATGACAACTTAATTGTTATATTGGATTAATTAAATTATAATATTAGTAGAAATGAGGTATGTATATGAAAAATAAGAAGATTATTATAATTATTTGTTCAATTATTGTTTTGCTTGGACTTGTTTTTGCAGCAATTAAATTAACAAGTACAGGTAGTGGTAATTTAGTTAAAACAAATAAAGGTAATGTAAAGATTGTTGCAAGTAAAGTAAGTAAAATAGAATTTGAAGATTACGAAAATGATGCACTTTCAATGAAAAAACCAAAAGGGTGGGAAGTTACCTTTGGTGGAGATGGAATGTTTTATACAATAAGTGTTTATGATAAGGAAAATCCCATTAATAAAATTTATTTGATGTTAAAAATACAACCACTTCTTAAAAGTGATAGTGCTAAAAAGGCGTGGCAAAATTATGCTTCTTTAAGTGGAAATTCGAGCACATATAAGATTTATACAACTGCTGTTGTATTAAATAATCCTACAGTTAAAGAATTTTATAGTAAGTTTAATGATGTAACTGACTTTTTGAAAGGAATAGATTCAACATATAATACTGTTAAATTTCCTGTTTTAAATAATTTTGATGTAGTTGAAGAATTTGATTCTAGTGCATCGATGAAAAGTTATGCCATGGATAGTAAAGTTTTAAGGGCAACATTTAAAGATGAAAAAAATAATGATGGTGAAGGTATGTTTATGGCAAGTGTTGTAAACTTTGGTAATGGTTATAATTTGGGAATGGATACAACTTATTATATGATTTATGATATTTATGCTATTACTTGTGAAAAAGATTATTTTATAGATTATGAAGATGTGTTAACTAAATCTATTAATTCTATAGAGTTTAAGAGTTCTTATGTAAATAAAACTATTGAAAATAATAATACTGAAACATCTAATGCTTTAAAACTTAGTGCAAGTGTTCAAGCTGCTTTTGATTCTTACATGAGTGCTTGGGAAAAAAGAAGTACAACATATGATATTATGAGTCAAAAACAAAGTGATGCAATGCTTGGTTATGAAAGAGTATATGATACTGAAACTAGTGAAATTTATAAGGCTTATAATGGATTTACTGATGATTATAGTGGTGAAAGATATAAATCTATAAGTGATGATATGTACACTAAAAAAACAAGTGGTTATATTGAAAAATAGGTGAATGATGAAAAATAAAAAAATGTGGTTTATAGGTGGGTGTGTTATTTTAATCATTCTTTTAGTAGTAAGTATAATCTTAATTAATAAAAAGGATAATAAAAATAGTAATGAAGATGGAAATAAAGGAAGCTCTTTAGTAGAAGAAGCTGCAAGTAATAGTGGAAAGAAAAAAGAAGATTATAAAAAGTTTGTTGGGGGAGAAATATTAAATGAAAATACTTTCTTTAATGAATATACATTTATAAGTGATAATAAAGCTTATATATTTGATCCAAGTAAGTTAGAAACTGGGGAATTAAGCTATAAAAAAGTATTAGATATACCAAATGATTTAAAAATAATTAATATTGGTACTCCTTATGGAGCAGATATTCATTTTATAACAAATAATGATGCTTATTATAGAATTCATGATTATAATGTAGATAATAAAATTAAAAATGGATATGATATGTTTGAAAATGCTACATATGAGTTAAAGATGTTTTATGATTCATATACGAAATTAACATATGGTGAAAAACTTGATTATGATTTGATATTTAATATGCATATGATAAAAGATAATGTTATTTATGTTCTAAGTGTTCCCTGGTATGATTTTATTAATAAAAAAGATTATAATTTTACTAAAACTAAAGTTGATGGTAATTACGAAGGAGAAAAAATACTTAATGTTTATAATGATAGAATTATAAGAACAGATAAGGCATTCTATGAAGTTGTTGATTATTATAAGGATGGAGAAAAAACAACAGGAACACTAAAAATGAGTATGCTATCTAAATATTATGATGAAGTATTAACATTTACATATAAGTATGTAGTTCTTAAAGATTATACTTTAATACCAATTAGGGATACATTTATAAATAGAAATAAAAAATATGTAGAATATAATTATAAAGATTGTTTTGAAGAAAAAATAAATGATTTTACAGAATAAGTATAAAAGTAACTACTCTAGTGGTAGTTTTTCTTTTGATGTGATATAATTAATTTATATCCAAGGATAGTGATAAAATGAAAAAAATAAAGGTGAAAAAAATATCATTTATATTGTTAATTATAATATTTATAATTGTTTTATTAATATGTCTTTTTATTAAAAATAATAAAGGTAATATAGTAAATAATAAATCTCATTGTAATGAATATTCTATATATGGAAATGTTTTATATAATAAAGATAATGATTTTATTATAGAGAATATAACTTATTGTAAAAATTATGATATATCTAAATATAAAGAGATAAATGCTACATTATTTGAAAAAAATGAAAATACTATAAATGAAATAACATCTTATGAATATAAAGAAGAATCTTCTATTTTATTAGATAATTTTTTTAAGAATAAGACATTTAAATCAGAGTATTCTAAAAATATTTGTGAAAAGTATAAAAAGGATAATTTGTATTTAGAAGTAAAAGTAGTTACTTTTGATAATAAAATAGATTTAATAAATATACCCCTTGTTATGGAAGAAAAATGTAAATGATAGAAAGTACATTAAAATTAAAGGATAATTTTGAAATTCATTATACTATATTTGACTTTATTAATCCTAAAGGATTGGTTTTACTTGTTCATGGGGCTAAAGAACATAGAAAGAGATATTATGATTTTGCTAAATATTTAAATAGTAATGGTTTTGTTGTTGCTATTTGTGATAATCGGGGACATGGACAGTCTGTAGATAATAATTATCCTTTAGGTTTTATGTCTGATTATAAGCTTATTTTAAATGATTTGATTGAGTTTAAAGACTTTTTAAAAAATAAATATAATGTTCCATTTTATTTGTTTGGGCATTCTTTGGGTTCAATGTTTGCTCGCATGCTTATTGCAGAGTGTGATAATGATTTTGAAAAGTTAGTTTTAAGTGGAACTGCTAATTATGTTAAAGCAGGTGTTAATGGTATTTTTACTGGTAATATACTTAAAGTTTTTAAAGGTTCTCATGGTTATAGTAAACTTTTGGAAAGATTTGCTAACTTCTTAGATGATTCATGGGTAGTGGGGAATAAAGATGCGTTAGAAAAATATAGAAGTGATAAGTATTGTACTTATAAATATCCTATTTCTTCTATGGTAGAAATATTTAAAATTAATCATGATATGCATAATGTTAAGAATTATAAATTTCAAAATAAAGATTTGGAAATATTAAGTGTTAGTGGAGCTTTAGATCCTGTTACTGGTTTTGAGAAAGGTTTAAATGATAGTAAAAAAACACTAGAAAAAATAGGCTATAAAGAACCTAAATTTATAGTTTATGATAATATGTATCATGAAGTATTAAACGAAACTGATAATAAAAAAGTTTATAAAGATATTTTTGATTTTCTTTCTAAGTAACAAAAGCTCTATTTCTTTTTAGAAATAGAGTTTTGTCTTTAAGATGGATTAATCATTCTTATGGAATATCCAGTTGATTGGATACTGCTTCATTTATCGAAAACGAAAGTGAGGTGATGCCTATGAAGGCAAAAGATAATTGTATTCAATTTCTTTTAAAAATCATTTTATTACAATTGATAGTTATCATAATTCTATTGATTAAATAAAACTAGCATCTAAATCAACGAGGTTGATTTAGATGCACCAACTTTATTGGTAGCATCCAATCTCGCAATACGGGATGTTCCATTTTTAATTTATGCAAATTTCTTTGCTATATTCATATTACCATATATTATTATTTTTGTCAACCGCTTGAAAATATAGCTTTTTTAAAATTTTGTCAAGTTTTAAAAATATACTAGTAAAAAGTATATTTTTTTGGTAGAATTATTTTAGAAAGTAGTGGTGGATAAAAATGTTTTTAAGTGAAAATCCAATACATATTGAAGTAGAGAATAAATCTGATATAGCAAAATTAGTTTTAATGCCAGGAGATCCTTTGAGAGCAAAGTATATTGCAGAAAACTTTTTGGAAAATGCTAAGTGTGTTACAAGTGTACGTAATATGCTAGGGTTTACTGGTACTTATAAAGGTATTCTTATTACTGTAATGGGTAGTGGAATGGGTATGCCTAGTATGGGTATTTATTCTTTTGAGTTATTTCATTTCTTTGATGTTCAAAAAATTATTAGAATAGGTACATGTGGTGCAGTTAGTCCAAAAGCAAATATTAATGATATGCTTTTAAGTGAAAGTGTATATAGCGAATCTAACTTTGCTTATACATATAATAATTATAGAGAAAGAGTTGTTGTTGCTGATAAAAGTCTTAATGATAATGTTGAAAAAGCAGCTGATGAACTTGGTTTAAGTAATAATTTACATAAAGGAATGCTTACCACTATGGATGTTTTTGGTCCATATATTGATTTTGAAAGAGTTCTTTCAAGAATACCAAAAAAATATGAAGTTTTAGGAGAAGAAATGGAAGCTTTTGGACTTATTCATGTTGCAAATAGTATGGGTAGATGTGCAACAGCTATTGCTACAGTAGTTGATTCAAAATATAGTGATGTTGTTTTATCAATTGAAGAAAGACAAACTTCACTTAATAATATGATAAAATTAGCATTAGAAGCCATAATAAAATAGATATAAAAGGGATGATTAGATGAATAATATAAATACAGAAATATTTAGAGCTTATGATATAAGGGGAACTTATCCAACTACTATAAATGAACAAACAGCATTTATTGTGGGAAAAAGTTATGGTTCATATTTACAAGAAAAATATAATAAAAATACTTGTATTGTTTCTCATGATAATAGATTATCTAGTGAAACTCTTACACAAAACCTTATAAAAGGGTTAATTTCAAGTGGAATAAATATTATTTCTTTGGGTTATACAACAACTCCGATGAATTATTATGCTAGATATTTAAATCAATTGCCAGGTATTATGGTTACTGCTTCTCATAACCCTAAAGATGATAATGGTTTTAAAATGTCTTTTGATGGAATGATTAATGCTCGTGGAGAAATGATTGAGGATTTTAAAAATTATACTTTAGCTGGCAATTTTAAAAATGGACAAGGAAAAATTACTAATACAAATATTACTGATAAATATATTGAATATTTAAAATATTCTTTAAAGTTTGGAAAAAATAAAAGAAAGGTTGTAATAGATCCAGGTAATGGTGCTACAACTCATATAATAAGAAAAGTATTTGATAATGTATTTTGTAATCCAATTTATATAAATGATATTTCTGATGGTAGTTTTCCAAATCATCATCCAGATCCTGCAGTTAATGAAAATTTAGTACAATTACAAAAAGCAGTAAAAGATAATAGAGCTGATTTTGGTGTTGCTTATGATGGTGATGGGGATAGAATAGGGGTTGTAATGGAAAATGGTGAAATTTTACAAATTGAACATCTAATGCTTCTTTATATTAAAGATATGATTAATAGTGTTTCAAATAAAACTTTTCTTTATGATATAAAATGTTCTAAAGTTATGGAAGATATGATATCTTTATGGGGAGGAAAGGGTATTTGTTATAGAACAGGGGCTTCTTATACTCAATATAAAGTTGCACAAGATAATTTACCTTTTGGGGGAGAATATTCTGGACATCTTTATTTTAGAGATAGAGATGCTGATTGTGGAAGTGCTATATATGCTTCACTTAGACTTTTGGAAATTTTAAGTAGAACTAATGAAAAATTAAGTAAATTAGTTAAAGATTTTCCAAAATATTATACAACTCCAGAAGTGAAGATTCCAAGTGATGATTCTATAAAATTTAATGTAGTTGAACAAATAAAAAATTATGCTAAACTTGAAAATTATCCAATTAATGATATTGATGGTGTAAGAATTACTTATACTAATGGTTGGGTTTTAGTTAGGGCTTCAAATACTGGTCCAAATTTAACTTTTAGGGCTGAAGCTACTAGTGAGGAAGGTATTTTAGCACTACAAAATATATATTTACCAATGATTGAAAAATTTAATAAACCAATTGATACTTTGTAAGAATAAGAATAGTAATATTCTTTTTCTTTTTAGTTTATGATATATTATTGTTATGTGAGGTATAAATTATGCTAGAAAATGAATTTAAAATAGAGTTAGCTAAAGAAGAATATTTACATTTATTTAACAAATAAAAGATTTTTGTGTAAAGGTAAGGCTTTTTTTTTTTTTTTTTTCGGTATACTTATATAGTAACGTAAGAATATTATGCGTGAGTTTGTAATTGAAAGGAAAGTGGTATATATGGAAAAAAATAAAAAACAAGCATTAATTCTTAGTATAGTTGCAGTAGTTACATTAATTGCTTTAGTAGTTGGTGCAACATATGCATACTTTAAAGCACAAGGGGGAGCATCAAGTTCTACGGAGGTTAAGGTTACAACATATACAACAGATATGCTTACATTTACAACAGGTAGTGCTATAAGTTTATATGCAGACCAATCATCATTTGGTCAAGAAAAGGGAAGTTTATCTGGAGAAACATTTGCTAAAGCAACATTAGTTGCAAATAATAAAACAAATGAAGCAACAGATAACTATTATGTATATTTTAATATAGAAAATAATACATTCAAATATACATTAGGTGAAGACAAACCAGAACTTATATTAACAGTTACAGGACCAGATGGAAGTGAAGTAACAGAATTACCAGGACTAACTCATAAAGTAGTTCAAGATAGAGAAAACAAAAGTATATCAGGTTTTGATGTTACAACAACAAATGGTTTAATAACTATAGCAAATAAGAAAACAATAACAGCAACAACAGATGCAAAAGAAGAACAATATACACTAAAGCTTACATTTGTAAACTATGAAGGTGATCAAACAGCAAATGCAACAAGTTCTTTAAGTGCAAAGGTAATGATCCAAAAAGAAAAAATAGTTCAAACAGTAGCAAATATTTGTAAAAATGGACAAAGCTTAAGTTCATGTATAGCTGCAATGGATGGAATTGATGAAACACTATATCATCATACTGCAACATTAACAGATGGAGCAGGAGATAATTCATACAGATTTGCTGGAGCAAGTGATCAAGTAAATAATTATGTATGTTTTGGAACAAACGTAACACCATGCCCAACAGATAATCTATATAGAATAATCGGAGTATTTGATAACAAAGTTGGAGAAAATCAAACAGAACAAAGAGTAAAACTAATCAAATCAACATCTGTAGGAGACAAAAAATGGGATGATAATAATAAGAATACATGGTCAACATCAAGTCTAAATACATATTTAAATAATGATTTTTTAAATGCATTTGATGAAACAACAAAAGGTAAAATAGATACAACAACATGGAAGGTTGGAGGAAATACATTTGCTAATATTAGAAAACAACCAGCCAAAACAGCATATCAAAATGAAGTAGTAAATCCAGTCCCCGGGTCAACTTCATCAAATGGAGAAACAGAATCTAGTGCAAAAGTTGGCTTAATGTATGCAAGTGATTATGGATTTGCAGCGGCACAAAGTACATGGACAACAAATCTTGGTAACTATAATGATTCAGCCATCAAAAGTGCAAGTTGGATGTATTTGGGTGCTAATGAATGGACTATTTCCCGTTATGCGGACAATTCGAACACTGCGTTCCGTGTGCATAACGACGGCGACGTGAACTTCAACATTGTTGGCCGCTTTGCGTATGCGGTGCGGCCAGTCTTCAGTCTCTCATCTTCCGTGAACTATGTATCGGGAAGTGGCTCTGCCACTGATCCGATTGTGGTAAACTAGGATCGGACATGCCTGCCAGAGCGCGTCCGCGTGCTAGGTCAGGCGGGGTGCAAAATAAATTCGAAGTGAAGAGATTGGCGTGGTTGAAGAACCCAACTGCCGAGTCTCGCGGATTGTGCGAGGTGAGGCAGCGGCGCCAAGTTATCAACGCAAAAATAAAATTGTGCAAATTGGCTATTTAATATTTAGAAACATGTAAAGAGAGATGATAAAGTCTCTCTTTTATGATGGGATGAGATTTATAAATAATCAGATAGTGTTCTTTCTAATTCTTCTTACACTATCTAATGTGCAAGTAGTTAGATACAATCCTAATTCATCATTACATCTTTTACTAAGTTCTCTGAATTCTTTACCACTTATTAATATTGATGGTTTATTATAAAATCTTTCCCATGTTTTTAAAGGTATAACAATGTTATTAGCAAAGTCAAATACTAATTCATGATTTAAATCAAGTAATACTGAATGTTCCATATAACCTTTAAATTCAAATGGAATGTAGTAATAGGCTCCATATAAATCTGGATTATATCCAAGAATATCACTAGTTAGATTATGACAAAAACCTCTTCTTTTTTGGGCATCTATTTTTCCCATGTTAAAGCATGTATCAAGTGGATAAAGAAAAATGTTTCCATAACTTGATTTTAAACTTACTTTTTGAAGTGATGCTCCTTCAATGTTTTTTATTTGGGTAGCTCCATAAATTAATTTTGAATATGTTATAAAATTTATATCTTTATTAAAATAATAATCAGTATTTTGCATTATTTTAAGTAATTCAGAACTAGTATTATAATTATATTTTTTTAGCACTTCTAATACAATATTAATTAGTCTTTTATTACCACTATTTAGAAATAATGATATTAAATAACTTACTTTTTCACTATCAGACATATCACTTGGCATAGTTATAATTTCACTTGGAAATTCAAAGAATACTTCTTTAGCTATTTCATTATTTAATCTACTGTTTTCTTTTTGCCTTTCTGTATAAGTTTTATTAATTTCACTATCACTAGTGCAACTATAAACAGCTTTTATATCATCAAAAGTTACCATAACAAACCCCCATTTGTTGGTAAGTATTATATACTAAGTGGGCACATTTGTCAACTTAGGCATATATTACTTTAGGGAGGCTCTTTTATGAAATTTGGGGATGAATTCTTTAAAAAGGTGGAAAAGAAAACTAAAGTAGATAAGAATACTATCATAAGCTTAGCAGAAAAACTACAAAAAGGAAATATGAAGGATGAAAAAACTTTAACGGAAGTAATAGATACTTTAAGTAAAATGACAGGTAAGAAAGTAACTGATGAACAAAAGAAGAAAATAATAAGTAAAATAGTGGATGATAAAGTACCTAAAGATGTTGAAAAAATGTTTTAACATCTTTTTCTTTACAAATAATGTATCACGTGATACAATTTAGTTATAAGAAGGTGATAAGTTGCCAAAACAAGTAAAAATAAGTAAAGATGATATACTTAGGGCAGCACTTGAAATAGTTAGAAATGATGGTATAGAGAGGTTAAGTAATAGAGAAATTGCTAAGAAGTTAAATTGTTCTATAAGACCAATATATTATCAGTTTGAAAATAGTGAAGATTTATTAAATGAGTTAAATAAGAAAATGATAAAATATTTTTATGATTTTATTACAAACAATATGAATGATGAAATACCAAAGTATAAGCAAACAGGTATTAATTATATAAAGTTTGCTAAGGAAGAAAATAATATATTTAAAGTGTTATTTATGAGTAAAACTAATCTTTCTATAAGAGAATTTATTGATACTGCTGAAGAAAACTTTGATGAAGTGGAAAAATATATTAATATGAGTACTAGTTTAACTGGAGAAAATTTAAAGTCATTTCATGTTAAGATGTGGTTATTTACTCATGGACTAGCTACTTTAATTGCATGTAAAGCTGTTAATTTAACTGATGAAGAAATAAGCAATCTTTTATCAAGTGAGTTTAGAGCTTTAGTACTTTTGGAAAATAATAAAGAAGGAGAATAAATGATGAAAAAAATAATTGAAGTAAAAAACTTAAGTAAAAGTTATAAGAATTTAAAAGCAATAGACGATTTGTCTTTTGATGTTTATGAAGGTGAAATACTAGGACTACTTGGACCAAATGGAAGTGGTAAGTCTACGACAATTAATTCTATACTTAATTTGCTAGAGTTTGAAAAAGGTACAATTAAGATATTTGGTAAAATAATGAAGCCAGATGCTTATGATATAAAAAGAGATATTGGAGTAATATTTCAAGAAGTAGCAGTTTTTGAAGAATTAACTGTTTATGAAAATATAGATTATTTTTGTGGTCTTTATGTAAGTGATAAACTTTTAAGAAAGTCTTATGTAGAAGATGCCATAAATCTTGTAGGCTTAAAAGAATTTACTAAGTTTTATCCCAAACAATTATCTGGGGGACTTCTTAGAAGACTTAATATTGCTTGTGGTATAGCTCATAAACCTAAATTAATATTTTTAGATGAACCAACTGTTGCGGTAGATCCTCAAAGTAGAAATAATATTTTAGATGGTATTAAAAAATTACGTGATGATGGAGCTACGATTGTTTATACAACTCATTATATGGAAGAGGTAGAAATGATTTGTGATAGAATAATAATTCTTGATAAAGGTAAAATTTTAGCCGAGGGCACCACAGATGAGTTAAAATCACTTGCTAAACTTGAAGAAAAAATAACTTTAGAAGTTAAGAAAATAAGTTCAAAAGTAGTTGATGAAATTAAAGCATTTAAAACTGTTGATAGTGTTATAGAAAATGGAAATAATTTAGTTATTACTTATAAAAAGGGTAAAGATAATCTTGGTGAATTAACTAGCTTTTTACATTCTAAAAAAGTTACTTATTCTAAGATATTTAGTGAAAGACCAACCCTTAATGATGTGTTCTTAGAGCTTACTGGAAAGGATTTGAGAGATTAATGTTTATTCATAATTTTAAATATTCTTTAAAAGTTCTTTTTAGAAATAAATCTCTGATATTTTGGACTTTTATTTTTCCAATATTACTTGGTACATTTTTTCATATGGCATTTAAAGATATTGAAAATAATGAAACTTTTCATGCCTTTGATATTGCTGTTGTGGATAGTCCTGATTATGAAAATAATACTATATTTAAAGAAGCTATTAGTGAAGCAAGTAAAGAAAGTGATAATAAATTATTTAATGTAAAAATGGTAAATAAGGAAGATGCAAGTAAAATGCTAGAAAATAAAGAAATAACTGGGTATCTAGAATTTAGTAATAGTGATGTAAATATAACTATAAATGATAATGGTATATATGAGACTATACTTAAATTTTTTGTAGATGAAGTAAATAGTAATAAGAAAATAATTGAAAATACTGTAAATGAGGAAATAAGTAAAGGTAATTTAGATTATCAAATGGTAATTAGTAATGTAATGGAAAAATTAAATGAAACAATAGAATTTAAAAATATATCTAGAAGTAATTTAAGTTATACAATGATTGAATATTATACTTTAATTGCTATGGCTGCTTTATATGGTGGAGCAATATCAATGTATATTATAAATAAAAATATGCCAAATATGAGTAGTGTAGGTAAGAGAAATAGTACAGCTCCGATACCTAAAAGTACTCTTTTACTTAGTGGGTTGCTTGCAAGTTTAATGGTGCAAATAACTGGTTTAATTTTACTATTTATTTATACAATATTTATTTTAAAGATAGATTATAACTCTAATATTTGGTTAATTGCTCTCCTTGCTGTTGTGGGTTCTCTTGCAGGTTTATCACTTGGATGTATTATTGGTACTATTTTAAAAACAAATGAAAATGCTAAAAGTGGTATTTTAATTGGTGTTACCATGTTTTTATCATTCTTATCAGGTATGATGGGTATTACAATGAAATATGTAATTGATAAAAATATTCCTATTTTAAATATGATAAATCCTGCTGCAATGATTACAGACGGCTTCTATGCTCTATATTATTATGGATTTGAAAGTAGATATATTTTTAATATTTTAAGTTTAATTGTATTTTCACTTATAATGTTACTTATTTCAAGTATCAGTTTAAGGAGGCAAAAATATGACAGTATTTAAGACATTTTGGAAAGTAGTAAAAAGATATAAAGGTACTATTATAGGATTTACTTTAATGTTAGTAATATTTGGGTCAATAAATATGAGTAGTAATGATGTAACAAGTTCTTTTAAAGAAACTAAGCCTGATATAATAATAGTAAATAATGATAATGGAGTTTTTTCTAAAGCTTTAGTTAATTATTTAAAAGAAAATGCTAATATAATAGATGTAAAAAATACTGAAAAAGATATAGATGATGCAATATTTTATCGAGAAGCAAGTTATGTAGTATATATTCCTAAAGAATATGAAGAAAGTATTTTAAATGGGGGAAATGGTAATATAGAAATTAAATCTAGTGGGGATTATACATCAAATTTAGCAGAAATGCTTTTAACTAGATATATTAAAACTATCAAAGTATTAAGTAAAGAATATAGTGATAAAACTACTTTATTAAGTAAGGTAAATAGTGCATTAGATGAAAATAGTAAAGTAGAACTTACTACTAAAATAAATACTACAGAATTAACAAGATTATCAAGATATTATAATTTTGCAAGTTATACTTTAATTGCTGTTATTCTCTTTATTATATGTTTAGTTTTATCTAGCTTTAATAAGGAAAATACTAGAAAGAGAATTATTGTAAGTAGTATGGATTATAAAAAACATAATAAATATATTTTAATAGCAAGTAGTTTATATTCTATTTTTGTAGTTATTTTATACACTATTTTAGCTTTTATTATATTTGGCTCTTTAACATTTTCAGAAAGAGGTTTATTATATATCCTAAATACATTTATATTCTCATTTGTTGCTTTATGTATGGCACTATTTATTAGTACTTTAGTTAAGAGTAAAGAAGCAGTATCAGGCATAGTTAATGTAGTTGCATTATCACAAGCATTTTTATGCGGAGCATTTATACCTACTATGTGGCTTCCAGAAAGTGTCATAAAAATAGCACATATATTACCTGCATATTGGTATATTAATACAAATGATTTTCTAGCAGAACTTGAAGTCTTATCGTTTACTAATTTAAAACCGGTATGGATTAACATGTTAGTTTTAATCGCGTTTGCTATTATATTTATTATTTTAAATAATATTGCATCTAGAAAGAAAATGGTATCATGAGATGTAAGTGGTGTAATTTAGATAATCTTTTGTATGTAAAGTATCATGATGAAGAATGGGGAGTACTAAACTTAGATGAACATTATTTATTTGAAATGCTTATTTTAGAAAGCTTTCAAGCAGGACTTTCCTGGGAATGTGTTCTAAATAAAAGAGATGCTTTTAGAAAAGCATATGATAATTTTGATATTGAAAAAGTTGTTAAATATGATGATAAAAAAATAGATAAATTAATAAATAATGAGAGTATAATTAGAAATAAATTAAAAATTAAAGCAAGTATTAATAATGCTAAAATATTTAAAAGTATTTCTTTAGAATATAATGGTTTTAAAAATTATTTGCTTAGGTATTTTAAAGAGTATCCAATATATGAGGTAAATAAAACTACATCAAAGGTATCTGATGATATTTCTAGTGATTTAAAGAAGCATGGTATGAAGTTTGTTGGATCAGTTATTATTTACTCATATTTACAAGCTATTGGATTAATTTATTCACATGAAAATGACTGTTTTATGAAAAACTAGGTAAAATTTATTGCACTAGTTTTTTAATTATGATATTATTTTAATGGAAGTGATAAAGATATGGAAAAAAGTAATAAAATATATTTAGGTATAATACTAGTATGTACAGTATTAGTAATTGGTTTATGTGTGTATGCTATTGCAACTCATAAAGAAGAAAAATTAACGGATGCAGTAAAATTTAAAAATGAATATGAAAGTTTAAATGAAGCTGTAAATGAAAATGGGGAAAAACAATATATGGAAATTTCAATTGATGAGGAAAATCCAATAGTGTATAAAACTGGTCAAGAGATCGTAGAAATCATGAAAAATGAAGATGCAATAATTTATTTTGGTTTTGCAACTTGTCCTTGGTGTAGAAATGCTGTACCAGTATTACTTGATGCTGCGAAAGAATTAAATGTTGATAAGATTTATTATGTTGATATTTTAGATATTCGTGATACTTATAAGTTTTCTGGAAGTATTGAACCTGAACAAACTAAAAAAGGTACTGATGCATATTATAATATATTAAAAATACTTGATAAAAAATTAGATAAATTTTATGTTAAAGATGAAGCTGGAAATATGTATGATACTGGTGTTAAAAGATTATATGCTCCGACTTTGGTAGCTGTTTCAAAGGGAAATGTTAAAGGCTTTCATGCATCAACTGTAGAAAGTCAAAAAGACCCATATTCTGCATTAAATGATGAACAAAAGAAAGAATTAAAAAGCACTTATAAAACAGTTATTAATTCTATTAAAGATTTAAAAGCATGTAAAGGTGATAAGGCTTGTTAAACTAGGTAAATGCCTAGTTTTTTCTTGATTTTTTTGAATATTTATAGTAGTATATGTTTATATTTATTTAAGGAGAAAAAATGAAAGTATTTAAAAATGGAAAAGTATATGTTCAAAATGAAGATTTGATTTTAATTCTTCGATCTGGTGAGTTAATGCCAACATCAGTTTTAGAAAAAATTTATGGAAATGGCCCAGTTATTATAGTTAAAGATAATATGGAAGATTATGTGGAATTTGAAGAAGCAGATCAAGTTGAATTTTTCAAAAGATTAGATTGGATAGTAGATTATGATGAAATGAAAAATTTATCACTTGAAGAATTGGAAAAGCTTTATGATGATACTAAAGATGAAATGGTAAAAATAAGAAATAAATATAGTGATTTGAGTCAAAAGGATGATTGTTATGAAAAAGATTCTATTAGGTTTGAACTACTAGGTAATAAATTGTATTCAATTTCTAAGATTCAATATTTTAAATCTCATAATCTTAAGTTAGCTTTACCGAATGAAACTGGTATTAGTAGATTAATAAGAAAATTTAAAAATAAAATTAAAGAGAAATAATCTTTTTTTTTGTTGTATCATTTTATAAAAAATAATATTAATCAATTATATAAATAGTGGTGCCGAAAATGGTGCCGAAAATTTCTAAATTTAATAATAATATGAGAAATGTTGTGGTATTTTTCATAAATAAAAAGACTAGGAAATATTTATTTCTTAGTCTTTTACTATTAATATAAATGGTGTCCTGGGCGAGATTCGAACTCACGACCGATCGCTTAGAAGGCGATTGCTCTATCCAGCTGAGCTACCAGGACATTCCTTTTTCGTTGGTAATCTAATTATAGTATAAAAAAAGACTTATGGCAAGTCTTTTTTTGAAAAATTTGGCATTATATACTAATTTTTGTGTTTTCTGTGTCTGGAATATTAAAAATTACTTCATTAATGCCATAAGTATCTCTGATAGATAAAGCAATTGAATATTTTACTTCTTCTAAAATATCTTCTTCTTTTATATTAGCTATTAAGTAATTATTAAAAGATAGAGATATTGCATTTTCTAACATTTCATAACTTGTCATATTTGCAGAAGCTGCTAGATAACTTATTAAATTTGTGTGATATATCGGAGTACTTTTAAGTTCTTTAATGATTATTTCAACTCGTTCTGTTTTTTCATTACTAACTTTAGTAACTGGCACATAGTAATAGTAATCTTTATTTTTACTTAAATAATATATCGTGGTTTTGGTAGTTTCTTTAATAGAATCTATATTGTATATCTTATTAATGCCATATGATTTATCTAGATATTCTGGTAATTTTTTATTTGAATTTGGCAAATTTGTTAATGGTTTTCCTTCAACTAATATTTTTATCTTTTTAATATCTTTTATTTCTGTTAAAGAGTATATTATTGCTTCGATCATTTTTTGTTCATCACAATGTACGACATTTAATAATTCCTTACTAAAATTTATTGTTAAAATATTTTCTTCAAGTTTTAAATCTAGTATTTTAGTACCATCTGGTATAATTGGCTTAAAACCATCTCTAATATAACTGGATTTTTTAGTATTTTTAGTTAATGCTTCAATTATTTCTTTTATTTGTTCTATAGTTTCACTACTATTTTTAACAATACTGGTTCTAGCAACATAATCTTTATTATCTACTAAAAATATTGGCATTTCATCTTTAGTTATATAGCTTAAATGTTCTTTGATAACTGTATCATTACTTGGAAAAAAGTAAATTATAAGTAAAATAAATAGAGTAAGTGTAGCTACACAAATACGTCTTATTGAAGATTTTTTTATCATTTTTAAAACACCTAATTAATTATATTTTAGAAATAAAAAAAAAGACCGAAGTCTTTATTTAAATTGATAATTCTCCGAGTTTTATAAGTTCAATGATGGCTTGTGCCCGACCTTTAACACCAAGTTTTTGAATAGCATTAGAAACATGATTTCGAACAGTTTTTTCACTAATATAAAGTTCTTTTGCAATTTCTGTAGTTGTTTTATTTTTAATGAGTAATTCAAATACTTCTTGTTCACGGTCAGTTAGTATCTTTTTTTTCATAAATAATCTCCTTAAAATTAAAATACTTCATAGTATTGTATGAAATATTTTAAAAAATGTATAGGATATTATTCAAATTTAACGGTAATATATTTTTGTTTATCGTATAGGCTTTGAACTTCTCTGATAATGTTATTTGCTATTTCTTTGTTATGATCTTTAGCGGCGATTGTAATACTAATAGCATCACCATCTATTTTGACAAAATTGTCAAATTTGAATTTTTCAGTTATTAGTTTCTTAATTTTTTCACATTCTGTTTTAGAATTACTTAGTGCTTGTAAAGCATTGTAAGCATCGTTTTTTTCTTCGATAGTTGCAGTATCATCTAGTAGTATACTTTGATATTCATTCATTTCTTTTAAGACTGCTTCATCTCTGTCTACTTGAAGTGCTACGATAACATCAGATTCTTTAACACTTACATCTTTACTTATGTTATTTTCCCCGGCCAGTACACTTAAGCTCTCATCACCCATTGTTACATAATATATTCCAAGAACTAGTATCAAGGAAAATAAAGTAACGAACCACAAATTTTGTTTGTTTATCATAATATTCCTCCATCTAAAGCTATTTAACTATATGAAGGATATAATTATAATATTACTTATTAAGTATTGATTTTGGGTAAGGTGTTCTTACATCTGTTAAACCAAGTAGGTAGTCAGTAGAAGTTTGGTAATATATTGCAAGTTTCTTTAATAAATCAATTGGTAGTTGTCTTTTGCCAATTTCATAGTAACTGTAGGCAACTTGACTAACATTTAATATTTTGGCAATATCACTTTGTAGTAAATCTTTATCTTCTCTTATTTCTTTTAATCTATTCATATTTATCACCAATTTAATTTTAAATTAAAACAAAATGTTATATTGATTATTAAAACAAAATGTTATATAATTGATTTATGATAAAACATTGTGTTTTATATAGTGGAGGATTTATGAAAAGAAGGATATTTTGTTTTATATTATTTTTATTTGTATTCATTAGCTTGTTGTTTGTTAAAAGTTTTAAAAAAGAAGAAATTGATTATAGTGCTTCTCCGGTTAAGAAGAATAATAATACTTTAAGTATGATGCTTGAAAACGATGATGGGGTATATGAATATACTACGAGTGATAGTTGGCCTCAAAAAGGTTATAGTTTTAATGCTGAGTTATCTAAATGTGAAAATGGTGGAGAACTTTCCTGGGATGATGTTAGTAAAAAAATATATATGTCTGGGAATGTTTCAGATAAATGCTATGTGTATTTTGATAAAAAGCCTTTAGGAAAAATTTGTGAAGGACAAAATATGGCAACTTGTTTTAAAGAAAATTATACTTTTGATAATGCATTATATCATCATGACAAAAGTTTAGAAAATAGTGCAGAAGATAATTCTTATAGATATTCTGGTGGTGATTTTATTATAACACAGAAGGCTATTGATGCTGGCTTTACATTTCTTAGAGACTTTAATAATACTAGTAATGAAGGTGTTATTAAATTTTATTGTAATGATGAAAAATCAACGTTAGGAGATAATTGCCTTTTGTCACAAAGTCATTATTATCTACTTGGTAATAATACAGAAAACAAATATTCTACATATTCAGAAGTTTTAACTAAAGCTATTGAACTTGGATATGTAAAAAAGAATAATGTTAATAATTTTGTTTGTTTTGGAAGTAATGATGATATTTGTCCTGAAGATAATCTATATCGTATTGTTGGGATTTTTGGTGATAATGTAAAATTAGTCAAAGCTTATCCAGCAACTAGAAAATTGCTAGGTGAAGATGGAGCATATTATGGATATTATAAAAACACTAAATTTTGGAGTCTTAATCTTTCATCACTTTATGTATCTGATGAAATGAACTACTCATATTATTATTGGAATAAGGCAACTGGGACTAATAAGTGGAGTGAAAGTGATTTAAATAAGGTAAACTTAAATAAAAATTATGTAAATAATATTGGTGCTAGTTGGTCAGATAAAATAGAAACATATAAATGGCATACAAAAGGTGATACGTATGAAAATTTAACAACAAATATTAATCAAGTTTATAAAAATGAAATAAGTAATGATAACTCTTCATTGTATGAAGCAAAGATTGGACTTTTATATGTAAGTGATTATTATTATGGAATAGATAAGTCATATTGGAATAGTCCATATTATTCACGTTTTAATGTTACTGATTGGCTCGTTTTTGGTGGAAATGATATTTTTATAACTCCAATATCAAATACAACCGAAGCTATGGCAACATATGGAGGAGAAATTATTGGTTGGAATACTGTAAATAAAAATATATTTGATGTAAGACCTGCATTTTATTTAAAAAATACAATTAATTTATCGCATGGTTTAGGTACAATTGATGAACCATATCGTATATCATAAATTAAAGTTTAAAATATATGTAAAACATCTTAAAAAGGATGTTTTTTTTCTATAAAGTTTGATATAATTAAACGGGGTAATTAAATGGAAAAAAATATAAAGAAAATACTTAATACTTTAGAAGAAAATGGCTACCAAGCATATTTAGTAGGTGGTTTTGTTCGTGATTATTTACTGGGCATAACTTCTCATGATGCTGATATTGCCACAAATGCCTTACCTAAAGATATTCATAACATCTTTAATAGTAGTAAAAGTAATTATGGAAGTGTAAACATAAAATTTGATAATTATAATATAGATATAACAACATTTAGAAAAGATTTAAATTATGTAAATAGAAGACCTAGTAATGTTTTGTATATTGATAATTTAGAAGAAGACTTGAAAAGAAGAGATTTTACTATTAATGCTATATGTATGAATAAAGATGATAAAATAATTGATCCTTTGAATGGGTGTGAAGATTTAAATAATAGAACTATAAAAATGATAGGTGATATTGATACAAAGTTAGAAGAAGATCCCCTTAGAATAATGCGTGCTATTAGATTTGCTTCTGTTTTAGATTTTGATATTGAAAAAGAACTTTATGAAAAAATTAAAAAGTATAGTTATTTAGTGGAAACACTTTCTAAAGAAAGAATTAAAAGTGAACTTGAAAAAATACTTTTAAGTAAAAATTACATGAAAGCTTTGAAAATAATGAAAGATACTAATGTTTCTAAGAGTTTAGGCATATCTTATAGCCACATAAATTATGTAGATGACTTACTTGGTATGTGGGCTCAAGTTAAAGTTTTAAATATCCCATTTACAAATGTTGAAAAAGGGAATATAATAAAAATTACCGAGGTAATTACTTTGGGACAAATAGATAATTTAGTTCTTTATAATTATGGATTATATATATGCACTATTGCAGGTAAAATACTTAATATTAATCCTAAGAAAATAAGTAAAATGTATAATAATTTACCTATTAAATCAAAATCTGATATTAATATAACAAGTAAAGAGATATCTGATATTTTTGGAACCGGTAAAGTAATAGGTATTATTTATAGTGAGTTAGAAAAAGAAATATTAAATAAAAATATAAAAAATAATAAAGAGGAAATACTTAAATATTTAAAGAAAAGGAAGTGAGAAATATGTTTAAAGATAATAAAAAACTAGTGGCAGAAAGTATATTTATTAAAGAAGCCTTAAAGTTGAATTTATCTTTAAATGAATTTTTACTTCTTTTATATTTTGATAATTCTTATGATGTAGTATTTGATATAAAAGTTGTTGCTAAGACTTTAAATATGAAGGAAGAAGATGTTTTAAATGCTTATGGTTCATTAATGGCTAAGAAAATAATAAGTGTTAAAGCTGAAAAAGATGGTTTTGGTAAAATAAGAGAATCTGTTTCTTTAGATAATTTTTATAATGAGATTAAACGTGATTATAAAACACGTGAAAAAGAAGAATCTAAAACTGATATTTATGAAATATTTGAAAAAGAATTTGGTAGAACATTATCAAATACAGATTTTGAAATTATAAATGCTTGGATAGAAAGTGGATTTAGTGAAGAATTGATTGAAGCTGCATTAAAAGAAGCTGTGTATAATGGTGCTCTTACTCTTAGATATGTTGATAAAGTATTATATGAATGGAATAGGAAAGGAATTAAAGTACCAGCTGATATAAAGAAGGCAATGGAAAAAGTACCTGAGGCTCCTTTGTATGAAGCAAGTGTTATGAATTTTGATTGGTTAAATGAAAAGTAATGAAGTATTAAAAAAGTTAGATGAAATAGTACCTAATCCTGTTTGTGCGCTTTTGTATAATAGAGATTATGAATTACTTATTGCAACTGTACTTGCTGCTCAATCAACTGATAAAAGAGTAAATGAAGTAACTAAAGTATTATTTTCTAAATATGATATATTTAGTTTAGCAAAAGAGAATATAAAAAATATTGAAGATATTATATATCCAGTTGGAACTTATAAAAGAAAAGCAGAATATATATCTGTAATTGCTAAAAGATTAGTAAATGATTATGATGGAAAAGTACCAAATGATAGAAAGTATTTAGAAAGTTTACCAGGAGTTGGTAGAAAGACTTGTAATGTGGTTTTATCAAATATTTATGATGTGCCAGCGATTGCAGTTGATACTCATGTTGCTAGAGTTTCTAAAAGATTAGGGTTAACTAAAAGTGATAATGTGCTTGAAATAGAAAAAGATTTAATGAAATTTTTTCCAGAGAATAAATGGAGTAGAGTTCATCATCAATTAGTTTTATTTGGAAGATATACTTGTAAAAGTAAAAATCCTTTGTGTGATAAATGCCCATTTAAATGTAAATATATGAGGAAATATTAAAAAATAATATTTCTTTTTTTATATAATAGGAAAGTCATCCAAGTTTTATAAAATTAATTCTTGATATGTGGCCAAACATATGGTATAATTATATTATCTAAGGGGGCCAAGTTTTATGAATATTTATAAAGCATATAAATTTAGAATTTATCCAAATAGAGAGCAAAAGATAATGATAGATAAAACTTTTGGATGTACAAGATTTATTTTTAATAAATTTTTATCTGAAAGAAAAACGAAATATGAAGAAAGCAAAATTAAATTAAGTGCTTATGATGAGTTAAAAGAACTAACTGATTTAAAGAAAGAAAATAAGTGGCTTAAAGAAGTAGATTCATGTGCCCTTCAAAAATGTGTATTTAACTTAGATGATGCATTTAAGAATTTTTTTCATGGAAATGGTTATCCAAAATTTAAAGCTAAAGGAGAACATGAAAGCTATACAACAAATAATATTTTAAATGAATATAAAAATGTTAAATATGAAAGTATAAGAATAGATTTTAAAAATAAAGTAATAACATTACCAAGACTAAAAAAAGTAGAGTTTCGAGGATATAGAACAACCAAAGAAATAGTAGGAAAGATAAAATCAGCAACAATTAGTAAAGATGCTAACAAGTATTTTGTAAGTGTCCTTGTTGAAGTTCCATTTATTAAACCAACTATAAATCTAACATCAATCGTAGGATTAGATTTAGGCATCAAAGATTTTATAGTAACATCTAATGGAGAAAAACTAAAAAATGAAGTGAAAGTAAATGAAAAAAGATTAAAAGGATTACAAAAAGGTTTAGCTAGATGCAAACCAGGAAGTAAGAATAGATATAAACTAAAATTAAAAATACAAAGATTATATTTAAAAATTAGAAATGCCAGAAAACATATGATATATAAACTTGCAAATAATATCTTAAAGGAAAATGACATTGTAGCTGTTGAAAGCTTAGATGTTAAAAGCATGTATCAAGTCCATAAAATAGCTAAACACTTAAAAAACATACCAATCAGTGAATTTATGCGAGTCTTAAAATATAAATCAAATTGGCTAGGTAAAAAAGTAATTGAAATAAATAAATATTATCCAAGTAGTCAATGCTGTAATAGATGTGATTATAAAAATGAGGAAGTAAAAAATTTAAGTATAAGAAAGTGGACATGTCCAAGATGTGGTTTAATACATGATAGAGATATAAATGCAAGTATAAATATAATGTTTGAAGGATTGAAAATATATATGAAAGAGTGTATAATTTAAATAAGAACGAAATAAATATAAGTAGGGTGGCGACCATCCGAAGTTGGTCTGCGGAGAAGCCTTAGGTTTCTGTGAAACAGAAAAAGTGTTACCGTGAGGTAACACAGATACTTGAATTTCGTTAGAAATTTAAGTTATGTTCTTTTAACATATTATAAATATTGTGAAGAGTACCGGAGTTAAATTATAATTCCAAACTCTTAATAATTACCATGATTTGAAGAAACATATTATATAGTATAAGATGCCTTATATAATATGTTTTATGAAAAATACTGCTTGATATTTTCAAGCAGTATTTTTTAATCTAAATCATCATCATTATTATTGTTATTATCATTATTGTTATTGTTTTCATTTTGACCAGGTGATATAATGTTTTCTACATTGGAGTCAACGCCGGTATTAACTTTTATTTCTAGACCATCACTCATATTTGCTGTAAATAATGAATATGCAGATTTTATAATATATGTTACATTACCACTGGATGGATTAGTGATTGTATAATTTGTACTATCTGTTCTTCCAAGGTACGTAAGAGTTCCATCAGAAGCTTTTTCATAAATATTATATCCCAGTGAACCAATATAATTATTATTATATGTTATTCTTTGTTCATAATATTTACTTGCAGATGTATCAAAATATTTATTGAAATGTTCTTGCAAGTAGTTGGTACTTATTGCATCTGGGGTACTTATTCCATTCCATTTAAGTTTTATTTGTGTACCATTATTAGTGTACGTTCCATTTGTAGGAGCGTTTAATTTTTCAAATCTAGTAGAATTTTCTGTAGGTTCAGTTCCTTCTTTAAATATTTCTATCATTCTTAATGCTTCAGGGGTATATTCTGATGCTAGAGTAGTTGGGATTGTTTCTTTTTCTACTTCTACTTCGATGATGCCACTTGGTTTAGAAAATGTTTTATTTTTACTATATACTCTTGAACCAACTGCTTTCATAACAGCATTTCTGACTCTTCCCCCAATTGTTGCTGTTAGATAGTGATCAGAATTATTTATATCGTATCCAATCCATAAAGCAATTGCATATTCTGGAGAGTAGGTAATGTTCCATGCATCTCTGGTTGCTGATGCTGGTATTCCAAGTTTATCTGTTGTAGCTTTATCTAAGTTTGTTGTACCTGATTTAGCAGCGATTTGTGTGCCACCTACTGATACACCCCCAACACCCCTTTGAGCAGCTGTTATAAGTATGTCTGTAATCATGTATGCTGTTTCTTCACTCATAACTTTTACTTTTTCACTAGTTTTATTGTAAACTTTTCCATTTTCTAAAATGGTAGCTTCTGTATATGAGTAAGGTTTAATGTAGTAACCACCACGTCCATAAGCTGCATAAGCTGCTGACATTTGAACTGGACTAACACCATCGAAACCACCAATTGCAGCAGATTCATATAATTCTCCGCCATAATCAATACCTAAGTTTTTGACAAAGTTTTTGATATAGTCAGGATTTTCTTTATAAACAGCTTTAAAAGCCCTTAGTGCTGGAATATTTCTTGATGCTGCCAAAGCATCACGCATTGTCATAAGACCATTATATTTTCCATCAGCATTTTTAATTGGCGTTCCATTTGAATAAGTTGTTTCTTCATCTAAGAAAAGTGTAGCAGGTGAACCATTTAAATATTCAATGTAAGGACCGTAGTCAAATAATATTTTGGCAGTTGATCCTGGTTGTCTTTTGATTGTAGCTCTGTTTGTACCTCTGGCACTATAATTTCTACCACCAGATATGGCAGATAACCCACCAGTTTCCATATCAGTAATTGCTATACCTTCTTGCATATATTCATTTGGAAATTCGTAAATTTCACCTTTTTCTAGTTTATTTAATACATCTTGAACATCTTTATCTATAGTTGTAACAATTTTCATTGGGGTTTCACGTAAGTCGTAACCTGTATCATTTGCAACTTCATTAATGATATAGTCAATTGCAGCTCTACTTTCACCATTTGCAACATTATCTTTTTTAACTAGTAAGCTTTCAATTGGAATATCTAAAACAGCATTTTTTTCTTCTTCAGTTATATAACCATGATTTACCATAAGGGTTAAAACTATTTTTTGACGTTTTCTGGTATTATTTGGTTTTGTATATGGGTTGTAAAGTCCTGGATTTTGAAACATTCCTGCAAGAATTGAAGCTTCTGCAAGAGATATATCTGATACTGATTTACCAAAGAAGTTTTGACATGCTTGTTCAACTCCTGCAAAACCAGAGTTATTAAGTGAACCAGTTGAACCAAACCATTGGCTATTTACATAAAACTCTATAATTTCTTCTTTTGTATAGTTGCTTTCTACTTTAAATACAGCCATATAAATATCTGTAAATTTTCTTACAATTCCTTTTATACCATGTGATTCTCCGGATGTGTAAGCTCTTTTTACAACTTGCATTGTTAGGGTAGAAGCACCACCTGCTTTATCATTTCCAATAAGTTGTCCAACACTTGCTTTAGCAAAACGGGCAATATCTAGACCACTATGTTGAAAAAATCTTGAGTCTTCAGTTGCTACGATGGCATCTATTAAAACTTCAGGAAGTTCATCATAATTTACTAATGCTCTATCATACTGACCAAGTCTAGCAAGTTCTGTTTTTCCATCATTATAATATAGAACACTTGACTCTTTAGAATATAATTTTTCTTTATCAAAATCTGGTGAAGAAATAATTATATATAATGCAAATATTAATATTATTGATATAACTGCTATACCTCCAATTAAAATAATTGAAAGAATATTTTCTTTAATATTTATTTTTTTCTTACCATCTTTCTTTTTTAAGTTAATTTTTTTAATTTTTAATTTTTTCATATTTTATCTCCTAACTTTGATAAGTAATCTAAACCCTTTAAGGTCATATTTACTTCGATAGCATTATTTTTTATATATTCATAGGGAATACTTTTTCTTTCATTATTATCAATATAATCAATAAAATCTTTACCCATCAGCATAAAATATTTATTATTCATACTGATGATTAGAAAAACTATACCTCCATGTTTATATATATTTCTTATATGTTTTATTTGGTGATCATGAACATTACTTATAGGAAATGACGTTTTATTGTTTGTTTCTTTAGCATCAAATTCTATGTATTTTCCTTTATAGATGCCATTAAAATCTAGTGTTGATGGCATTTCGTAAAAAGCATCTGTTATTCTTTTGCCTAAACTTGAATAATCAGTTTTAACTACTCTGATAGGAGTAGGCTTTTTATAAATGTATGCTATATCATTATCTCTATAATAAATATTAGCTTGTTCAATTAAATATTCAAGTTCCATACCACGATTCTTATATGAAACTTCTTTTTTGTATGTTTTTTTAGTACCTCCAGGATATAACATGCAATCACCTTTAAGTATTATAACATATTTAAGAAAAGATTTATAGGGCCTTATGCAAGTTTGTCAAAAGTAGACAGTTAAAAGTTTTGACATGTTTTGTCGAAAGTAATGAAAATTATTTAAAGTTGTTATACTATATTGTTGGTGATAAAAATGCGTTTAGAATACTATATAAATTTAATGATGGAAAGATTAGATTTTGGCTTGTTAAATGTGCCTTTTTTAGAAGTGGAAGAAATTAGTAGTGATGATGATATTGACTAAAACGAAAAATTAAGTTATAATTTTTTTGTTAGTAGGTGATATTTTTGTATAATGATCGATTATATTTAACTCCTCAAGAAATACTTGAGAAAGAATTTAAGATTGATGCCAGGGGATATCGACCTCAAGAAGTTGATAAGTTTTTGGATATGGTTATCCGTGATTATACGGAATATGCAAATATTATTAGAAAGTTAGAAAAAGATGTAAAAGATTTAACTGATGATAATATTAAGTTAAAACAAGAGATAAGAAGACTTCAAGAAGTAGCTAGTACAAGTAGTGAAGCGCCTTCAAGAAGCACAAATAATGTTGATTTACTTAAAAGAATTAGTCAACTTGAAAAAGTAGTTTACGGAAATAATGAATAATCTAGTGGCAAATGCTGCATAAGATAGTTATGTAGAGGAAAGTCCATGCTCGCACAGGCTGAGATGTCTGTAGTGTTTGTGCTTAGGAAAAAAATAACCTAAGAAAGCGAAAGTTTATGGCTTCGAGGAAACCTTAAATGGTTTTATTAGATATAAAAGTGCCAAAGAGACGAGCTACAAGGGAAACTTTGTAGGTGGAACGTGGTAAACCCCGCAAGCGAGAAACCCAAATTATGGTAGGGGAGCTTAAAGTAAAGAAATGAATTTGCTTTGGGTGCAGAAATGTAAGATAAATATTTGCCTCTTCTTTATGAAGAACAAAACATGGCTTATTAAGATTATTTTTTATTTTGAATTAAAAAAGGAGTGAAAAAGTTTTGAACGAAATTGGTGAGGAGCTTCAGTATGCAAGGGAGTCATCAGGTGTTAGTTTAAATGAAGCAAGTAAGGACCTTGGTATAAAAGTAGAAATACTTGAAAATATCGAGGATGGAAGAACCGGAGCATTTAAAGATATATTTGAACTTAAAGAATATATATCGAGTTATGCTAAATATTTAGGTTTAGATGAACAAGAATTAATAGATGAATTTAATGAGTATATGTTTGAATATACTTCTAAGATACCTATTAAAGAAATAGAAAAAACAATTGAACTTAAAATTAAAGAAGAAAAAAAAGATGATATTATTTCATCACCATATACAAAACAAGCTAAAAAATATAATAAATGGGTGTATGTTACTATTTATGCATTTATATTTTTACTTGTAATGTTTGCAATTCTTTGGTCAGTAAAACAAGTTACAATTAATCGAAGTAGTACTGATACAATAAGTTATGGAAAGTAGGGAAGTATATGAATTTACCAAATAGAATAACAATGGCTAGAATATTTTTATCAATATTGTTACTTGTAATGCTTTTAGTGCCTTGGTATAGCTTAGGAGTTGAATTTCCAGTTTATCAAGTTGCAACAATTACTGTTAATTTAAAATATATAATTGCAGGTATAATATTTTTAATAGCTTCAACATCAGATTTTTTGGATGGTTATCTAGCTCGTAAAAATAATATGGTAACTGATTTTGGAAAAGTTATGGATGCCATTGCAGATAAGTTACTTGTTAATGGACTTTTAGTAATACTTGCTTATGATAGAATTATTTCTATTGTAATTCCAGTTGTTATTATATCTCGTGATATTGTTGTTGACTCATGTAAGATGATTTCAGGACAAAATGGAAAAGTTGTGGCAGCATCAATTATGGGAAAACTTAAAACAATTTGTATGATGAGTGGACTTACCCTTACAATGTTTTATAATTTACCATTTGAACTTATTGGTTTCCCAGTTGCAGATATTTTACTTATAGCTGCAGTAATACTTTCAGTTATATCTGGTGCCCAATATTTCTATAGTGTTAGAGATATATTGTTTCCAAAGAAAAGTAAATAGTGCTTCGGCACTTTTTTTGTTATAAGCAAATTTTCATAAGAATTATAAAACTAATAGTTAAATAGTTGCTAAAAATAAATATGTATATACTTGTATATACATATTTTTTATTTGATTATTATAAATTTTATAAAGTGGCTTAAATTTCTTGTTTTTGAAACTGTTTAGTAATATAATTAATTTATGGAACATCCTGTTTGATTGGATGCTACCTCTTTTAAAGTTTTGGAACTGAAAGAGAGGTGATGTTAATGAACATAAAGAATTTGTTTATTCTTATGTTGTTCTTCATCATAGTATGTTTGCTAATAATTGTTTTTGTATTAGCAATCTAACAAAAAGCATCTAAATCAACGAGGTTGATTTAGATGCCATCCACATTATTGGTAGCATCCAATCTCGCTAAAAACCGGATGTTCCATTTTTTTATTATATGCAAATTTTCTTTGCTAAATACATAATAACATAAATGTGGCTAAAAGTCAAATTTAAAAATATAAAAATTTTTCTGTTTTTATGTTATAATGAAACTATAAGGAGCAAAATATATGAAAATATTTATTATATGCAGTAAAGCATTTTATGATAAAATACCACCAATTAAGAGTGCACTAGAAAAAGCGGGACATATAATATCATTACCTAATTGTTATGATTGTCCTGAAACAGAAAGTAAATATCGTGGCACAGATGAACATGCTAAGTGGAAAGCTGGAATGATTAAACATAGTGAAGAAGTTATTTCTGGAGTTGATGCTGTGCTTGTTTTAAATTATGCTAAAAATGGCATTCAAAATTATATCGGAGGTGCAACATTTCTAGAAATGTATGATGCTTTTAGATTAGAAAAAACAATATATATGATAAATGATATACCAGATGGTTTATTGAAAGATGAGATTATTGGCTTTAATCCAATTATTTTAAATGGAGATTTAAATAAATTAGTTTAATATTTTGACTACTTGTATTCGTTGTGATATAATTTTATTATCATAAGGAGTGATTAATATGAGTAAGATGGATGATGCAGCACTAAATAGTATAAAGGTGCTTGCACTTGATATGATAGATAAAGCTGGTAGTGGGCATCCTGGAATAGTTTTAGGAGCTGCTCCGATTTTATACGCTTTATATAAAGAACAAATGGATGTTATACCTAGTAATCCAAATTGGATAAATAGGGATAGATTTGTTATGTCTGCAGGTCATGGTTCTGCTCTTTTATATTCAGTTTTATACCATATGGGATATGGAATTGATATGGAAGAGTTAAAACACTTTAGAGATTTAAGTAGTCTTACACCAGGACATCCAGAAGTTAAAGTAACACCGGGAGTAGATGCATCAACTGGTCCCCTTGGTCAAGGGATTGGAATGGCAGTTGGTATGGCCCTTGCTGAAAGATACTTAAATGCTATTGTAAATATTGAAGATAAAAATTCAAAATTAATTGACTATTATACATATTGTTTATGTGGTGATGGGGATTTAATGGAAGGTATTAGTTATGAAGCATTAAGCTTTGCAAGTACTCAAAATTTAAATAAATTAATTCTTTTATATGATAAGAATAATGTTTCTTTAGATAGTGATACTAAAAATACTTTTACTGAAGATATTGAAATACGTTTTGAAGCTTTAGATTTTAATATTATTAATGTTAAAAATGGTGATGATTATAAAGAAATATCTAGAGCTATTAAACAAGCTAAAAGGGCTGATAGACCATCAATAATTATTTGTAATACAATAATTGGTGAAGACTCTAAATTAGAGGGAACTAATAAGGTACATGGTAAGCCACTTGAAAAAGATGATTTAATGGCTATTAAAGCTAAATATAAAATTACTAGTGAACCTTTTGAAGTAAGAAAAGATGTTTTAGAATTTTTACAAAATTATGTAAATAAGAGAGTTTCTAAAAAATATTTGGATTGGCAAGAAGATTATACTAATATAAAAGAAGAAAATAGTAATTTACATGCAATGGTTAATTTACTTGAAAGAAATGCTTTTGTAATTGATTTTGATGATACTAAATTTAAAATAAGTGATGAATATAGAGAAGCTTTAAGGGAGTCAAATCATAAAATTATGAATTTTATTTCACCAAAAAGTCCATTCTTTCTTGGTGGTTCTGCTGATCTTTCATCATCGTGTAAAACAAATTTAGATAAATCAACGATTCAAAGTGAAAAAAATCCTGTTGGTAAAAATATTTATTTTGGGGTTAGAGAACATGCCATGGGTGCAATTTTAAATGGGATGGCATTATCAAATTTAAAAGTTTTTGGGTCAACATTCTTAGCATTTTCTGATTACTTAAAACCAGCGATTAGAATGTCAGCACTTATGAATTTACCAGTTACTTATATTTTTACACATGACTCCGTGTATGTTGGGCAAGATGGACCAACTCATGAACCAGTTGAACAACTTACTAGTCTTAGAACTATACCAAACTTTACAACATTTAGACCCGCAGATATCAATGAAATCATGGGAGCTTGGGAATATATTCTTAAAAATAATTGTGCAACAGCGATGGTTATAAGTAAAGAAGAGAGAAGTAAACAAAAAAATACTAATGCTAGATTTGTGAAATATGGAGCTTATATGGTACGTAAAGAAAAGTATCGTTTAGATGGAATTATTATTGCAACTGGTCAAGAACTTGAAATGGCAATGGATATATCAAAAGAATTATTTACTTTAGGAATAGATACTAGAGTAGTTTCAATGCCAAGTATGGAGCTTTTCTTAAAACAAAATCCTAAGTACGAAGAACAATTATTACCAAAGGATGTTCCGACATTTGTAATTGAAGCTGGAAATAGTCTTATTTGGAATAGATTTGCATCAAAACCAGATTATATTTTCGGAGTAAATAAATTTGGTATGAGTGGTAAAGCAGAAGATGTTGTTAAATATTTAAAGATAGATAAAACTACTATTTTAGAGAAAATTGCTACTTATTTAAAAAAAGATGATATCATCGACATAATCTGACAAATTATTTGAAGTCTTTATGTTATCATATATTTGGAAGGTGATAATATGAGGACTTTTTATATTTTTAGAATTAACAAAGAAATGGAAGTGTTACTTAAAGATAATCCCTATAATTTGTTTAAATCTTTAGAAGATATATACCTTTTAGATAAGACAAGTATAGGGATTGGAAAGGATTTATTAGATCAATTAATTGTGCCAATAGATAAACTAAAATATAATAAATTAATATATGAACTAAATAAAGATAATGATTTTTATATGAAAAGTGGTGATACACATAAAGTAATTAATAAATATCGTAAAGAAGAAACTGTGATTATTGTTAAAAATAGCCATATTCTTCTTAAAACTAATATAATTAATCGAGATATTAAGAAATTTTTGCCAATTACGCAGGCTTTTGCTTGTGATTTTCAAAATAAAGATTATTTCTGGCTTGAAGAACTCATATATTTATAGTAAAATATTGGTATAAAGGAGAAAATTTATGGGTAAATTAATATTATATTTAGTAATTGGTATTATAATTGGACTTGTTATTGGTTTTTTTGTAGCTAGAGCTTTAATGAAAAAAACTTTAGAAAAAAATCCTCCGATTAATGAGAAAATGATTGAGGCTATGATGAGTTCAATGGGAAGAAAGCCAAGTCAAAAACAAATTAATCAAGTAATGCAACAAATGAATAGATTTAAGTAATTAAGTCTATTTTTTTATATTAATCCTACATCTAAAGCATCATCTTTTCTAGTTATTTCATTTATTAAGTATATAGCACCTCCGATTAAAAATAAGATGGCAGCAATTAGCTGGATAAAAGTTGATCTATATGCTGGGTCATTAAAATTTTTTTCCATAGAACCTAAATCTTCAGTTAAAAGAAGTAAAAAATATAAGTAGATAAAAAATGCTATAAAAAAGATTGTAATGTTTATATATTTTTCTCTTTTGTAAGCTTCATTATCTTTTTTTAATAAATAATCTCTATCAAGTTTATTAGAATATAAAGCAAATACAACGATAAAAAAATAAATAATCCATATAAAATCTTCGTTTTTAAGTCTTTTTAATTTTTTATTAATATCGTTCATGTTAAAATAATATGTATGTTATTAGAATAAAATTATTTACAAAGTGAATATTATTAGATATAATTTATAGGTAAGTATAATTGCTGGGAGGTAAAAATATGAGAACAAGAATAATTACAGCAATAGTTGCGCTTTTAATTGTTATTCCTTTAGTGTTACTTGGAGGAATATATTTTGAACTTTTAATATGTTTAGTAGGTGCTTTTGCTTTTAAAGAAATGATTGATTTGAAAAAATCACATGGTAAAATACCTAATATGATGATATTTATTGGACTTGTTTCTTTACTTAGTTTGATTTTATCAAATAATAGTAATTTATCTATTTATTATGGATTTTCTTATCAGACTTTAGCATTAATAGTAATAGGAATTGTAGTACCTGTTATATTTTATAAGGAAGAAGAATATTCATCAAAAGATGCTTTATATCTACTTGGTATAGTATTGTTTTTGGGACTTGCCTTAAATTCATTTTTAATAATAAGGATGCGTAGTTTTAAGACTTTGTTATTCTTACTTATTATTCCAACATTTAATGATATATTTGCTTATATTATTGGTTCTAAATTTGGTAAAAACAAAATGTGTGTAAGTATAAGTCCAAATAAGACTTGGGAAGGTTCTATTGGTGGTTTAGTACTTGGTACAATTGGGGGAGTAGTTTTATATAGATTACTACTTGGTAAAATTACTTTTAAAGTTATATTAATTACTATTATCCTTTCTATTGTTGGTCAAATGGGAGATTTAGTAATGAGCCGCATCAAACGTGAAAATGGTATTAAGGATTTTTCTAATCTTTTACCAGGTCATGGTGGTATTTTAGATAGACTTGATAGTTCAATATTTGTATTTTTGGCATATATGTTTATGATAATATTTTAAGGAGGAATAGATTATGTGGATTGTATCTGTGTTAGTGCTTATATTAATACTTGGAATTATTATTTTAGTTCATGAGTTTGGACACTTTATTTGGGCAAAAAAGTTTGGGGTTCATATTTATGAATTTTCAATTGGTATGGGTCCAGTTATTCATACCCACAAGGGTAAAGATAAAATTGATTATAATATCAGAGCTTTTCCAATTGGTGGATTTGTTTCCATGGCTGGGGAAGTTTATGAAGATGCCGATGAAAAGATAAAAAAAGAAGATTATATGTGTAATAAACCTTGGTGGCAAAGAGTAATTATTTTAGTAGCTGGGGTTGTAAATAATTTTATATTAGCAATTGTTTTACTTTTTTTAAGTAGTCTTATTTGGGGTGGAAATACTTTAAAACCAGTTGTTAAAAATGTAGTAGATAATTATCCAATGGCTGAAGCTGGCATAACTAGTGGAGATACTATAACAGCCATTAATGGTCATAAGGTATCTAGCTGGGATGTTGCTCAAATAGTTTTGGTTATGAAAAATAAAAATGAGTATTACACTTTTGATGTAAAACATGAAGATGGGAAAATGGATACCTATAAAGTTGTACCAAAAGTAGAAAAAGATGCTGATGGTAATGAAAGGCAAGTTTTTGGTATTGAAGTTGAAAGTAATACGTTATCTGGTTTCTTTGGTTCTATAAAATATGCATTTATGAAATTTAATAGTATTGTTCATTCAATGTGGCTTACTGTGACAGGTTTAATTACTGGTAAAATTAGTGCAAGTGCTTTATCTGGTCCAGTTGGCATGTATAAAATAGTAGATGATGGTGTTGCTCTTGGACTAAATTATATGATTTACTTAACTGCATTTTTGTCAATTAATGTAGGATTTATTAATATTTTACCATTCCCAGCATTTGATGGCGGTAGAGTATTCTTCCTTATCGTCGAAGCAATTAGAAGAAAACCAATTAATGCTAAATTTGAAAATGCTTGTCATTTAGTAGGATTTGCACTTTTGATGCTTTTAATGATATATATTACAATTCAAGATATAATTAGATTATTTTAACTTGCATATATTAAAAAAATATGGTAATATATTGGTGACCCAAAAAAGGTATATAATCCGCTATAAAATTTATATGATTATAGGTAATGAAATAAGGAGGTAAGAAAATGGCAAATTTAGTTGACAAAATTGCTGAAAAACATATTCGTAAAGATGTTCCAGAATTTAGAGTTGGGGACACAGTTAGAGTTGATGTTTGGGTAAAAGAAGGAAAGAAAGAACGTATCCAATCTTTTGAAGGATTAGTAATCGCTAAAAGAGGTGGAGGAGTTTCTGAAACATTTACAGTTCGTAAGAAAAGTGGAACTGTTGGTGTTCAAAGAATATTCCCAGTTAATGCCCCAACAATTGATAAAATTGTGGTAATCAAAAAAGGTAAAGTTCGTAGAGCTAAGCTTAACTTTATCAAAGGAATGCGTAAAGAATATAAAGTTAAGGAAAGAAGTTAATTCTTTCCTTTCTTTCATTTAGGAGTGATTTTTATAAAAAGAATAATTAAAGAATTATTACCTTATATTATAATTGTGGTTGTGGTTGTACTTATTCGTACATTTATTGCAACACCAGTTAGAGTTGATGGGGATAGTATGAATAAGACATTTAAAAATGGCGATATCTTAATACTTTATAAACTAAGTGAGATTAAAAGATTTGATGTTATTGTGCTTCATGAAGAAAAGGATAATGAAAAAATAATAAAAAGAATTATTGGTATGCCTGGTGATACTGTTGCAATTAAAGATGGAGAAATTTATATTAATGATGAAAAAATAGATGATAAGTATGCTTATGGTATGACAAGTGATTATGATAGAATAACTTTAAAAAGTGATGAATACTTTATCCTAGGGGATAATAGACTTATTAGTAAAGATTCAAGATATTTTGGACCTATAAAAGAAAAAGAAATTAAAGGTAAAGTTGTATTTAGAATATTCCCATTTAGTAAGTTTGGAAAAATTTAGGTGTGTTATGGATTTAGTAAATTTAATGTATAAATATATAAATAGATTAATAAATAGTGATGAATTATTAGAAAAAATGAATAGTTTAGATTTAACTAGAGTTTCAGATGATGAAAAGAAAAATATAGAAAGTATTATTCAAAGTATTGAGAATATAAAAGGTGATACACCAAATGAGGTAGATGAACTTGAGAAAAATAGAATGAAAACAATTGAAGAATTTATTGATGTATTAGATAAAGCTTTAGGAAGCAATAATTTGGATAATGAAACAAAAGAAATGTTTATAAAAAGAAAACAAGGACTTGTTCTTGACAAAGAGAAGGTTAAAGATGGTGATAAATTATATGAAAAAATATTCACTTTACTTACTCATAATGATTTGATAGCAAATTATTGCAAGAAAATGAACAATTATGAACTTTTAGAATTTATTGTACAGTATATTAGTGTTCCAATGCCACCAGAAATTGATCAAAAAGCATTTGATGAACTTGTTCAAATTGCTATAGACAAAGATGAAAGAGAATGGTTATGGCGCTTAGCATTTAACTATAATGGAAAAAATAAGGATTTTTCATTAATTGAAGATTATTTTATTAAAGTTAAAGATGATTATTATCTAACTGAGCTTATAAGTGCTATACAAGAAGATTTAGATATGAAAAAGTTAAAAAAGAAAGTTTTAAATACTAAAGATAATGATTTTATAGAAAAAGTTGAAGACACTTTGAAAAATTATTCTATTGAATTTTAAACGAAAAAGCAATTATAACAAGGACATGGCTGAAAAAATGACATTGGCAAGCATCAAAGCAGATTATGCTGAGAAAGAAATATATACTTGTAAGTAAGATGAGAAATCATCTTATTTTTCTTTCTAAAAATTGTTGACAGACAAATATTTGTATGGTATATTTTGATTATGAGATTGATGTAAAAATATTGCTAATCATTTATATAAGGGGGAATAAAATATGGATAATAGATTAGAAACTTTGTCAAATTTATTTGAAGGAACAGAAATAAGAAGCGTGTGGGATAGTGAAAAAGAAGACTATTATTTTAGTGTGGTTGATGTTATTGGTGTACTAACAGAAAGTTCAAGAGCAAGAAAGTATTGGAGTGATCTTAAGAATAAGCTTAAAAATGAAGGAAGTGAGTTGTCCGAAAATGTCGGACAACTGAAGATGAAGGCAAAAGATGGGAAGGTTTATGCAACGGATGTATTAAATACCAAAGGAATATTAAGACTCACTGAGTCTGTACCTAGTCCAAAGGCAGAACCATTTAAAATGTGGCTGGCTAGTCTTGGTGATGAAAGAATAAATGAAGTATTTGACCCAGAGGTTGCTATTAACAGGGCTGTAAATTATTATCGTAAAAAAGGTTATAGCGATGAATGGATAAAAGCTAGACTAAGTGGAATTGTTGATAGATTTAAACTAACTGATGTTTGGAAAGATGGTGGTATAAATAAACCTGTGGAGTTTGTTTTACTTATGAATGAGATTATAAAGGTTGATCTGGTATGAAAGTAGCAAAAAAAAGGAAACCAGAATAACTGCAATATAAAGTAATAATGCTTTAAATTATAAATATATTGATAAAAATTTGATTGAAAGTTAATAGTGTAAAGAAATAATAAAAAATAATCAAAAAAACTATGAGATATAATAAAAAAATGGTATAATAAATTTTTGTAAAGAAAATATTTTAGTTAATAAATATGTTTTGAATATATTAGGATATATAAAAGATAATTAATTGTCTAAAGGTAAGTTATGATAAAGTAGTTGACGAGGAATACTCGTTAACTGCATTTATATAAATTAAATATAAGAAGGATGTGAAAAATGTGGATAATAACGAAACAAACATAAACTGGTATAAACCGACTTTGATTAACTTCCAAGCAAACCTTTATTTTATAAGACTTTTTATTTAATTCCTTTTTACATTTTCGAGTATAAAAATAGTAAAAGAATTCAAAAAAAAGGTAATACCGACTTATATTAACTTTAACTTTTTTTAAAAATATAATTGTATATAAGAAAAATTTAAAAATATTGTAAATCAATTTTGTAATGGATCCATAAAGAAACCTATTATGTAATAATAATATAAAAAGATGAGATAAAAAATCAGGAGGTAAATATGTCAAATATAAAAATAAAATTTAAACAAGAATATAAAAGTTTTAAGAAAGATTCTGAATATGAATTTGAAGGTAGATTAAATATTTTATCTGGAATAAATGGCGCGGGAAAAAGTCAATTATTAGATTGCATTAAGAACGATATAACAAATGTTTATATAGATGGGATTAAAATATTAAATCGAAATATTGCAAAATATAGTTTTAGAGATAATATTTCTTTGCCTTCTTTTGGTTCATATGATTACAATATAACAAGACAATATAATAGTTGTATAATTAATATTTATAGAAATTATATTTCTTTGTATAATCAATATAATCAACACAAACAAAATGGTTCTCGATTTTTTGAAATGAATTATGGATTGTCAAATGATGTATCATTTGATTCTTTTCTAGAAACAGTTATTAATTCTTCAATTAACATTAAACAAGGTAATAGCAATATCGGAAGACAAGTTTCTATGCATTCAATTTTACAAATAATAGAATATGTAAAAAACACTTATCAAGAAGATTTTTTAGAATTAACTGATGAACAAATTTTAGGATGTATACCTAGCAATTTTATCATTAAGTTGGATGGCGAAGAAATTGATGGTATTACTAGAATATTTACTGATGCAGCTAGATTAAGAGTTTTAGAGCAAGCTAATTGTGGGAAAAAAGGGGTAAAATTTGATAATGATGCGTGGTTAAAATCAGCGCCTTGGACAGAAATAAATAATTTATTTGAAAAATTAAATTTTAATTATCGTTTTTCAAATGATTATGAATATGATATTCCAAATTTAAAAGAAGAACCAAAATTATTTGCTTTTGAAAACAATCAAATTAATAAAAGAAAAGTCAGAAAAATTAATGATTTAAGTGATGGTGAGAAAGCAATACTAAAATTAGTAGTATCAACATATGATAGAAAAGAAGATAATGCAACAAAAATTTTGTTATTAGATGAATATGATGCAACTTTAAATCCTTCTTTAATAAATGATTTTTATATAACAATACAAGAATATTATTTAGAAAAAGGGATAACCGTGTTGTTATCAACTCATTCTCCTATAACTATTGCTATGGCACCAGAAGATACTAAATATTATGAAATATTTAGACAAGTAGAAAATTCTCCTATAATTAAAGAAGTATCAAGAGAAGAATATAAAGAATTAGAAATGATTCAATCATATTATGAAAAAATTAAAAATCCATCCAAAAGACTGAAAGAATTAGAGGGAGAAAACCAGAAACTTAAAGAAAAAATAAATTCTATGACAATTCCTCTAGTAATAACAGAAGGAAAAACAGATTGGAAGCATATAAAAAATGCTAAAAATAAACTAAATATTAATGAACAATATGATTTTTTTGAAACAACTAATGATATGGGAGATTCAGCAATATTAAATATGCTTAAAGCACAGTCTCAAATTAGTAATACTAACAAAAGGATATTTATATTTGACAATGATAATAAAGCTATAATTAAAGATGTTTCTGAAGAAGGTAAAAAATATAAAAAATGGGGCAATAATGTATTTTCTTTTGTAATACCTAAACCTAATATTAGACAAAATGAAGATAGTATATCAATTGAACATTATTATACAGATGATGTGCTAAAAAAAGAAATTGTTTGTGAAGGAGGTATTACTAGAAGAATATACTGTGGCAACGATTTTTTTAAAAATGGAAATAGTAAAGATTTAACTAAAAGATGCAACAAGAAAAATGTATGTGGTGACACAGTTATAAGAGTTTTATCTGGATCGTCAGAGGAAAAAGTATTTGATATAACTGAAGAAGAAAATAATGGTGTAAATTACGCATTGTCTAAAGATGATTTCTTCGAAAAAATTATAAAAACTGACAACAATATAGATTTAACAAGTTTTAATCTTATTTTAGATATTATTAAAGAAATAATAGAAGATAATTAGAGGCAAAAAAAGATGGATTATTTTAAAGTAGCAGCATATCTTCGTTTATCAAAAGAAGAATATAATAATGAAAAAGAATCTAATAGTATAACTAATCAAAGACAGATTATAGATAATTATTTAAAAGAACATAAAGAATATAGGTTAGTTGATTATTATGTAGATGATGGATATTCAGGAACTAATTTTGATAGACCAGAATTTCAAAGAATGTTAGAAAATATCAAAAATAAGAAAATAGATGTAATAATTATAAAAGATTTATCAAGACTTGGTAGAAATTATATTGAAACTAGTAATTTTGTAGAAGTAGTATTTGCGACTATGGGAGTATCCGTAATTTCAGTAGATGAAAATTATGAAATTGATTCATCTGATTACTATGGTGGTGATTACGTTCCATTAAAGAATTTATTTAATGATATGTATGCAAAAGATATATCAAAGAAAGTTAGAAGCTCTTTAATTGTTAAGAAACATAATGGTGAGTTTGTTGGGAAATTAGCACCTTACGGATATATAAAAGATCCAAAAGATAAACATAAATTTTTAATTGATAAGAATGTATCAAATATTATTGTAAAAATATTCGATATGATACTTGAGGGAAAAAGTAGAAGAGAAGTTGCTGATTTTTTAAATCAAAATGATACATTAACTCCAAGTGAGTACTTAAATATTAATACAAATAAAGATGTAACAGTAATGAAAAAATGAAATTCTGAAATGGTCAACTCAATACTAAGAAACGAAAACTATACAGGTACATTATTTCAAGGTAAGAAAAGAAAATTAAATTATAGAGTCAATAAGAAAATAAACATAGATAAAGAAGATTGGATTGTTACTGAAAATCATCATAAAGCAATTATAAGTAAAGAAAAATTTGATAAAGTGCAAGATATTTTAGATAGACAAGCTAAAGTAAATAAAGACGGAAGTATAAATATTTTTTCAGGATTTTTAAAATGTGAATGTTGTAATAATGGAATGATAAAAAGAAAATCAAAGGATAAGGTATATTTCTATTGTTCTAACTACTATAGAAATAAAACTTGTGAAAATAATAAATCTATGAGTGAAAATAGGTTGATTGAAATTATAAAGGAAAAATTAAATTTAACTGATAATACTAGATTAGAATTAGAAAATAAAGTAAAATATATTTATATTGATAAAGATAAAAATGTTAAGATTGATTTTAAATAGAATAACAGAAAGGAGAATAGTATATGGATAATAAAAGTTTACAAATAACTAATCATGATTTTTTAATATATAGGGATTCAAATAATGATGTTAAGGTTAGTGTAATGTTAATAAATAATGATATATGGCTTACCCAAAATTTAATTGCAGAATTATTTGGTGTAGGAAGAAGTACAATAACAGAACATATTAATAATATATTAAATAGTGGTGAACTTGATGAAAATAACACCGTCGGAAAAACCGACGTTGATAATTCTAAAAAACCTGTAAAGATATATAACCTTGATATGATTATTGCAGTTGGATATAGAGTTAATTCTAAAAAAGCAACAAATTTTAGAATTTGGGCAACAAAAATATTAAAGGAATATATGATTAAAGGCGTAGTTATTGATGATGAAAGATTAAAAAATCCTAATTACATATTTGGAGAAGATTATTTTGAAGAAACACTTGAAAGAATTAGAAATATTCGTTCAAGTGAGAGAAGGTTTTATCAAAAAATAACAGATATATATTCTTCTTGTAGTATTGATTATGATAAAGACTCAAAAATAACAAAAGAATTTTTTAAAACTGTTCAAAATAAGTTACATTATGCAATAACAGGAAATACTGCAGCCGAAATAATATATAATAGAGTTGACTCAGAAAAAGAACATATGGGTTTAACTAATTGGAAGAATTCTCCTGATGGACCAATCTATAAATATGATGTTGATATTGCTAAAAATTATTTAAACGAGAAAGAATTAAAAGACTTAAATAGAATAGTAACAATGTATTTAGATTACGCAGAATTACAAGCAGAAAATCATAATGCAATGACAATGAAAGATTGGGTAGAAAAGCTAAATGCATTTTTACAATTTAATGGTAAAGAAATATTGCACAATGCTGGGAAAATATCTGCAAAAGTTGCACAAGAGTTAGCTTATAAAGAGTATGATAAATTTAAAATCAAACAAGATAAATTATATAAATCAGATTTTGATAATTTTTTAAATGAAGCAAGAATGATAGAGAATGGAAGTGATAAATAATGGATATGTACCAAAAAAGAGAGATGAGAAAAAATAAAAAGATGGATGAAAATACAAAAAGTTTACCATCTACGAGTATCAACTGGTATCCAGGTCATATGGCAAAAGCCAAAAGAGAAATTAAAGAAAGAATTAAATTAATAGATATAATTTATGAATGCATAGATGCAAGAATGCCATCATCTTCAAAATTAAAAGGAATGGATGATATACTTGAGGCTAAACCTCGTATTTTAGTTATGACTAAAAAAGATTTGTGTGATTTAGATGAGACAAATAAATGGGTAAAATATTATGAAGAAAAAGGATATAAAGTAATTCTTGTTGATTTAACAAATAATGATGATTATAAAAAGTTAATTAAACTTACCTTAGAAGTAGCTAAACCTATTCAAGAAAAAAGAGTAGAAAAAGGTCTTAAAAGTAAAGAAATTAAAATTGGGGTAGTTGGTATACCTAATGTAGGAAAAAGTACTCTTATAAATAAACTTGCTGGTAAAAAAGTAAGTAATACTGGTAATAAGCCTGGAGTAACTAAACAAGTTAATTGGTTAAAAACTAGTAATGGATTTTTGCTTCTTGATACCCCAGGGATTTTATGGCCTAAAATCGAAGATAATACGGAGGCATTAAGTTTAGCATCAACAGCAACAATAAAAATGGAAATTTTAAATATGACAGATATTGGTGGTTATCTTATAACATTTTTTAAAAACTATTATAAAGATATATTAGAAAATAAATATAAGATTGAAATAAGTGAAGATCCTAATGATATTTTTGCTTTATTAGCTGAAAAATTTAATTTTTTTGAAAAAGATGGGGAAATTGACTATGAAAAAGTGTCAACTAAGGTGTATAATGATTTAGTGAGTGGTTCACTTAAAGGAGTAACATTCGATAGATGGAAGAAGTAGATTTATTAAAATATGAAAAAGAATTATATAAAGAAGGGATAACTTTAATAGCTGGAACAGATGAAGCAGGTAGAGGTCCTTTGTGCGGTCCAGTTGTTGCTGCTGCAGTTATTCTTCCTAAAAATTATACTTTGGAAGGTTTAATAGACTCTAAACAATTAAGTGAAAAAAAGAGAGATAAATTTTATGATATTATAGTTAAAGATGCCATAAGTTATGCAGTGGGGGTTGTTGATGCCAAAACTATAGATGAAATAAACATTTACGAAGCAAGTAGAAAAGCTATGTTAGAAGCAATTGATGGTTTAAGCGTTAAGCCAGAATATGTTTTAACAGATGCTATGCCACTTCCTATGGAAAACTCAAAAGCTATAATTCATGGTGATGCATTATCCCTTAATATTGCAGCAGCTAGTGTAATAGCTAAAGTAACACGTGATAAAATGATGTACGAGTTAGATGAAAAATATCCTATGTATGGTTTTAAAGATCATAAAGGCTATCCAACTAAAAAACATCTTGAAGCAATTAAAAAATATGGTATACTAGATAATTATAGACTTACTTATAAGCCTGTAAAAGCGTTGATGGAGGTAAATGATGAAGAATTTGTTAAAGAATAATTTAATAAAAAACTATGTGATATTGGTAGTATTCTTTTCACTTTTAGAAATATCATTCAGATTAATAAGTGGAATATCTTTAAATAATATAGCACTTTTAAGAATATTTATTGGAGTTAATTTTGTAAGTATTTTACTAAGTTTTATTTTGTCTTGGTTTAATAAATTAATTAGTAAGATATTAGTTCTTTTAGTATCTTTTGCTCTAAGCGCATATACATTTTTTCAAATTGGTTTTAATAACTTTATCGGAGTATATGCATCAGTTAATACTAAAAGTCAACTTGGAGCTGTTAAAGACTATATAATAGATTTCTTTGCTTCTTTTAAAGCAACCTATTATTTAGCTTTTATACCATTTATATTACTAATCATTTACTATTTATTTTTAGATAAGTTAACTGAAAAGAGAATTGATAAAAGATTTCCTTTGAAAACAAATATAATGTTTGAACCTGGTATTAGAACAATTACTAGTATTTTAGTTTTAACATTTACTGGCTTTTTATATTACACATCTTTAGATGCATCATTTATGCAAAATAAACTTCAAACTATTAGTAATAAAGAACTATTTGCATATCCGAGTATAGCAAGTACAACTATAAATCAATTCGGAGTTTTAGGTTTTGGATTTCTTGATATAAAATCAACAATGGTTGAAGCACCGAGTAAAGTAATTTATACTGCTTTTGAAAATAATGGTAAAGATAATAATAATTCAGAATCTAAAAGAGAAATAGATGATACTATATTAGATGAAATAATTAAAAATGAAAAAGATACTACATTAAATAATATTAATAATTATATTAAAAATAAAGATATTACTGATTATAATAGTCATACTGGTATGTTTGAAGGTAAAAATGTTATTGTTATTATGATGGAAAGCACTAATGATATTATAATTAATAAAGATTTATATCCAAACTTTTATAAATTATATAGTGAAGGTATAAGTTTTAAAAATAATTATAGTCCTAGAAATAGCTGTGCAACAGGAAATAATGAGTTTAGTGGAATGACAGGTCTATATACAATTCAAAATAATTGTACAGCTAATGTATTTAGTAATAATACATATTTTACATCAATATTTAATATATTTAAAAATGCAGGTTATAGAGCAACTAGTATGCATGATTATACTGAACACTATTATGTAAGAAAAATAATACATAAGAATTTAGGAAGTGAAGCATATTATAATGTTAATGACTTAAATATTAAGTATTATAATGAATATAAAAATTGGGCAAGTGATGAAGATTTCATGAATGCTGCTATGGATATAACATTAAATGATACTAGTAATAAACCATTTATGTTATGGCTTACAACAGTTTCAGGCCACCAACCCTATAAAGTTTCAAGTGTTGAAGGAGATAAATATTTAAGTATAACTGAAGGAACAGACTATTCAATGGAAGTAAGAAGATATATGTCTAAGTTAAAAACATTTGATAATGGTTTAGGAATCCTTCTTGATAAATTAAAGGCATCAGGTAAATTAGATGATACAGTTATAGTTATGTATGGAGACCACTATCCATATGGACTAAAAAATAAAGATATTTCTAGTGTTCTTACTTATGATTTAGATGATTATGAAGTAGAAAGAGTACCTATGGTTATCTATAATTCTACGATTAAAAGTGAAGTTGTAGAAAAGTACAGTTCTTATATTAATTTAACACCAACTCTAGCTAATCTATTTAATTTAGATTATGATCCTAGATATTATATGGGAACTGATGTCTTTAGTGATGATTATTTAAATATGGTAGCTTTTGCAGATGGATCTTGGAAAAATGCTGATGTATATTATAATGCAAGTAGTGGTAGTATTAAATACTATACAAGTAATGAATATACAACAGATGAATTAATTAGAATAAATAATATTGTAACTAATAGAATGCAAATTAGTGAATCAATAATCCGTAATAATTATTTTAATTATTTAGATAATAAAATAAAATCCTATAATTATGTAAATGCTACGGAAAGAGAGGATAATTAAATGAAAAATTTAGTAATAGTGGAATCTCCAGCTAAATGTAAAACTATTGAAAAGTATTTAGGTAGTGATTATAAAGTTGTTTCTAGTAAAGGACATATTAGGGATTTAGCTACAACTGGTAAGTTTGGTTTAGGACTTGATATTGAAAATGATTTTAAACCAAATTATGAAATAATTAAAGGAAAGAAAAAAGAAGTAACAGAATTAAAAAAAGATGTTAAAGATGCAGATATGGTATATCTTGCAACTGACCCAGACCGTGAAGGAGAAACAATTTCTTGGCATATTTATGATGAAGTAAAAGTTCCAGAGGAAAAATATAAAAGAGTAGTATTTAATGAAATAACTAAAGATGTAGTTATAAATGCTATAAATAATCCTGGTAAAATAGATATGAACTTAGTTAAGTCTGGTGAAACTAGAAGATTCTTAGATAGAATAATAGGTTTTAGATTAAGTAAGTTAATGCAAAGAAAAACTGGGGGAAAGTCAGCTGGTAGAGTACAAAGTGTAGCTCTAAAATTAATTGTGGATAGAGAAAGAGAAATACAAAGCTTTGTACCTAGAGAATATTGGACAATTGAAGCTGATTTTAAAGATTTTAAAGCAATGCTTGATAAATATCATGGTAAGGATATTGAAATTGCAAATGAAGCACAAGCTGATGAAATATTAAGTAATCTTTCTAAATCATTTAAAATAGAAAGTGTAGAAGAAAAAGAAAAGAATAAAGTAGCACGTGAAGTATTTAAAACTAGTACACTTCAACAAGCAGCATCTAATAAATTAGGGTTTGCACCAAGTAAAACAATGAAAGTTGCTCAAGATTTATATGAAGGTAAAACTTTAAAAAGTGAAACAGTAGGTTTAATTACTTACATGAGAACTGATAGTGTTAGAGTAAGTGATACATTTGTTAAAGAAACTTTTGGTTTTATTAAAGGTAAATTTGGGGAAAATTATATTGGATATGTTAAAAAGGGTAAAAAGAATGAAAATATGCAAGATGCACATGAAGGTATTAGACCAACAAGTATTAATAGAACACCAGAAGAAGTTAAAGCATATTTAACAAATGATGAATATAAGCTTTATAAACTTATATATACTAGAGCACTTGCATCACTTATGGCAGATGCTAAAACACTTGCAACTACTGTAATACTTGAAAATAATGGATATACATTTAAAGCAACTGGTAGTGTTTTAACATTTGATGGTTATTTAAAAGTATATAGTGAATATGAAGATAGTGAAGATGTAATACTTCCAGATTTAAAAAATTATAAATCTGGTTGTATAACAGCTGATGATATAACTAAAACACAACATTTTACTAAACCAGCTCCAAGATTTACGGAAAGTAGTTTAATTAAAGAAATGGAAAGTTTAGGTATAGGTAGACCATCTACATATGCAACTATAGTGGGTACTATTAAAGATAGAGGATATGTTATTTTAAAAGATAAGAAGTTTGTACCAACAGAAATTGGTATTGAAACAACTGATAAATTACAAGAATTCTTTAGTGGTATTGTAAATGTAGAATATACTGCTAATATGGAAGAAGATTTAGATAAAATAGCAGAAAATAAAATGGATTATTTAAAAGTATTACATGAATTCTATGATGAATTTGAGCCACTTGTAGAAAAAGCATTCCATGAAATGGAAAAGAAAGGTCCAGAAGAAACTGGGGAAGTTTGTCCAGAATGTGGTAGTGCTTTAGTAATAAGAAAAGGTAAATTTGGAGAGTTTATAGCATGTAGTAATTATCCAACATGTAAATATATAAAAAAAGAAAAAAAAGAAGTTGTAGAAATTTGTAAATGTCCTAAATGTGATAAAGGTATGATAGTTGAAAGAAAAACTAAAAAGGGTAAAATATTTTATGGATGTAATAATTATCCTAAATGTAATTATGCACTTTGGTATAAACCAACTGGTGATATATGTCCAAAGTGTGGTGAACTTTTAGTAGATAAAAATGGAGAAATAACTTGTGTTAATTGTAATAAAGAGTAGCATCAATAGATGCTATTTTTTAGAATAAAAACTAAAAGTGACTGCAAAAAGGTGTAAATGTGAGCAAAAAGTGCCTGCAAAAAGGTGTAAATATGAGCAAAAAGTGGTTACAAAAAGGTGTAAATATGAACAAAAAGTGGTTACAAAAAGGTGTAATTTACTGAAAAAAAGCCAATGTTTTAGTTTATATGCAATGTTTATAAATACTTATATCGGAGGTTTAATTATGATAGAAAGAATAGAATATCTTGAACAATTAAAAAGATTTATTAGAAAGAGAGTTAAAATCTTTACAAAAAACAAAAGACCATTATCCAAAATATTTAATAACATATGATATGGATTTAGAAACAGATTATGATGGTATAACAAAAATAAATATAGTTGATTGGTTATTAAAAGAAGAATAAAAAACATGTAAAATTTAAAGAAAAGTTAAAAAAGACTTTTCTTTAAATTTTATTTATGGTATTATATGCTTATAGCATAGAGAACTTATTCTATGTGGCAATAACTATTGTCTTTTAGAAAGAAGGAGTGAAGACATGGAAAAAAGTAAAAAGAATGCAATAGTATTAAGTGTAATAGCAGTAGTTACATTAATTGCTTTAGTAGTTGGTGCAACATATGCATACTTTAAAGCACAAGGGGGAACAGGTAAGTCTACGGATGTTAAGGTTACAACATATACAACTGATATGCTTACATTTACAACTGGAAGTGCTATAAGTTTATATGCAGATCAATCATCATTTGGTCAAGAAAAAGGAAGTCTATCTGGAGAAACATTTGCCAAAGCAACATTAGTTGCAAATAATAAGACAAATGAAGCAACAGATAACTATTATGTATATTTTAATATTGAAAATAATACATTCAAATATACATTAGGTAATGACAAACCAGAACTTATATTAACAGTTACAGGACCAGATGGAAGTGAAGTAACAGAAATTTCAGGACTAACTTATAAAACAGTTCAAGATAGGGAAAACAAAACTATCAAAGGTTTTGATGTTACCACAACTAATGGTTTAATAACTATAGCAAATAAGAAAACAATAACAGCAACACCAAGTAAAGAAGAACAATATACACTAAAGCTTACATTTGTAAACTATGAAGGCGATCAAACAGAAAATGCAAAAAGTACACTCAGTGCAAAGGTAATGATCCAAAAAGAACTAATACCTCAAGTAGTAAGTGATGTGTGTACAAATGGAGAAAACTTAGCAACATGTATAACAACGTTAGCAGGAAAAAGTTCAGCATCTTTAACAAAGATATATCATCATAATGCAAGCTTAACAAATGGAGCAGGAGATAATTCATACAGATTTGCAGGAGCAAGTGATCAAGTAAATAACTATGTATGTTTTGGAAGTACAAAAAGTCCATGCCCAGCTGAAAATCTATACAGAATAATCGGAGTATTTGGAGATAAAGTAAAACTAATCAAATCAACATCTGTAGGAGACATGAAATGGAGTGATAATAGAAACACATGGTCAACATCAAGTCTAAATACATATTTAAATGATGAATTTATAAATACATTTGATACAGGAACTGACTGGGCAGCTAAAATAGCAGATACAACATGGAGTGTTGGAGGATTTTCTGATCCTAGTCTACCTGCCAAAACGGTATATCAAAATGAAATTAATTCATCACCAAGTGAAACTAAAAAAATAGGCTTAATGTATGCAAGTGACTATGGGTTTGCAGCAGCTCCAAGTGCATGGACAATAAATCTTAATGATTATGATGGCGCAGCCATCAAAAGTGTCAATTGGATGTATATGGGGCTTAATGAATGGACAATTTCCCGTTATGCGAACGATAAGGACGGTGCGTTCATTGTGAATAACGCCGGCAACGTGAAACTCAACTTCGTTTACGGTGATGCGTTCGGTGTTCGGCCAGTCTTCAATCTCACATCTTCCGTGAACTATGCATCGGGTAGTGGCTCTGCCACTGATCCAATTGTGGTAAGCTAGGATAGGACATGCCTGCCAGAGCGCTACCGCGTGCTAGGTCAGGCCGGGTGCAAAATAAAAACGAAGGGAAGAAATTGGCGTGGTGGAAGACCCAACTGCCGAGTCTCGCGGTTTGTGCGAGGAGAGGCAGCGGCGCGCAAGTTATCAACACTAAAATAAAAAACAATAAGACTAAAAAAGGGTAATATTATAATAAAAATAAATTCTTGATATAAGAATTTATTTTTGTATAATAATATAGTCATCTAAATTTTATAAATTGTATAACAAAAAGAAAAGAATGTAATACATCTACTTAAATTTCTAATAGAATTTAAGCTTTGTTAAAGAGGTAAATATGAATATAATAATAACTAATGAATCTAATAAACTAAAATTATTACATAAATTAAATAATAATAAAGTATTTAATAATAATAAGTTTATTACTTTTAAAGAACTTAAAAAGAAATTATTCTTTGATTATGATGATAATACTTTAGAATATATTATGACTAAATATAATGTTAATATAAATATAGCTAAAATATATTTATATAATATGTATTTCTTAAAAGAAATAGATAATGATAAAGTAATATTTTTAAATAAGTTAAAAAAAGAACTTGATGATAATAAGTTACTTATATATAATCCATTATTTAAAAAATATATCTTAAATCAGGAAATAACTATATATGGTAAAGATATACTAACTAAAGAAGAAAAACTAATATTAAATAATTTAAACTATAAAATAGAATATAATCCTACATATGGTTTTAAACCATATGTATATGAAGCTACAAGCATAAAAGAAGAACTTGAGTATATTTGTATAGAAATAAAGAAATTACTCCATAAAGGTATTAATATTAATAATATAAAGCTAATAGCAGATAAAGAGTATTATAAATATATAGAATATTATTTTAAATTATTTAATATACCTATTAATATAGATAATAATTCTTCATTTTTAAGTTTAAGTATATCTAAAGAATTTTTAAATCTTTATGATAATAAAGATATAGATGAAGTAATAGATATCTTAAGTAGAAAGTATAGTAATGTAAATGAACTTATTACTATTATAAATAAGTCTGTACATGTAAAAGGTAAGAGAATTAGGAAAGAATTTATTAAAAGAGATTTAAAACTATGTAAAGTAGAAAATACTTTATATAAAGATGCTATTTCTATTCATTCTTTAGATGAAGTATATGATGAATTAGATTATGTATTTTTATTAGGTTTTAACATGGGAAGTTATCCAAAAACAATAATGGATGATGACTTTTTAAGTGATAATATAAAGACTAAACTAGGTCTTGATACTTCTTTAGAATTAAATAGAATAAATAAAGATAATATTATTAAATTAATAAGTAATATCCCTAATTTAACTATAAGTTATTCTTTAAATGATTTTAATAAAGTATTATATCCATCAAGTTTAATTGAAGATTTAGGACTTGAGGTAAAAAATATTAATATAGATAAGAAAGTGTCTTTCAGCAAAAAATATAGTGAACTAGAATATGCTATGGATTTAGATAATTTATATAAATATAATGATGAAAGTAAGTATTTAAAAATGTATCAACATAATTTAAATATACCATATAGAGAATATAATAATAAGTTTACTAATATAGATAATACTTTACTTAAAGAAAGACTTGAAGAGGAAATAAATTTATCTTATACAAGTTTAGAAACTTATAATGAATGTAGTTTTAGATATTATTTAGCTAAAATATTAAATTTAGATGTTTTTGAAGAATCATTTAAAACTATAATTGGACAAATAGTGCATCATATATTAGAGATTGGTATAAATAAAGAAATTGATATAGAAAAAGAAATAAGTTTATTTATTAAAGATTTAGATTTTGAATTTAAAGAAAGAGAACTATTTTATATACATATATTAAGTAAAGAAATAGATTTTTTACTTAAATATTTAAATGAACAAAAAAAGGTAAGTAGTTTAAATGATTATTTATTTGAAACTGAGCTTAATGTGGAAAAAGAGTATGATGGAGTAAATGTAAACTTTAAAGGCTTTATAGATAAAGTAATGAGCACTAAATACAATGATAAAGAAGTAATAGCTGTAGTAGATTATAAAACTGGGGATAAGAATATAAAACTTGATACTTTAGAATATGGTCTTAATATGCAACTTCCAATATATTTATATTTACTTAAAACAAGTGCTAGATTTAAAAACTCTATTATTGCAGGTTTTTATATAGAAAGAGTACTTAATAATGTTTTAAATAGAGATAAGCTTAAGTCTTTGGAAACTTTAAAGAAAGATAATTTAAGATTATCTGGTTATACAAATAGTAATGAAACTATAATGAGTCTTCTTGATAGCAACTATAAAGATAGTAAGATGATAAAAGGTTTAAGATTTAAAAAAGATGGTTCTTTTTATAGCAGTAGCAAAGTGTTATCTAATGAAGAAATGGATGATTTAATAATTAAAGTAAATGAGATTATAGATGATGTAATAAAGAATATTGTGGAAGGTAATTTTAATATTAATCCTAAGGTACTGGGTGGTAAAAATATATCATGTACTTATTGTAAATTTAAAGATATATGTTTTAAAACAAAAGATGATGAAGTAATACTTGAAGATAGCAAAATCAATTGACAATGATACGGATAAATTATAAAATATCCGTATGAATGAACAAAATTAATGTGCGATATTAAAAGAGGTGAAGAAGATGAATTTGACTCCTGAACAAAGTTTGGCTGTTAATTTGGAAGGAAAAAATATTATAGTATCTGCGGGTGCAGGTTCTGGTAAAACTGCAGTATTATCAGAAAGAGTGATTAGAAAACTTAAAGATGGCGTAGATATTAGAAATATTTTAATGTTAACATTTACTAATGAAGCTGCCGGAGAAATGGCTGATAGAATTAGAAAAAAAATAAAAAAAGCTGGTTTAAAAGAGCAACTTGAATATTTAGATCAAGCATATATTACTACATTTGATGCATTTGCCTTAAATTTAGTTAAAAAGTATCATTATGTTCTTAACATGAGTAAAGATATTAGTATAATTGATGCATCAATTATTAATTTGAAAAGAAAAGAATTTTTAGAAGAAATATTCGAAGAATTTTATGAAAGTAAAAATGAATTATTTTTAAAATTAATCGAAGACTTTACTAATAGAGATGATGAATTAATAAAAAATGCTGTTCTTTCTATTAATAGATTACTTGATTTAAAATATGATAAATATGATTATTTAAATAATTATGTAAATAATTATTATAGTGATGAATATGTAAATAACTCTTTTGATGAATACTTTAAATATGTTAAAACCCTTTCTGATACATTAGAAAGTAAAATACTTGAAATAGAAAGCTACATGGATAGTAGTTCTTATGAAAAGATATATAATAGTGTATCTAATTTATTTAATCCTAAGTCTTATAATGATTTATATAAGTATAAAGATTGTACTTTAGGTAAGTTTACTAAATTAGATGAAGAAGGTATATCTTTAAAAGAAGAAATACAAAATACATATAAAACTATATCTGATTTAATATTTTATAGTGAGGATGAGTTAAAAAAAGATTATTTAAGTACTAAAGATTATGTTAAAATAATAATAGAAATTATATATAAATTAGATGATAAAATAAATGCTTTTAAGAAAGAATTTGATTCTTATGAATTTACAGATATAGCTAAAATGGCTATTAAAATAGTTGAAGAAAATGAAAGTATTAGGGAAGAACTTAAAAGTAAGTTTAATGAAATAATGATTGATGAATATCAAGATACAAGTGATTTACAAGAAACATTTATTAAATATTTAGAAAATGATAATGTTTATATGGTCGGAGATATAAAACAATCTATTTATAGATTTAGAAATGCTAATCCTTTAATATTTAAAAATAAATATGATAAATATAGTAATCATGATGGCGGTGTAAAAATAGATTTACTTAAAAACTTTAGGTCAAGAGAAGAAGTTTTATTTAATATTAATGAAATATTTGCTCGCCTTATGACTAAAGAACTCGGGGGTATTAATTATAAAGAAAGTCACGCTATGATATTTGGTAATGAGGCTTATGTTACTCTTGGTGCTAATAATAACAATAATTATATGGGTATATATACTTATAATAATGAGGATAAAAAGTATTCAAATGATGAAATTGAAGCTTTTATAATAGCAAATGATATTAAGAATAAAATTGCTGAGGATTATGAAGTATATGATTTTGATTTAGGAAAAAATCGAAAAGCAAACTATAATGATTTTTGTATTATACTTGATCGTGGTAGTAAAATGAATTTATTTAAGAAAGTATTTGAGTACTTTAGTATACCAATGGAAATATATAAAGATAGTAATTTAATGGAAGAAAATGATATTTATATTATTAAAAATATTATTAATTTATGCTTTTCTATTAAAAATGAAGTTTATGATAAAAAGTTTAGATATTATTTTACTAGTGTTGCTAGAAGTTATGTCGGAGGCTTAAATGATGCTGAAATATTTAATGATTTAGAAAATAATGGTATATTTAGAAGTGAAGTATTTAGAATATGTAAAGAAATAAGTAAAGAAATAGATCTTTTGACTCCGAATATGCTTTTAAAAAGAATAATTGATGATTTTAATTTTTATGAAAAATTTATTCTAGTGGGTAATGTTGATGCTGGTATAAAGAGAATGAATTATTTACTTGAGTTGTCTCTTAATATTGAAAATCTAGGTTTTACATGTGAAGACTTTAGTAAGTATCTTGAAGACTTAGCAACCTCTAATAGTGAGATTAAATATAAAGAAGCTAAATCAAGTAGTATATCTGTTAAAATGATGAATATTCATAAATCTAAAGGTCTTGAATTTCCAATATGTTATTTTACTGGTTTTCCTAAAACATTTAATTTAAGTGATTTAAAAAATAAATTTATGTTTGATAATAAGTATGGTATTATAACACCATATTATAAAGATGGTATTGGTGAAGTATTTATTAAACAACTTGTTAAAAATGAGTATTATTTAAATGAAGTGGCAGAAAAGGTAAGATTATTTTATGTAGCACTTACAAGAAGTAAAGAAAAGATTATTATGGTAATGCCTGAGGTAAAGGATAAAACTAGAGCATGTGAAGAAGTAGACTTTCTAGAGGGATTAAGTTTTAGATCATTTTATAACTTTTTAGAAAGTATATATGGCAATATTGAAAAATATGTAACAAGCATTAATTTAAATAATATTGGTTTATCTAAAGAATATGAATTTAGCAAAGTAATAAGTAGAAATTTAGAAAGTAAAAAAGAAGAAATGGTCATATATGATGATGAAGTTTTATATGAAGAAGTAGAAAAGAAACATGCTTCTAAAACTATAAAAAGTATTTTAACTAAAGAAGAAGCTAAGACTTTAGAATTTGGTACATATATGCATGAAATATTTGAATTAACTGATTTTAAAAATATAGAAACTGATAATAAGTATATAAATAAGTTATTAGATAGCTTTGATTTTAAAAATGCAGAAATATATCAAGAACTAGAGTTTATATTTATAAAAGATGATATTAAATATCATGGTATTATAGATTTAATGCTTGAATATAGTGATAAAATATATATTGTGGATTATAAACTTAAAAATATTGATGATGAAAATTATATTAAACAATTAAGTGTATATTATGATTATGTAAAAAGTATAAGTGACAAAGAAGTTTATTTATATTTATATTCAATAATAGATAACAAAGTAAAGAAAATAGAGGTGATGGCATGATGATAGCAATTATTGGGGCTGGTCCAGCAGGCTTAGCAGCAGCTAAAATCATATCAAAAAAAAGTCAAGTTGTAGTATTTGAGAAAAATAGTGATGCTGGTAAAAAGCTTCTTTTAACGGGAAGCGGAAGATGTAATATTGGTAATACTAATAATGATTTAAGTAAGTATCATTCAAGTAACAATGAACTTATAGAAAAGATAATAAATGATAAAAATTTAGATAAAGTAAATAATTTTTTCAAAGAAATAGGTTTAGTTTTAAAAGATAAAAATGGTTATCTTTATCCGTATAGTGAAAAATCATCTAGTGTTTTATCTTGTCTAAAGAATTCTTTAGATGTTGATTTTAGATTTAATACTAATATTGAAAACATTGAAAGGAAAAATGATAAGTTTATTATTAATCATGAAACTTTTGATAAAGTAATTATTACAACCGGAGGACTTAGCTATCCAAAGACTGGAAGCTCTGGTGAAGGTTTTTCATTAGCTAAAGATTTTGGTCATAAAGTAATTAATTTAAATCCATCTTTAATGGCCCTTGAAACAAATACTGGGCTAGAAAAAGAGTGGGCTGGCATTAGATGCGAGGTAAATGTATCAAGTTATATTGATAAAGCAAAAGTAAAAGAAGAACATGGTGAACTACAATTTACAAGTTTTGGTTTAAGTGGTATTTGTATTTTTAATTTAAGCCGGGATATAAGACTGGCTTTAAATGAAGAAAAGGAATGTGAAGTAAAACTTAACTTTTGTCCATGGACAGCTCATTTAAGTAACTATATGGAAGAAAATAAAGATAAATATCTAACAAATATATGTGATGGTTTTTTAGATTATAAATTAACTAATATAATACTTAAGTATTTAAAAATTAAAGATAAAAAATGGTGTGAATTAAAAATAGATGAAAAGAATAAATTTATCGAGACTTTAACTAATTTTAAAGTCAAAATTACAGATACTAAAGGTTATTTAGATGCGCAGGTAACTAGTGGGGGAGTATCACTTGAAGAAATAAATTTAGAAACAATGGAATCTAAACTTGTTAAAAATCTTTATTTTGCTGGAGAAGTCCTAGATTTAGATGGTGATTGTGGGGGATATAACCTAACTATAAGTTTTGTAACAGGTTTAATTGCAGGAGATAATCATGATTAGAATTAAAAATATTAAAACTGAAATTAAGGAAAATATTGATGTTTATGAACTAGCAAGTAAAAAGTTAAAAGTAAGTAAAAATTCTTTGAAAAAAGTAATTATTCATAAAAAGGCGATTGATGCTCGGAGTAAACACATGTTTTCTTATGTATTTGATTTAGATGTTCAAATAGATAATGAAAATAGTTTTTTGAAAGAAAATATAATTAAAGTAGAAAATGAAGAATATGTGTTACCTCAGATGGGAAAAGAAACATTAAATAAAAGACCAATAGTTATTGGGGCAGGCCCAGCAGGTTTGTTTTGTACCTTTTTTCTTGCTAAAAACAGATATAAGCCGATACTTTTTGAACGCGGTGAAAAAATAGAACAAAGAGTTAAGACAGTCGAAGACTTATGGCAAAATAATAATTTTGTATCAAATAGTAATGTTCAATTTGGTGAAGGTGGTGCTGGTACATTTAGTGATGGTAAACTTAATACTTTAGTTAAAGATAAAGCTGGTAGAATGAGGGAAGTATTTAAGATTTTTGTTGAGTGCGGAGCTCCGGAAGAAATACTTTATGATAGTAAACCTCACATAGGTACTGATATTTTAAGAAAAGTAGTAATAAATCTAAGAGAAAAAATAATATCTATGGGAGGAGAAATCCATTATAATTCTTGTTTGGAAGATATTATAGTAGAAAATAATAAGATAAAATCTGTTATAGTTAGTGGTAAATGTATCGATACTGATGTACTAGTCTTAGCTATTGGTCATTCAGCTCGTGATACATTTAAAATGCTTAATAATAAAAAGATTTATATGGAAGCTAAACCTTTTGCAGTTGGCATTAGAATAATTCATCCACAGAAAATGATTAATGAAAATCAATATCCAATAAATTATCCGTTTTTACCATCTGCATCATATAAACTTACATATAAAAGTAAAAGTGGACGTGGTGTTTACAGTTTTTGTATGTGTCCAGGTGGTTATGTTGTAAATAGTAGAAGTACCATAAATGGTATTTGTGTAAATGGTATGAGTAATTATAAAAGAGATTCAGGCTTTGCTAATAGTGCTATTGTTGTAACTGTATCACCTGAAGACTATGGTAATAATCCTTTAGATGGAATAGGTTTTCAAGAAAATTTAGAACAAAAAGCATATAATATTGGAAATGGTGTTATTCCTATTCAAAGGTATGTTGATTATAAAAATAATACTATTTCAGAAAATATTGATATAGATGCTTTTAAAGGTAAAACCCATTTAGCTAATATAAATGATATTTTTCCAAAGTATATAAATGAAAGTTTAAAAGAAGGAATAGATTATTTTAATAATAAAATAAATGGATTTAATGGTAATGCTTCAGTTATAGCAGCACCAGAAGCCAGAACTAGTAGTCCAGTTCGTATTGTTCGTGATGAAGATTTTAATTCAAGCGTTAAAGGTATTTATCCATGTGGTGAAGGTGCAGGTTATGCCGGAGGTATCACAACAAGTGCTATGGATGGCATAAAAGTTTTTGAGAGTATATATAAAAGATACAAAAATAAATAGAGTTAAACAAAATTTATTGCTATTTAAATAATGAATATGTTATAATTTATGAGAAAAGAAGTGAGGTGCATTTATGAAAACATTTAAGAAAAATTTACCTGAAGGCGTAAAAAAACAATTTGCTTTATATAAAGGTGTAAAGGTAAGATTAATTAATAAAAATACTAAAAAGAAAAATAAATAGTATATATTATGACAAAAGTCGACATGAAGGATGAAAATCCTTCTTTTTTTGTCAAAATCTCTTATGTACTTTTAGAAATTTTAGTGTTAGATTATTTCTTGAGGAGGAAAGAAAATGAAAAAAATTGCAGTATTTTTAGCTTTAATGCTAACTGTTGTAACTAATTGTTACGCCCAAAAGGAGGTGAGTGGAAAAAATTATGTAGAATTTGATATTGATATGACATATTCTAATTTAACTATTGATGTTTATAATAATGATACTAATAAATTTATAGAAAAAGTAATTCTTAATAAAATTGGTAATATTTATTATTATAATAAAGGTTTAAATATTAAGATAGTTGAAACTACAAGTGATAGTGCTTATGAATATATGGAAGATATTATTTTAAATAATGAAAGTAAAGTAATAAAGTTTAATAGAAAAGTAAAAAATAAAAATGTTACTTTTAAAACAATTTATCGAGGATATGGTAAATATATTGAATCTGTAGATAGTGATACTGATATTACTATATACGACGAATATTTTAATGAAGTAGGTTATTGTAAAAGTGAAGGCATGTGTGAAAAAGTTTTACTTGCAGGAAAATACTTTATTAAGGATAATAAAACTGGTAGAGTAGCATGTGAATTTGTTACTAATAATACACTTATTTATGTATCAAGATATTTTATTGATGGAATATATAGTGAAGATGAATTAGAGTTAGATAATGTAACTAGAAAAGGTAAATTATATTATTTTAATGATCCAGCATATCCAGAGAAACATACTATTTTGGGAGAAGAATTAGATTTTTCAGATAGTAGTAATTACTATTATATATTCGGGGAAGGTATATTTTATAAATATAGTAAGAAAGATGAGGTTATTGATATTCCTAAAAAAGATGATGCTACTAGTGATAAAGTAAATGATACTGATATTTCAGATAACACTTCTAGTGATACAAAAAAAGATGATATTACTAGTGATAAAGTAAATGATACTGGTATTTCAGATAATACTTTTAGTGATACAAAAAAAGATGATATTTTAGATGAAGAAATATATATAAATGTTCCTGATACACAAACAAATAGCAATGATATTATTTATTTTAAGAAAAAATATTATTTTTAAATGAAAAAGTTAATTTTATTAATTATGTTACTTTTTTTAACAGGATGTAAAAATGAAGTACAAAATAGTGAAATGTCAAAATATAAAAGCAATTATTATGGTTATCTTATAATACCCAGTATTAATATGACATATGGATTTTATGATACCTTAAATGAATTTAATGATGTTAATAAAAATGTTACTTTGCTAAAATCAAATATTAAAAATACTTATATTTTAGCTGCTCACTCAGGTTCAGGTTATCTTGCTTACTTTAATGATTTAAAGTTTTTAAAAATAAATGATGAAGTATATCTTAAATTTGGAAATACTACTTTAGAGTATAGTGTTGTAAATATTAAAAGTGAAAAGAAAAACGGTAAGATAAAGATTAAGAATAAAGAAAATCAATTAATTTTGACAACTTGTGATCAAGTAAGAAAAGGTAATCAGTTAATAATTGAATCTGATCTAATAATAGATAAAACATCAAATAATTAAAGAGGGAATGTAACTAAAAATGTTACATTCTTTTCAAAAATAACTATGAATTTAAAAGAAAATTTGCTATAATTTATAAAGAGGCGATAAGTTTATGAAAACTAGAAGTGAATTAAGAAATATAGCAATGATTATATTATATCAAATTGATATTTATGAAGATAGAAAAATTCCATTTGAAATAGATAAAGTAATAAAAGAAAATTTAAATGTTGATAATGAATTTGTTAAAGATATTGTGTATGGTGTAACAACATATAAAAATGATTTAGATGAAATTGCAAATAAATATATTGATGGATGGACTATAGATAGAATTGATAAAACTGGAGCAGCTATACTTAGAATGGGATTATATGAACTTAAGTTTACTGATACACCAGAGGTTGTTGTTATTAATGAAGCTGTAGAACTTTCTAAAAAATATTGTGATGATGCAGTTAGAAAAATAATTAATGCAGTTTTAGATAAGTTTATAAAAGAATAATAAGACTATTTTAAAAATAGTCTTAATTTATATAATATAGAAAGGGTAGTTTATGAATATTGAATATATTAAAATAAGTGATTTAAATAATTATATTAAGAATGTATTAGATAGTAATACTTTTTTAAATAAAGTATATTTAAAAGGTGAAATTAGTAATTTTAAAAATCATACAAGAGGACATCTTTATTTTACTTTAAAAGATGATTCATCAAGACTTAGTGCTGTTATGTTTCAAAGTAGTGCATCAAGACTTACATTTACACCAGAAGATGGAATGAATGTGTTAGTTGAAGGAAGAATTAGTGCATATCCAGCACAAGGGTCTTATCAAATTTATATTGAAAAGATGGAACCTGATGGTCTTGGAGCTTTATATATAGAGTATGAAAAGTTAAAGAAAAAACTTGCTCTAGAAGGATTATTTGATGGTGTGCATAAAAAAGCTATCCCGAAGTTTCCTGAGAAAATTGGGGTAATTACAGCATCAACTGGAGCAGCTGTAAGGGATATTATGAGTACAATAAGAAGAAGATATCCAGTTTGTGAAGCAATACTTTTTCCATGTTTAGTTCAAGGTAAAGATGCAGCACCAGATATTGTAAGACAAATTAAAAGAGCAGATGAATTTGGTGTTGATACAATTATTGTTGGTCGTGGTGGAGGTTCTATTGAAGACTTATGGGCCTTTAATGAAGAAATTGTTGCTCATGCTATTTATGAATGTAAAACCCCGATTATAAGTGCTGTTGGTCATGAAATTGATTGGACAATCGCCGATTTTGTGGCAGATTTGAGAGCTCCAACACCGACCGGGGCAGCAGAAATGGCAGTGCCAACTGTGTTAGATATTAATACTTTGCTTAATAATTATAAAATTAGACTTAATAAGAATATTAAAAACATGGTTAATACTAAGTTTATTAAATGGAGAAGTTTAAAAAATAGTTTCATTTTAAAAAATCCAATGACCATGTATGAAATGAAGGAACAAAAACTAGATACTTTAATAGACAATTTAAATAAAGATATTAAAGTAATAATTCAAAATAATGAAGTAAAACTTAATAAAGTAAAAATGTCTGTTGCTCTTCAAAATCCAATGAGTTTAATTGATAAGAAGAAAAATGAATATAATCTACTTATTAATACTTTAAAACTTGTTAATCCTTTAGGTATTTTAGAAAAGGGATATTCACTTGCAACAATTAATGATAAAGTAATTAAGTCTAGTAATGATGTAAATGTTGGTGATTTAATTAATGTTAAGTTACATGAAGGGGCTATTAAGGCTAAAGTTGTAGAAAAATAGTGTTGTTATACCATTTTTCCCATGCCGGAAAAATTGTAAGATTTATTGGAAAAAAGGTGAAGTTAAATAAATAATTGGTAAATACAATTTAAGGGGGAGTGAAAAATGAATGAATTAATGTTAAATAATAGTATTTTTGAAAATGTAAAGCATGTTGATGAAAATGGTAATGAATATTGGTTTGCAAGAGACCTACAAAAAGTATTAAATTATTCTCAATGGAGGAGATTTGATGAAGTAATGGACAAAGCTAAAATTTCATGTCAACTAAGTAATTTAAATGTTGAAGACCATTTTGCCGATGTCGGCAAAATGGTCGAAATAGGTTCTAAAACAAAAAGAAAAATTGAAGATTATAAATTATCACGTTATGCATGTTACTTAATTGCTCAAAATGGTGATTCAAGAAAGAAGACGATAGCTCTTGCTCAAACTTATTTTGCAGTTCAAACTAGAAAACAAGAAATTTCAGAAAGAGAATATTCTAGTTTAACAGAAGATGAAAAAAAATTTTATCAAAGAAATTTAACTAAAAAAGGTAATTATTCTTTGAACCAAGCAGCTAAAGATGCGGGAGTAAAGAACTTTGATAAATTTCATAATGCTGGTTATAAAGGGTTATATAATGGTGAGACTGCTAATGATATTGCCAAAAGAAAAGGATTAAGATATAGAGAAGATATCTTAGATAATATGGGTAGTGATGAATTAATAGCAAATCTTTTTAGAATTTCTCAAACAGAACAAAAATTAAAAAGAGATAATGTCAATGGAGAAGTAAATGCAAATGATGTACACTACGAAGTAGGTAAAAAAATAAGAAATACTATAAAAGAACTAGGAGGAACAATGCCAGAAGATTATCCAACTCCAGAAAAAAGTTTAAAAGTATTAGAAAAAGAAAATAAAAACAAAATAACTAGCAATAGTAAATTATTAAAATAAATGATATAATAAAAAAGAAAGGAAAAATAATATGGAAGAAAATAAAAATTTTGAAAGTTCACTACAAGAACTTGAAACTATAGTTAAAGAATTAGAAAGTGGCAATGTTAATTTAGATGATGCTATTAATAAATATACTGAAGCTATGAAATTAGCTAAGTATTGTGGTGAAAAATTAAATGATGCTACACAAAAAGTAAATAAAATTTTAACTGAAGATAATGAATTAAAAGAATTTAAAGCAGAATAGGAAAGTTAATTATGAAATATATTAAAGATTTTTTGAAAACAATATCTATATTAATCTTTATATTAACGTTTGCATATGTATTATATATTGTTTTATCAAATGCTTTGTTTGGTGTTTTGCTTGGATTTGAAGCTGGTTATGGAATTTTTTTAATAATAAGTTGGATAATTGTTTTAGCCATAGAATCAAATTTAAAAGGAAGTGTATCTAAATATATATTACCAATATTTTTGGCGTTATGTATGGTTTGCTCATTAATTTTTGCCAATCAGTTAGATTTTAAACCAAGTGGATTTTCAGCAAGTACAAGTGCGGAAGAACAATTTTATTTTATTATTACACTTATAATTATTCCAAATTTAGCATTATGTTTTTTAATTTCACTTATTTTTTTGGAAAGATTTACTATAGTATATTTAAAAAAAGAAAAAATTAATCGATATAATAATGTAATTTCGGTTACTAATGGAGATGTTTATTGTATTAAAGTTAAACCTTTTAGAGAGGTAGTAGGTTACCTAACATTTAATGAGATGAATAATAATGAATATAAATTAAGTATTATAATGGATGACACCTATGAAAATGAGAGAAAAGAAACTAAAACAAAAGTAATAGTAAAAAAACTAATGAAACTTGGTTATAAAAAGATAATCGTAGATAAAGAAAATTATGATTATTTAAAAGAATCGCTTAATTACTATAATATAAAATCTATTGAAGATGAAGATAGTTATGTGTTAGAGATATAAAAATATGAATTGGAGTGATAATTTTGATTGAATTATTAATTATATTTATAATTGTTCCTTTGTTAATTGCAGAAATTATTATATTTTTGCAAGATAAATTAAAATTTAAGTTTATAATTCCTATTTTGATTGGAATAGTGTTAATTAATACTTATTTTAAAACTAAAACATGTTCAGGTGGAACTTTTGAATCAATAGGTTGTGCTGCTTTTTATGGTTTTGGTATATTTTATTTAATTATAGCATTAATAATTTCTATAGTGTGTTTATATAAAACTTCAGGTATATTAATTGCATTTAAAGATATTGGAAAAAAACCAAAAGAAATATTTGAAAATAAAATGCCAGAAAATAAAAAGTTTTTGCATAATAGTAATTATGATATTTATTATTTAAAAAAAGATATGTATGGAAAAATATATGGTTGTTTAGTAATTGATAAAAAGAGTGATGATACATGTGAAATAGACGTTGTAGATTTAGATAATAGAAATATATTAAAAAAGAATAGAAAATTTGAATTGATATTAGAGAAACTAAAAGAACTTGGTTATAAAAAGATAATCGTAGATAAAGAAAATTATGATTATTTAAAAGAATCACTTAATTATTATAATATAAAATCTATTGAAGATGAAGATAGTTATGTGTTAGAGATATAAAAGGAGTAGAAAAATGAATGATATTTTAGTTTATATTTTTATGTCACCAATTACAATGATAGGTGTTGCTACAATTATTATGATAATTCAAAATAGAATTAAAAATAAAATTATATTTCCCATTTTATTGTTGTTTGGCTTGTTATATTGTTTCTATAAAATCAAGACGCGGCCTTCTGGAAGTTGGGACGCTGTTGGTCATGGCTTATATTATGGATTTTTTTGTTTCTATTTTATTATATGTTTGTTATTTTTGATATTAAGTTATGTTATGCAGTTTATGAGAATATTGGAATTAGTTAGAATTCCTGATATTGATGAAAATGATTTAAATGAATTTAAAAGTCAAATATCAGCTAATAAAATATATTTGATAAATACAAATAATGATATATATTTTTTTCGCAAAGAGGCAAGTAATAAGTTGTTGGGATGCTTGATAATTATTTCAAAAGATGATGGAATGAAAAAAGTTGAAATTATTGATTCTGATAAAAATAATAAAAATATAAAAATAAAACTAATTATAAAAAAAATAAAAGAATTAGGTTATAAAAAAATAATAGTAAATAAAGATGCTTATAATTATTTGGAAAATTCGTTTGATAAATATAATATAAAATCAATTGAAAATGCAGATGGGTATATGTTAGAATTATAAATGGAGGTTTAATTTATGGAAGTAAAAGATATAACAAATAGAGATGTAGATTTTGCTAAATGGTATACAGATGTATGTAAAAAAGCTGATTTAGTAGATTATTCAAGTGTAAAGGGTAGTATGATTATAAGACCACTTGGTTATGCTATCTGGGAAGAAATGCAAAAAGTGTTAGATAGAATGTTTAAAGAAACTGGGCATGAAAATGTGCAAATGCCTATGTTTATTCCTGAGTCACTTTTAAATATTGAAAAAGAACATGTTGAAGGTTTTGCTCCTGAAGTTGCTTGGGTTACTTATGGTGGAACAGAAAAACTTGAAGAAAGAATGTGTGTAAGACCAACTAGTGAAGTTTTATTTTGTGATCATTATAAAAAAATAATTAATACTTATAGAGATTTACCGATTCTTTATAATCAATGGTGTACAATTGTTAGATGGGAAAAAACTACTAGACCATTTCTTAGAAGCAGAGAAATACTTTGGCAAGAAGGCCATACAATGCATGCAACTGCTGAAGAAGCTAGAGAAGAAACACTTAGAATGTTTAATGTTTATAAAAAGTTTCAAGAAGATTATTTAGCACTTCCAGTTATAACAGGAAAGAAAACTGATAAGGAAAAATTTGCTGGAGCTGAAGAAACATATACTTTGGAAGCCATGATGTATAATGGTTATGCTCTTCAAAATGGTACAAGTCATTATTTTGGAAATCATTTTGCTAAAGCTTTTGGTATTAAATTTACTGATAAAGATAATACACAAAAAACTCCATATCAAACTAGTTGGGGAGTTACTACAAGAATGATCGGTGCTATTATAATGACTCATGGTGATGATCATGGACTTGTTCTTCCACCTAGAATTGCACCATTTAAAACAATTATTATTCCAATTGGTGATGTTTCAGAAAAGCTTGAAGAATTAAAGTCTAGTCTTAAAAATAATAATATTACATTTAAAGTTGATGAAAGAGATAAAACTCCAGGATTTAAATTTGCTGAAGCTGAAGTAAAAGGGTATCCAGTTAGAATAGAGCTTGGCAAAAGAGATTTAGAAAATAATTTAGTTACCTTAGTTAGAAGAGATACTTTAGAAAAAGTACAAGTTTCTTTCGAAGAAGTTATTCCTAAATTAAATGAACTTCTTGATATTATTCAAAAAGATATGTTTGAAAGAGCTAAAGCTAGACGAGATAGTATGATTTATGATGCTAAAACTTATGAAGAATTAAAGACACTTGCTACCACTAAAGATGGTGGATTTATTAAAATCAATTGGTGTGGTAATGTAGAATGTGAAAATAAAATTAAAGATGAATTTGGTATTAAGTCTAGATGCTTAATTGAAAATGAACAAGTCACAGGTCCATGTACTGTATGTGGTAAGGAAGCTAAAACAAGATTATATATTGGCAGACAATATTAAAATAAAAAATGAATAAAGCAATTGCTTTATTCATTTTTAAATTTATTTGCAAATTTTTGTAATACTTTTATTACTTCTTCTTTATCATTTAAACCAACTAGATATTCATTATTATTAATTGTATTTATTTTTCTTAAACAAAAATCTGCAACATCATCTTCGTTTGTTAAAAATAAATATTTTATATTATTAATTTCTAATTCTGCCGTAACCATGTAGTCTTTGCCATCTTCAAGTGTTACTACTTCAATATTTTCGTTCATCTTGAACCTCCGTTTAATTCTTTAAGTAAATTATTAATTTCTTCTTGTGATTTATCTTCTTTAACATAAGCTTTTATAACTTTTTCCATTAATTTAGTATAATCTTCTAAAGTTATATTTTTACTTTCTAGATATTCATCAAATGAACTATGTAAACAAGCTTTAATTTCTTCTTCTGTATATTTTTCTGGAGAATCACCAATTAATCTACTCATATTTCTAAATATTTCATCCATAAATTCATTTTTCTTATATTCATTTAGATTACTGTAGCAGCCATATATTCTAGTATCAATATCAAATTCTTTATTTTTATCTAATATATCTTCGGCCATATTATGTGTGTTATAATCCCAGTATGGTCTTTCTTCATTTGGATTATATCCAAAATATTCGGTGTTTTCACTAACTGAACTACCAATTGTGTTTCTTACTTCCTGAGTTTTATTTAAATTATCTATACCATCTTTAAATGCATTTGCCCCAACAATAAGTCCTGCTCCAAGTGATACAAATATAATTGCTTTTTTAGCTAGTTCATTTATACCTTTTGGTTTTTGTTTTTTTCTTCTTATATTTCTAGTTGGGGTACAATTAGTACTTTTTCTGACAATATTATCAATTCTGTCATATTTTTTTGTGCCATCTTTGTTAAATAAAACATCAACTGTATAATCTAAATCATTAATATCATTTGTCATTTTTATACCTTCTCTCTATATTAATTTTACATTAAAATTATATCTTTGGCAACATTATTTTAAAAATAAATAAAAAACAATTGAATAAAGTGACAAATTATTATATAATTAAGTTATGGTAAAGGAAATATTTGTGTTCAGTTGAAAGCCTTAATCATGTAATGATAAACTATAATTTGTTATGGTTTATACTATTAAGAATAGAAAAGGTGATATAATGAATAAAAAGACAAGAAATATTATTTTAGGGTTATATGTGGTAGCACTTCTTACTTTAGTAACTGGGGCAACATATGCATACTTTACAATGGTTAGGGTGGCTCATGTATCCCCTAAATTAGAAGCAAAAACTGCAACACTTAATTATATGCTTTTTGATGCTGGAAATCCTATAAGTATTTATCCTGATACTTTTAATTTTGCAGAAGGAATGGGTAATTTATCATCAGAAACATTTGCAAGAGTGTATTTAAGACATAGTGAAGGTGATATAGCTGCTAGTGTTAAATATAATTTGTTTTTAAATATTGAAAGCAATACTTTAACTTATTCAACACCTTCAGAAAAACCTGAATTAATACTTGAAGTTAAAGATTATAATGGAAATGAAGTAACTAGTATTGAAGGTTTAAATTATGTAAGTGTAGTTGATGGTAAAGGTAATACTATTAAAGGCTTTGATATAACTACCACAACTGGTAAATATTATATAACTAAAAATAGAGAAATAACCACAGATACTGAACTTACAGAAAGATGGAATGCTAAAGTTACTTATGTTAATTTAAGTGAAAATCAAAATAATAATTTAGAAAAAGAATTAAAGGGTTATATACGTATAGAAAAGGCGGAATAGTATGACTTTAGAAGAAAAAAAACAACAATATCAAAAAATTTTAGTTGAAGAATATCGTAGTAGTCATCCAGAAGAAACTGAAGGATTAACTGATGAAGAAGTAACTTTAATGAATCCTATTACCGATGCTGATTTTACATTTCTTATAGGAAATGAGTTAAGTAAAATTAAAGCAGAAATTGATGGATTATTAGAAGATATTCAATATAGCGAAAGTATGATAAATACTATCGGAACTCGTTATGATGTAAAAGCTGAGTTACAAAATGATATAGTTTATGCTAGAAGAAGAAATGCTGAATTAGAAAAAAAACGTGAAAGTTTACAAAAACAATATGATGAGTTAAGAAGTATTTGGTTTGAAAGAGATATTAATGATGAAAGAAATAGATAATTTTTTATATTTTTTAAAAAAAGAATTAAATTATTCAGATTATACTATTAAAAATTATCAGTTAGATTTAACTGATTTTTTTAAATATGTTAATAAAAGTAATATAGATTTTTTAAATATAAAAAATACTCATGTAAGAGGATATCTTAAATATTTGGATACATGTAATTTGAAAAATACTACTATATCTAGAAGAATAAGTGCTCTTAGAACATTTTATAATTATTTACTTGAAAAAGGATTTGTTAAAAGTAATATATTTTTAAATGTAAAAAATCCTAAATTGGAAAAGAAACTTCCTAATTATTTGAATTATACTGAAATAGAAGAATTACTTGCATCTATTGATACGAGTAATTATGAGGGATTAGAAAGAAGACTATTAGTTGAAATGTTTTATTCAACTGGTTGTCGGGTTGGGGAAATGGTAAATATTAAAATAAGTGATATTGATTTTAGTAGTAAAACTATTAAAGTAATGGGTAAGGGAAGTAAAGAAAGAATTGTATATTATGGTGACTATGCAAGTAAGTATTTGGAAGATTATTTAAAAAATAAAGATAGAAAAGGATATTTATTTACAAATAAAAGGGGAGAAAAATTAACTATAGAAGAAGTTGAGTATATTGTTAGGGATATTATGAAACATATTTCTATTAAGACTCATGTTACACCTCATGCTCTTAGACATACATTTGCAACTCACTTACTTAATAATGGCGCAGATATTAGAACTGTTCAAGAACTTCTTGGTCATGCTAATTTAAGCACAACTGGTATTTATACTCATGTTTCTAGTGATAGATTAAAAGATGTATATTTTAAAACTTTTAAAAGATAAATATATTTAATGACTTTTTATTAGAGATTTGATATAATACAAATATGTTTGAAGGAGTAGTATTATGCATAGTGTGTTAAGTAAATATTATAATTATTTCTTTTTGATTGTAATATTATTTTATAATTTGTTTCCAAAGAAAGTAAGACCTTATGTCTTATTATTATCTAGTTTGTTATTTTTTTATTTGTTAAGTGGTTGGAGAGTTTTGTTTATTGTAATTACAATAATAACTATTTATTTAAGCACCTTATGGATGGAGAAAATAGATGATAAGAAAAATATTGAATTAAGTAATTGTAATAGTGATGATAAAAAGAGTATCAAAGAAAAATATAAAAGACAAAAAAGATTAGTTTTAATACTTTGTTTATTAATTAATGTATCTTTCTTATTTGTATTTAAATACTTAAAGTTTTTTACAATTAATATTAATTTATTACTTAATTTATTTAATGCTGGTTATGAGTTTAGTATACTTAGATTAATTGCTCCGATTGGAATATCTTTTTATACATTACAAGCTTTATCATACCTTTTTGATGTTTATAATGGTAAAATAGAAGCTGATAAAAATTTCTTTAGAGTAGCACTTTTTATGTCTTTCTTTCCAAGTATTATGGAAGGTCCAATTACAAGATATAGTGATACTGCAGAAGATTTGTTTAAGGGAAATAAAATAACATATCAAAATTTATGTTTTGGTTTACAAAGAATATTATGGGGATTATTTAAGAAAATAGTTATAGCAGATAGACTTAATATTCTTGTTAAAACAGTATTTAGTGGTTATATGGAATATTCTGGTCCAGTTATATTCTTAGGAGCTTTATCATACACCATTATGCTTTATATGGATTTTTCTGGTGCTATGGATGTTGTATGTGGTATTGGAAATATCTTTAATGTAAATGTTCCTGAAAACTTTAAACAACCATTTTTTAGTAAAAATATATCTGAATTTTGGACAAGATGGCACATTAGTTTAGGAACATGGTTTAAAGATTATATTTATTATCCAACATCACTATCTAAACCAATGAAGAAAATGACTAATAGCTTAAGAAAGTTACTAGGTAATCATTATGGACCTTTATTAAGTGGGACAGTTGCTCTTTTAGTGGTATGGCTCTTGAATGGTTTATGGCATGGAGCAGGTTGGACATATATTTTATTTGGTTTATATCATTTTGTTATGATTTCAATTGGTAATATTTCAAGAACGCCTTTTAATAAGTTATATGTTAAATTAAATATTCAAAATAGTAAAATACTTAAAGGGTTACAAATAATTAAAACAATATTTTTAGTTATTTTAGGTGAACTAATCTTTAGGGCAGAAACTGTAAATAGTGCCTTTATAATGATTAAAAAAATATTTACAAGTTATAAAGTTAGTTCATGGGAAATTTCAAGTCTAGGGCTTGATGTGCCAGATTTATTTATTCTTATAGTTGCTTTAATAGCTATATTTGTAATAAGTGTTTTAAGAGAAAAAGGTATTTCAGTAAGAGAAAAACTTGCAAATAAAAATATAGTCTTTAGATGGTTTATTTATTATTTGTTAATATTCTCAATTATTATTTTTGGTGCTTTTGGTCCTGGATATGCTCCGGTTGATCCAATATATGCAGATTTTTAAGGAGGTAAAATGAAAAATTTATTTAAAAGTGTTATTTTTATAGCAATATTTATTTTTCTATATTATGGTTTTTCATATTTACTTTTACCTAAAGAAAACATTAAAGAATTTGGTTTAATTAAAACGAGTGAGTATGAAATACTTGGTGAGGCTAAAAATTCTGTTGATGCCATTATTGTTGGTGATAGTCTTGTTTATTCATCTGTTATACCAATGGAAATATACGGAAAGTATGGCTATACTGTCTTTGATTGTGCAGAAGCTGCTTTTATACTTCCGGATGCTTATGACTATTATAAGGTTGCTATGGAAAGTCAAAAGCCAAAGGTGGCAATACTTGGTGGAAATATGTTTTTTAGAAATACTAGAAAAAGAAAATGGTATGTAAAATATGAAAGGGCTTTAAAAAAAGCTATGCCTCTTTTAAATTATCATAATAATTGGAAAAATGTATTGTTTTCTGATTATGGTATAATGAGTATTCAAAAAGGATATAAGTTAAATAAAACTATTAAGTCTGGTCAGTTTTTAGATTATATGAAAGAAAATGATAAAGAATATGTTATGATTGAAAGCAATCTAGAATATTTAAAAAAGTTTGTAGATTTGGCTAAAGAATATAATACTAAACTTATAATAATAGGTTTTCCTTCACAAAACTCATGGAATTATCAAAGAGATAAAAAGTTTAATGAATTAAGTAAAGAATTAGGTTTTACCTTTATAAATTTAAATAAATATGATTTAAATATAAATTGGAAAACTGATACTAAAGATGAGGGAGGTCACTTAAATTACTTTGGAGCTTTAAAAGCATCAAATGTAATAGGTAATCTTCTAAAAGATACTAATCTTTTAGAAGATCATCGTGGTGATAAAAATTATAAACTTTGGGATACAGCATATTTAAGATATAAAGAAGAAGTAGAAAAGTAAGGAGGTTTAAATATGTTTAAAAAATGGAAAGGTTATGTACTTGATGTACAAGGAATGATTTATTGGAAAAGAACTTTAGATGAAAGTGGCAATGATGTTTTTGTGAAAACAAAATTAAATGAGCCTTTTGAACTTTATATAGAACTATTAAAGGTAAGAGATGGTTTTTATAAAGCATTAGATGTAGTTACTGGAAGAGAATTTGCAATTGTTGAAAATAATGGTTTATTTATGTTATTACCAAGTTTAATCGGTTTTAATAAAACAGCTATTTCCAAAAATGTAAATGTATTTGATAAATCTGCAGATATTGTTGGTGATGAAGAAAGAGAAAACTATTATACCAATATATCAGAAGATATTTTAAGCCATACATATTTTTGTGAAAAAATAAGTAATGAAAAAGGTATATCTGTAGTGCCAATAAATATGCTAAAAGAAGAATTAGCTTTAAAAAGAAAAAAATTTAAGAGAAGATAAAAATAATAAAAGTACTTGATAAGCAAGTACTTTTATGTTTGATTAATATTCAGTTTCATATAAATCAATATATTCTTCCAAAGTTAATTTATTATCATAAATAATTTTAGCAGCATCAGTGCCAACATAACGTATGTGCCAATTTTCAAATTGATATAGTGTTATGTTTTCTTTATTTTCTGGGAATCTAATAATAAATCCATATTTGTAAGCATTATTTTCTAGCCATGTATAATTTTCATCTGTAAGTCTAATATTTGATAAAGCTGTATTTTTTAAATCAATTGAAAGTCCAGTTTGATGTTCCGAGTAACTTGGTCTTGCAGAATAAGTATCGGCTTTAGTTACTCCTTCTTTAGAAACATATTTATTATAAAGGGTTGTTTGAAATGATTCATCACGAAATGCTGTTGTGGGCATTAAGTTAATATTTAATTCATCTTTAGTAGCTTTTTGAAGCTTTTCAAATCCATCTTTAATGACTAAGCGCATTGGAACTTTATTTCCATAAGCTCCATCAACATATGTTAAATCTTTTGGTTTATAATTTTTAGGTAAATGGTTATATTTGTTTACTAAAACAAGTAAGCTATCAGCATCTTTAACTTCTTTTGTATCCGTATAAACAGGTAAGTCTAGTTTTAGATTAACTCTGGTTACAGCATCTTCATAGCTAACTTTTTCTTTTTCTTTATAAGTATTATATCTACTTATTTTGCTGGCATCAAAGTTTTTGAATTTATAGTAATTTGTTATATCAACATAATCTTCTTCTTTTAATATTTCTATATTTTTATTACTTAAATTAAATATATAATTTATTTCTTTACCAGAATAACCTTTGGGAAGAAAAGTAGTAAGTACTTCTTCAAAATTACTTTGTTTATTAAATTTAATATCTTTGTATTCTTTTAGATATTTTTCGTTATAAATATTATTAAGTAAGACATATTCTAAGGTTTTAGAATAATCTTGCTTTTTTATATTGTTTTTAGACATTAGTTTATCTATTTGACTTGATACTTTTTCTGCATTATCACCTTTGTTTTGATAAATATAGAAAGTAGTGCCAATTATTAAACCTAAAAATATTAGTGTTAATATAAATTTAATTGGTCCTTTTTTTATCTTTTTTCTCTTTGTCATGTTATCACCTTATTATAAGTATATCACTTAAAAAAAACTTTGTAAAACGTTATTCGTTCGAAAAATGTGAAGTTTTGGGTCAGCATTCCTTGGAAAAATGTGAAATTAGTTGATTTTAAATAAAAATTATAGTAATATTTTCTATATATAAGGAAGTGATAATATGTTTGAATACATGGGAGATAGAATTAGTAATGCCTTAAAAAATATTAAAGGCATGGGAAAAATTACAGAAGAAAATATAAGTGATGCAACTAGAGAAATTAGAATTGCTCTTTTAGAAGCTGATGTTAATTATCAAGTTGTTAAAGAATTTGTTAGTGATGTAAAAGAAAAAGCCCTTGATGCAGAAGTTGGGAAGAGTTTAAAACCTGATGAATTGTTTTTGAAAATTGTTAAAGATGAACTTGTTTCTTTACTTGGAGGAGATTATGTTCCTTTGGAAACTTTAAAAAAACCAACAATTTTAATGCTTGTTGGGCTTCAAGGTAGTGGGAAAACTACAACTGCTGGTAAACTAGCAAATTATTTAAGAAAAAAGTTTAGTAAAAATCCATTACTTGTTGCTGCAGATATTTATAGACCTGCTGCGGTTGAACAGCTTAAAACTATTGGTAAAGAGTTAAATGTTGAAGTATTTAGTGAAGATGCTTCTGTTACTAAAATAGTTAGTGATGCTTTAGAATATGCAAGTAATAATAAAAATGATTACATTATAATAGATACTGCAGGTAGACTTCAAATAGATGAAGAACTAATGCAAGAGTTAAAAGATGTAGATAGTCTTGTACATCCTCATGAAAAAATACTTGTTATAGATGGTTCAATGGGGCAAGATGCTATTAATGTTATTACAGGATTTAATGATTCTCTTAGTTTAACTGGGTGTATTTTAACTAAACTTGATGGTAATACAAAAGGCGGTGTTGCATTGTCTGTAAGACATTTAACACATATACCTATTAAGTTTGTTGGTACTAGTGAAAAAATGGATGGCTTAAGTGAATTTTATCCTGAAAGAATGGCCGAACGTATTCTAGATATGGGAGATATTCTTGAAATAGTTAGTAAAGTTGAAGATGTAATTGATGAAGATGAAGCTATGATGCAAGCTAAAAAAATGAAAAAAGGTACTTATGATTTAAATGACTTTTTAAATAATTTAAAACAAATTAAAAAGCTTGGACCACTTGAAAATATTTTGAAAATGCTTCCTGGGGCTCGTAAAATAGGACTTAATAACTTTTCAATTGACCCAAAAGACTTGGCACATGTTGAAGCAATACTTCAGTCAATGACACCAGAAGAAAGAAGAAAACCGGAAATACTAAAAGCATCTCGTAAACAAAGAATTGCTAAAGGTAGTGGTAGAAGTGTTGAAGAAGTAAATAGACTTTTAAAACAATTTGATATGATGAAAGATATGATGAAGAAAATGTCTAGTGGCAAGATGCCATTTTAAAAAAATAAAACCTCATTTCTTAAGTGAAATGAGGTTTTTTCAAGTTATTTTTCTTCTTTTTCAGCTTTATTAGTTGTTTTTGTACTTTTTGGTAATGCATTATTTTTGACTTTGATATTATCGTTTATTTCTTTGGTATTTTTCCAAATCATAATGTTAATCATCATAAGTTCATAAACAATTCTTATACCAATTGGTCCTAGAATTAAAACCATTAAGAATGAAACGAAGTTAATTGATATAAAACCAAATGAGAATAAAATAATAAATACTGTAGCTATTATATAAACAATTTTTAAAATAGGTTCTATAAGCATTGTTTTAAAATCTAATAAATCTTTTAGTTTTTGAAGATTTTTACTTACAGGTTTATTATCTTTAACAAACATAAAGTAAATCATTATGCCAGCTGCAATAGCTATTACAAATGCTATAGCAGTCCATACAGCTGTACCAACAATTTTATTTGCTGTGTTTGTTGTTTCTCCAATTAAATATTCATAATTTTGCATATTATTTAGCTCCTTTCTATTAATATATTAACAAAAATTATTATTTATTACAATAAAAATTTGTAAATTATTGTCATATTTGGTAGAATAAAATAGGTGAATTTAAATGATAGAAATAGTAAAAAATAAAAGTAATATAGGTGAAGAAGAAATAAATAATGTAATTACTAGAGTTAAAGCTTTAATTATAACTAGTGATAATAAAATATTATTAGGTCATTCTTACTCAGAATATCAGTTTCCTGGAGGCCATGTTGAGAATAATGAAGAATTGCTTCCTGCTTTAAAAAGGGAACTTAAGGAAGAAACTGGTCTTGTTTTTGATACAGATAATTTAGAGGCTTTTGCAATTTTAAAAAAATATTTTAAAGATTATCCAAGTGAGAAAGTAAATACTAAATTAATAATTTATTATTATGTAATAAAGGATGATAGAGTACCTATTTTAAAAAATACAAATTATACTGATGAAGAGTTGGATGGTAATTTTAGTTTAAGGTATGTACCCCTTGATATAGTTAAATGTGTCATAAATGATAATATTAATGCTTGTGGTGATAGTGAAGGTATAGCAAAAGAAATGCTGGAAGTACTTAATTATTATTTTAATTTAAATGTATAAATTATAAAAAAATATGCCATAAATAAGAGGAAAGGACTTAAATATGGCAAAATATAAAGTTGATATAACTGGTATTAATACAAGTGAAATAGAAGTTTTAAGTAATGAAGAAATGACTAATTTGTTTGTAGAATATCGTATGGGAAATTTAGATGCTAAAGATAGACTTATAAATGGCAATTTAAAACTTGTTTTAAGTGTACTTAGAACTTTTAATAAAGGTAATGTTAATTTAGATGACTTATTTCAGGTTGGTGTTATTGGTCTTATTAAAGCAATTGATAATTTTGATTTATCTTATGGTCTTAAGCTATCTACGTATGCGGTGCCCCTTATTGTGGGAGAAATAAAAAGATACATCAGAGATAATACTCTAGTTAGAGTTAGTCGAAGCACTAAAGATTTAGCTTATCAAATTATTAAATTTAAAGAAAAATATGTAAGTGATTATGGTGTGGAACCACCGGCATCAGTTATTTCCAAAGAACTTGGAATTGATGAGTATTTAATTGGTTATGCTATGGATGCAATGAAAGATCCAGCTTCAATATTTGAACCGATTTATAATGATGGTGGTGATACAATTTATTTATTTGATCAACTTGCTGATACTAAAGATAAAAATAGTGATAAAGATATGATTATATCTTTAAGAAAAGCACTTTTAAAAATTAAAGAAAGAGAAAAAGATATATTATTGCAAAGATTTATGATTGGTAAAACACAAATGGAAATTGCTGATGAAATGGGAATAAGTCAAGCTCAAGTATCTAGACTTGAAAAAAGTGCAATTATAAATGTTCGTAGATTAATTAAATAATGCATATAATTAAGTGGTGGATATTATGTATTTAAGTGAACTTCAAAATAAAGATATAATTAGTGTAAAAACTGGTATAAATTTGGGTAGAATTGTTGATGCTGAGGTAGATAATACTGGAAAAATTATAAGCTTAGTTGCAGAAAATAAAAAGTTGTTTAGAAAAGTACTAAAAACTGGTGAAATAAGTTTTACTTTTCAAGATATAACTAAAATAGGTACAGATTGTATACTAGTAAATAAGTAAAAAATGTGTTACAATAATAGCATGAAGAAAAAAAGTTTGATTATTGCTATTATTGTTTTTTTATTTGATATACTTATTAAATATATAGTTGATAAGTCATTTTATTATGGAATTTTAAAAAGCATTATTCCGGGATTTTTTTATTTAACTAAAGTTTATAACGATGGTGCGGCATGGAGTACTTTTGAAGGGTCTAGAATTTTATTAATTGTAATTGCTATTATTTCTTTAGTATTTTTAATAATGTATCAAAAAGGTTTTAAAGAAAGTAAAAGAAATAGTGTTGCATTTGGTTTAGTTTATGGGGGGCTTTTAGGCAATTTATGTGATAGAATTAGATTTGGTTATGTTATTGATTACTTGAAATTTTATATTGGTGGGTATGAATTTCCAGTATTTAATTTAGCAGATATGGCGATAGTGGTTGGATTTATTCTTATTATATATGCAATTTATAGGGGAGAAGATAAATATGGAAATAAAAGTAAATGAAAGTGATGTAAGAATTGATAAATATTTAGCTAGTGTAACTGATTATAGTAGAGAAACAATTACTAAAATGATCGAAGATGGTTATATATTAGTAAATAAAAAGAATATTAAACCATCATATAAAGTGAAAGAAAATGATAATATTTTAATAAAAGATGGTTTTGTTAAAGAAATGAATTTAGAAGCAACTAAAATGGATATAGATATAGTTTATGAAGATGAATACTTAATGGTTATCAATAAACCAAGTGGTTTAGTGGTGCATCCTGGAGCAGGTAATTTTAATAATACTTTAGTTAATGGTCTTCTTTACTATAATAAGACTTTGAGTAAAGGTGAAGATTTTAGACCTGGAGTAGTACATAGACTTGATAAAGATACCAGTGGTCTTATGTTAGTTGCTAAAGATGATAAAGCACATGAAATACTGGCAGAAGATTTTAAAAATAAGAGAGTACATAGAGAATATATTGCTCTTTTAGATGGTGTTTTTCCTCAAGAAAAAGCTATAGTGGATGCTCCGATTGGCAGAAGTAAACAATTTTTTGATAAAATGGAAGTAAGAAGTGATGGAAAAAAAGCTATTACTAATATTGAAGTTTTAAAAAAATATAAAGATTATACTTTAGTAAAATTAGTACTTGAAACAGGTAGAACGCATCAAATTAGAGTTCATTTATCTTATATAGGTTATCCAGTTCATAATGATCCAGTTTATTCAGGTAAAAAATGTACAGAATTTGGTCAATTTCTTCATTCTGCTTATTTAAAGTTTAAACATCCTATTACAGGTGAAATCTTAGAATTTGAAGCAAAACTACCAGAGACGTTTGAAAACTTTATAAAAGATTTAGAAAAGTAGAAATTAGTATATAAATATTTATAAGTAAATATGGTATAGAAGTAATAGGCAAATAACCTAATATTCTTTTAAAATCATGTAATAGTAAAATAGAAAAAATAATAAGTAGAATAGAATTAATAAAAGAAAATAGATAATTTTCAAAATAAAAAAGAAATATTAAATTTGAAAATATAAGTAAATAGTTAGTTAATGCTGAAAAAATTATAGTATCATCAAATAAATGAAAATTATTTATTTTAAGTAAAGTAGAAACTATGAATATTAAACTTAATATGTAAAGAAAGATAAACAATTGTATCACCTCTTTACTAAAGATATGATTTATTGTAAAATATTATGACAAGGGAGATGGATTTAATGCCTAATTTAACAATACGAAAAAGCGACCAGATTATGATGAGTTTGGTTCATTATTTTGTAACTAAAGAAAATTATGCTCCGATACAAGTTCAAGGAGTTAAAGATGAAATTTGGTTAGAAAATTTAGATGGGCCATATAGAATAATAAGAATAACTTGTAATAGAGTTATAAATGAAGAACAATATAAATTTGAAATGTTTAAAATGGAACATGTTTTGAAACAAATAAGGAAAAAAACATTGTCTTTTAAGGTAAATGCTTTAAATATTTGTTTGGACATTAGTAAAAAGGTTGATAAAGGCGATATAAAAAACATAGAAACTATTGGTATAGAAAGTCTTGAAGATGTTAGAAAAAATCCTGATATAAATAAAGCTTTTCCAAATATTAAAGAAGAGCTTTTAGAGACAAATGATGGAATTGATTTAATAATTAATGTAACTAATGATATAAATGAAAAGACTGAAGAGGAAAATAAGAAATTTAGTGATGTATTTGCTCCGAAGAAAATAGTTTTTACAAATATTATATCTTTGATATGTTTAGTAATGTATTTTGTAATAGCTATTTATGGTGGTAATTTTATTAACTTTGATGCCAATATTTTAGCTAAATTTGGTGCTAACAATATAATACTTGTTAAAAGTGGTGAAATATGGAGACTTTTTACATGTGCATTTTTACATGTTGGTTTAATTCATTTATTTGTTAATATGTATTCTTTAAGGGTTATTGGACCAAGTGTTGAGGCATTGATAGGTAAATGGAAATTTGTTTTTATTTATTTGGTAAGTAGCATAAGTGCTAGTTTAATGTCTTTAGTTTTTACTGAAAGTAATATTGTATCTGCGGGTGCTAGTGGAGCAATATTTGGTCTTATGGGAGCTTTACTTTATTTTGGATATCACTACAGACTTTACTTAAATGATGCTATAAAAACTCAAATTATACCTGTTATTTTATTTAACTTGCTAATTGGTTTTATGGTTTCTGGCATTGATAATGGTGCTCACATTGGAGGTTTAGTTGGTGGTTATCTTGCCACAATGGCTATAGGAATTAAAAATAAATCTCATAAGAAAGACATGATTAATGGATGGATTGTGTTAATTTTATATTTAGTATTCTTAAGTTATATAGTATTTTTTGTAAAATAGAAATGGAGTTAGTTTTTCATTTCTATTTTTTTGAAAATTATAGCTTTTTCTTGCTTAAAATGGTATTATATATATAAGGGTGATAAGGATGGTAAAAAAACTTATTTTAATAGATGGAAATAACTTAATGTTTAGAAGTTATTATGCAACTGCTTATACTGGCAATATGATGAAAAATTCTAAAGGAATGCCAACTAATGCTTTATTTGGTTTTGTTTCAATGATAAATAAAATTATCGCGGAAGAAAAACCAAGTTATATGGCTGTTGCTTTTGATATAGGTAAAAACTTTAGAAAAGAAGAATATGATTTTTATAAAGAAGGAAGAATAGATACTCCGGAAGAATTAAAAATACAAATGCCAATTGCTAGAGATATACTTGATAAAATGGGTATTAAGCATTTTGAACTAGCACCGTATGAAGCTGATGATATCGTAGGTACAATAGTTAAAATGACTGAAGAAGATAAAGATTTTGCGTCAGTTATAGTATCAAGTGATAAAGATTTACTTCAATTAATTAGTGATGAAACAGAAGTTAAACTCTTAAAACAAAGTGGTTTTATTAGATATAATCATGAATCTTTTATGGCTGATTATGGTATTGAACCAATTAGAATGATTGATTTAAAAGCTTTGATGGGGGATCAGTCAGATAACATTCCTGGGGTAAAAGGTATCGGAGAAAAAACAGCTTTAAAATTATTGCAAGAGTATAAATCTTTAGAAAACTTATATGATAATTTAGATAATATAACTGGTAAAGTAAAAGAAAAGCTAGAAAATGATAAAGAAATGGCTTTTATAAGCAAGAAAATAGCAACTATATATAGAGATGTACCTTTAAATATAGTGCTAGAAGATTTAAAATATGAACCAAATGTTACTAATGAATTGATAGAACTTTTTAAAGATTTAGAATTCTTTTCATTTTTAAAAAATATGGAAGCAAAAAGTGTTAAAAAAACACTTGAATATAAAACAATAAGTAGTATAAAAAATATTAAATTAGATAAAAAAATAGCAATTGAAGTAATGATTGATAATGAAAACTATCATATTGGGCATATACTTGGAATGGGTATAAGTGATAGTTTAAATAATTATTATGTTGATGGTGAAAATGTAATAAGTGTTCTTAATGAAATTAAGTCTTTTGATGTAATAGGATATGATGCTAAAAAAGTATTATGCAATACAAAAATAGATATAAATTATGTAGATGATTTAATGATTGAAGCATACCTTTTAAATTTAAATATTAAAGATGATTTAGCATATTTAGCAAATCAAACCGAAGATAACTTTCTATATTATGAAAATATGAAAAAGGATAAATTTAGTAATATAGAAATGGAAGTAATAAAAAGAAGTAGATTTATTTATGATAATAATGATGAATATAAGAAAAAGTTAGAAGAAAATAAATGTATGGATTTATATAAAAATATAGAAATGCCTTTAGTTAAAGTTTTAGCTGATATGGAAACTACTGGTATAATTTGTAAGGAAGATGTACTTAAAGATATGTCTTTAGAACTTAGTGTAAAAATAGAACTTTTAACTAGAGAAATATATGAACTAGCTGGTATGGAATTTAATATTGGTAGTCCTAAGCAACTTGGAGAAATTCTTTTTGAAAAATTACAAATAGCTAAGGGTAAGAAAAATAAAACAGGTTATAAAACTGATGTTAAAGTTTTAGAAAAGTTAGTTGATAAACATCCAATTGTAGAAAAAATACTTGAATATAGAAATTTAACTAAACTTAAAAGTACATATATTGAAGGTCTTTCAAACTATATTTTAGATGATGGTAAAATACATACAATTTATAAGCAAACATTAACTAGAACAGGAAGACTTTCATCAACTGATCCAAATTTACAAAATATACCTGTGCGTGAAGAACTGGGAAGAAAGATAAGAAAAGCTTTTGTTCCTGAGAATGATTGCTTTTTAAGTAGTGATTATAGTCAAGTGGAGCTAAGAGTTATGGCATCTTTATCTAAATGTCCAAGTTTAATCGAAGCTTTTAATAATAATGAAGATATTCATACACATGTTGCAAGTGAAGTATTCGCAGTACCTGAAGAAGCTGTAACAAAACAAATGAGAAGATGTGCTAAAGCTGTAATATTTGGTATAATTTATGGTATAAGTGGATTTGGTTTAGGGGAAAACTTACATATTTCAAGAAAAGATGCAGAAGAATATATAGATAAGTTTCATGTACTTTATCCAGAAGTAAAAGAATATACAGATAAGAGAATAGAAGAAGCTAGAAAGACCGGTGGAGTTACAACACTATTTGGTAGAAGAAGAGTTATTGAGGAAATTAATAATCCTAATTATTTGATTAAGCAAATGGGTGAGAGAATGGCAATGAATACACCGATTCAAGGTACTAGTGCTGATATTATGAAGCTAGCCATGATTAGGGTTTATAATAGATTTAAAAATGAAGGCATAACTAGTAAAATACTTCTTCAAGTACATGATGAAATAATAATAGATTGTAAAAATGAAGAACTTGAAAAAATAAAAAATATTGTTAAAGAAGAAATGGAAAATGTTTATAAGTTAAATGTACCTTTAAAAGTAGAAATAGATACAGGTAATAATTGGTATGAGGCAAAATGATGAAAAAAGTAATAATAATATTATTAATTATAACGTCTTTATTTGGGATTATCTTTGGTATTGAACATTTTAATGCCAAAGATAACCAAACTCCTGAAGAAATAATCGAAAGTGATGTAATAGTTTTTAAAGATAAAAACTTAGAAAAAGCTATAAAAAATATAATGAATACCGAAGAAGTAAAAATAAATGATGCCCTAAATATAAAAAGTCTCTATTTAGACAATTTAAATATCAAAGATATATCAGGAATAGAATATTTTAAAAATCTTGAGGCGTTATCTATGGGTAATAATAACATCAAGGACATAAGTAAATTAAAGGATCTTACTAAACTTAAAATACTTCGTCTTAACTTAAATAAAATCAAAGATATAAGTCCATTAAAAAACTTAACATCTTTAGAAAGACTTAGCTTATTTTCAAATGAAATCGAAGATGTATCAGTTCTTACTTCATTAAATAATCTAACAGATATGCCAACACTTTATAATAACAATATAACTAATTTAGAAGTAATGGAATCATCTCTTGATAAAATATTAAATAATAGTCTAAATAATTTTTATATGTATGAGTTTAAAGATAATGATATAATTTATGAAAGAGATTTTGATAATACATGCCTAAGTGGATGCAATGATACATATGTAAGATGTGAAAGTTTCCAAAGATATGAATGGAATAAAAATAATATAAAAACTTACAAAGAAGCCAAAGAAGTTGCTGAAAATTTTGCAAGTACCTTAACTAGTGATATGACGGATTTTGAAAAGGAAATTAAAATATCAGAATTTTTAATTAAAAAAATGGTTTATAAAAGTACGGAAGGTACTTATAATGGAACACATGATTTATATTACCCTCTAGTTTTAGGGTATGGTCAATGTCATAATTATGCTCAAGCATTTAATTTTATTGCAAATATGGTAGGTCTAGAATCTTACTCGGCATATGCAGGTGCTTATCACGAATGGAATTTAGTAAAAATTAATGGGGAATTTTATCATTTAGATCTTACTTGGGCTGATTTTGGTGATATAATAAATTATGCGTATGTAAACGTTACTACGGAAACAATTAATCGCTTACATGGATTTAATTTTAGTTATCCAGAAGATATAATTGTTGCAACACGAGATTTTTCTATGGAAGGGAGAAATTAGCTTATGCCAGAGATAGCAGAAGTAGAAACAGTTAGAAATACTTTAAAAAGTATGATTTTAAATAAGAAAATAGTAGATGTAAATATAATTTATCCCAAAATTATTGAAAGTAATATTAGTGATTTTAAAAATATCTTGATAGGTAGAAAATTCGTTGATATTGATAGAATTGGTAAATGGCTTATGTTTGATTTAAATGATTATTATTTACTTAGTCATTTAAGAATGGAAGGAAAGTATTTTGTTAAGAAAAGTACAGATGAAATAATAAAACATGAGCATATAATAATTAGTTTTGATGATGGAACAGATTTAAGATATCATGATACAAGAAAATTTGGAAGAATGAATTTAGTTAAAAAAAGTGATATTGATAGAGTGGAAGCTATTAAAAAACAGGGTATTGAAGCTAATAGTGATAAACTTACTAAAGAGTATTTATATGATAAAATACATAAAAAGAATATACCTATTAAAAGTTTACTTTTAGATCAAACAATTATTAGTGGCCTTGGTAATATTTATGCTAATGAGGTTATGTTTGATGCTAGGATTAATCCAAATAAACTTGGTAAAGATATTAGTTTAAAAGAGTGTGATTTAATAGTTAAGGCTAGTAAGAAAATAATTGATGCAGCGATTAAAGATGGAGGAACTACGATTAAAAGTTATACTTCATCTTTAGGTGTTACGGGAAGATTTCAACAACATTTGATGGTTCATAAAAGAGAAAGGCAAGAATGTAAAGTGTGTGGAACACTCATAGAAAATATTAAAATTGGTGGTAGAAGTACATACTTTTGTCCAAAGTGTCAAAAATAAGAAAGGATTTTTATGAAAAAGAATAAAAAAATAATAATTGTTATTGGGGTTATAATAGGTTTACTTGTAATAGGTGCATTGTTTTTAATATTTAAAAATAATATTTTTACAACAGTTGATACTAGTGTTAAAAATAGTAATACAGAGTATAGAATAAGTGATAATGCTTTAAGTAATTTTGATTTATATTTTTTGCAAAAAGAGAATAATAGTAAAAATAAAGTTTATAGTCCACTTTCAATTAAATATGCACTGAGTATGTTAAAAGATGGATCAAGTGGTGATAGTAAAAAACAAATAGAAAATATTATTGGAAATTATAATACTAAAAAATATCCGAATAGTAGTAATGTATCTTTTGCAAATGGTATGTTTATTAGAAATGATTATAAAAAGAATATTAAAGATGAATATATAAATTTACTTAAAGAAAAATATAATGCGGAAATAATATATGATACATTTAAGACTCCTGATAATATTAATAAATGGATAAATGATAAGACTTTGGGGCTAATACCTAATATGCTTGATGATACAAACGATAATTTTCTTTTCTTAATTAATGCATTAGCAATTGATATGGATTGGAAATATGTTATTCAACCAATACCAGAAGGAATACTTTATGATGAAGAACATTCTTCATATTATGATGCTTTTTCAGTATCTTATCCTCATGAAGATTATTATGCTGGTGTTTCATGGTTAGATTCAAATAATTATAAGTATATTAAATTTAATAATCAAACTTTAGTTAATGGTTTAGAAATAGCATCATCAATTAATAATTATGATATTGTAAGTGAGATTGGTGAGGTAAATATTAGAAAAACTGTAGGAAACGCTTACGACAAATGGAAAGCTGAAGGTAATTGTGATCCTAGTGATTATGAAGATACAAATGTATTTTTAAATAGATATATTAAAGAAATTGATAAAGGGTATAAGGATGTAGGTTCATCAACAGATTATACTTTTTATGTGGATGATGATATAAAAGTTTTTCAAAAGGATTTAAAAAGTTATAATGGGTTATCACTTGAATATATTGGTTTTATGCCAAAGAATAGTTCACTTGATAAATTTGTTGAAAATCTCGATGCAAAAAAAATTAATAATTATATAAGCAAGTTAAAAACAATTGAATTAAATAATTTTACAAAAGGAAAAATTATAAGAATTACAGGACTTATGCCAATATTTAAGTTTGAATATGAACTTGAACTTCAAAAAGATTTAGAGTCTTTAGGTGTTACCAATGTTTTTGTTCCAAATCATGCTAATTTAATTAATTTAAGTAGTGATAAGAGTTTATATATAAGTGAAGCAAAGCACAAAGCTAATATTGAGTTTTCTAATGAAGGGATTAAGGCTGCAGCTGCAACAGTGGTTGGTGGTGCTGGTGATGTAAATTGTTCATTTGAGTATGAATACGAGGTTCCAGTTGAAGAAATAGATATTACTTTTGATAAACCATATATGTTTATTATTCGTGATAAAGATAACAAAGAAGTTTGGTTTGCTGGTACAGTTTATGAACCGATTAGTTGTGATGAAAGTAAAACTTGTTTTATTAATGACAACCAAATGTAAAATTTAATATTTGTTACTTGTAATAATATGTAATAGTTGATATACTGGTAAAGTGAATGTGATATGAAAAATGATAATAAAATAAATGTAATGGGAATATCTGTTGTTAGTGCAGTTTTACTAATTATTTATATTTCGGTTATGTTAGTATTTTAAGGTACTCAGGTTGAGTACTTTTTTTATTGTTAATAAAAAATTTTAAAAAATTTATTAATCACTTGATAGAAAAGAATGCCCATAAACATTAGGTAAAACCAGCGTTTTTAAAATATTTGTCGAGCCATGTCGACCGATTTTTCTTGACTTTTTTGATGTTTCAAACTTAGAATAGAGTCTTATATAAAGGAGGAAAATTTTATGTTAAATGAAACAAAAGAAAAAGTATTTTATGGATTTAATTATGATAAAATGTTTAAGGCTATATTCGTCGGAGAGGATAAGAAAAAAACAGATTTACTATGTGAACTTCTAGGTGAATGTTTGGAAACTAAAATTGATAGAATAATAAAGTTTATTCCTGTTGAACTTAATGCCAGAAGAAAAAAAGAAAGGTATAAAAGAGTTGATTTACTTCTTGAAGCTGGGAAAAGAAAAATTAATTTAGAACTTAATTCTACCTATAGTGAAGCAGATAAAATAAGAAATATGAATTATTATTTTTCTTTCTGTAGTCAGCATACCATCGCCGGAGAAAAATATGATATTGAGTCAGAATTCATACATATTTCTCTCAATTATAATGTAAAGAAAGATGCGCCATTAATAAAATGTTATACCATTTATGATAAAAGCCACGATGAAGAACTTGACTCAAGGTTTAAATATTATGAAATTAATGTTGAAAAGTTTGCTAAACTCTGGTATGATAATGACATAGAAAGCGTTAAGAAAGCCCCTATTTTAACTATGATAGGTATAAAAGATGAAGAAGAATTAGAAAAGTATTCTAAGAAAATGAATAACGCTATCATTAAGGAGAGTGTTGATAATTTGAAAAGATTAAATAGTGATGCTGCTTTTGTTTATGGTCTTACACCAGAAGAAGATGAATTGTTAGTTAGAAATACTAGGGATGAATTTGTTCGTAGGGAAGCTTTGGCTGAAGGGCTTGCTGAAGGTAAAGCTGAGGGGCTTGCTGAAGGAGAAGCTAAAGGGAATGAAAAAATAAAACAAATTGCAACAAATCTACTAAAAAAAGATTATTCTATCGAGGAAATAGTTGAAATAACTGGATTAACTAAAGAAGAAATAAATAAATTAAAATAATATTAAAAATAAATATATTAATAATTAAATAAAACATAATAAAATGATAGATAATAAATAATTTGTTATTAATTTTCTATCGGTTTTTTCTTTGTTTTTTTCTTTTCATATGTTATAATTTTAGAAGGAAAGAGAGTGATACTATGCTTGATTATTTTATTCCTGATATATATGCTCAAAGCATTTATACAATAAATTATAAAAAGCTAAAGAAAAATGGTATAAAATGTTTATTATTTGACTTAGATAATACTATTGCACCTTATAAAGTTACGGAACCAGATCAAAAGGTTAAAGAATTAATTGCCAGATTAGAAGCTGATTTTAAAGTAATTATTGTATCTAATAGTGGTAAAAATAGACTTAGACCATTTAAAGAAAAACTAAATGTTGATGTCGCGTTTAGTAGTAAAAAACCTTTAAAAACTAAATATAAAAAAATACTTTTATTATATAGATTTAAGATAGATGAAGTAGCTTGCATTGGGGACCAACTATTAACTGATATACTTGGTGCTAATAGAATGGGATTTACTAGTATACTTGTAAATAGAGTAGCTAAATATGAAATGTTTCCAACTAGAGTAAATAGATTTATAGAAAAAAGAATATTAAATAAATTAGCTAAAAAAAACATTCTTGTAAGTGGGGTGTATTATGACTAAATGCGTAGGTTGTGGAATAACACTTCAAGCTGAAAATAAAAATGATGTTGGTTATACACCAGATATAAAAAATGAATTGTGTGAAAGATGCTTTAAACTTAAAAATTATAACGTTTTAACAAATTCAGGAGTTAAAATTGATAATGAAAAGTTAATTGAAAAAATAAATAAGTTAGGTGCTTTCGTTTTCTTTTTAACAGATTTTATAAATTTGGATAGTAATGTAATTAAATGCTATAAAAAGATAAAATGTAAAAAAGTAATGGTGTTTACTAAAGCAGATATTATACCTAAGAATATTAAATATAATAAACTTATAGAAAATATTAAAAATTTATATGAAATAAAAGAGGATATAATTCTCACAAGTAGTAAAAAAAAGCTTAATTTAAGTAATATAACAAGTTTATGCTTAGAAAATAAAAAAGTTATCTTTGTAGGATTTACAAATGCTGGGAAAAGTAGTTTAATTAATAGCTTAATTAGAAGCAATATAACAGTAAGTAATACTCAGAATACTACGCAAGAGATTATAAAATTAAATGCTAGTGGCATAACTATTTATGATGCACCGGGGCTTATGGATAATGTAAATAGAGAAAGCATTCTTAAAAGTAGTATCAATCCTCGTTCATACCAGCTTCCAAGCAAACATTATCTTTCTATTAATGGAATAAAGTTAAATATTAAAGAGAATAGCAATTTTACTATTTATGTTGGTAATGAAGTTGAAATTTTAAGAAGAAAAGAACTTGGAAATGTAGAATGTAGTATCATTGTACCTAAAAACAGTGATGTTGTTTTAAAAGGATTAGGTTTTATTAAATTTAGTAAAACTACTTTAGTTAGTTTATCTAGTAGTGATTATGAAATAAGGCCTTCAATAATTGGTGATAGTCATGACTAAGATTAGAGTAATGAGTGAAAATTTAGCTAATAAAATAGCTGCTGGTGAAGTTGTTGAAAAATGTGCTTCAGTTTTAAAAGAACTTGTGGAAAATTCTTTGGATGCTGGTGGAACTAATATCAAGGTAAATTTGGTAAATGGTGGTTTAAAAGAAATAAGTGTTATTGATAATGGTGTAGGTATGGATAGAGAAGATGCATGTTTAGCTTTTTATAGACATGCAACAAGTAAAATATACAAAGATGATGATTTATTCTTTATTGAAACTTTAGGCTTTCGTGGTGAAGCTTTAGCTAGTATTGCTAGTGTTTCTGAGGTTGAACTCATTACCTGTAGTGGTGATGTTGGAACTTTCGTTCATATAAAGGGCGGTGAAACTTTAGAAGTTCATGATGCACCAGCAAGAATTGGAACAGAAATTCATGTTACCAATATATTTTATAACACTCCAGCTAGACTTAAGTATTTAAAAAGTGAAGTAACTGAACTAAATAATTGTACACAATTTATTGAAAAGTTAGCATTATCGAGACCTGATGTTGCTTTTACTTTAACAAATAATGATAGGTTAGTTGTAAAATCAAGTGGAAGTAGTAATTTACTTAAAACAATTCATGAAATATATGGACTTAATGTATCTAGTAATATGTTAGAGCTAAAATGTGCATCAGATGATTTTGAAGTTACAGGTTTTGTATCTAAGCCAAGTATACTTAAGAAAAATAGAAATCATTTTAATATATTTATAAATGGTAGAATTGTTAGAAATAATGATATAAATAGAGCTATAAATGATGCCTATAATACATATAAACATGAAGGATTTTATCCAATTACAGTTTTAAATATTTATACAGATCCAACACTTGTTGATGTAAATATTCATCCTACTAAACAAGAAGTAAAATTAAGTAAAACTGAAGAATTAACTGATTTAATTTATCAAACTATTAAAAAAGTTTTATATAATAATTTGTTAGTGCCAGATGCTATGCTTGATGAAGCTAATAATGATATTAAAGATAATTTTATAGAGCCTAGTGTTTATGAAAGTAAAAAAGAAGAAATAAATACAAAGCCAGAAGTTATTGTGCAAACATTTTTAGATATTGGTTCAGAAACTAAGGAAGTAATTAAGAATGAAGAGTTCAAAAGCTTAAAATTATATCCAGTTGGTCAAGTTCATGGTACATATATAATTGCTGAGAATGAAGATGGAATGTTTATACTTGATCAACATGCTGCTCACGAAAGAGTAAATTATGAAATGATTACCAAACAGTTTAAAGAAGAAAAGATAAGATTTACAGATATGCTTGTACCTATGAAATTTGAATTATCTACGAGTGATTATAATATATTTATGGATAGAAAAGATGTTTTAGAAAATTTAGGGTTTGTTATAGAAGAATTTGGTATAAATACAGTGCTTATTAAAAGTCATCCAACGTGGCTTAAAGAAAACTATGAAGGGGATAATCTTAAATATATTGTGGATTTGGTAATAGAGTCAGGTAAAAACTTTAATAAAGATAAATTTTTAGATAGTTTAGCTAAGATGGTAAGTTGTAAAATGAGTGTTAAAGCTAATGAACATTTAAGTATGGAAGAAATGGAAAAACTACTTGATGATTTGGTAAAATGTGATAATCCATATAATTGTTGTCATGGAAGGCCATCCATTATGAAATTTACTAATTATGAACTTGAAAAAATGTTTAGGAGGGTGTTATAATGCTTCCAGAAAAAAGAAAAAGATTAATAATAGGTATTATATCAATAATTGTTATAATAATAGTAGTTATATTATTGGGTAAAATTTCTTCGTTTATTAAAAATAAAAATAATGAAAATGTACAAAGAAATGATGATTATAGTGAAATTTATGATTATATCGGAATTACTATAGATGAAGATAATATTTATAAAATATATGGTATTAATGAAGATGAAGAAAAGTATTTAGATGTTAAAACTTTTTATGAAGTAAAAGATATGATAAATATTGATAAAAAAATAGTGCTTTATTCAGATGCTGTTAATGAACTTAGATATGATAAGAAAAAGGGAGAATTTTATTTTTATGAATTAGATGAATTTTATAATAAATATGATAATGTAAAACTTACTCATGATTATATGGTAATTAGTGATGATAATAAAATAAGCTATAGAAAATATGGTAGTGATACTTTTGAAAATATAAAGCAAGCTAAAGAATATAAAATTTCAAATAATAAGATATATTTTTATAATAAGGAAAATATATATGAATTTGATATGAAAACTAAAGAGAAAAAGATTATTGCTATGTATGAAAGAGATGATATTATAGAATTACTTGATGTAAGTGATAAATATTTATTTTATTTGAAAAATAATGTGCTTAATGCTTGTAGTTTAGAAAAGTTTGCTAATTATGATTTAAGTCCATTGTCATTTTATAGTATTTCTAATGATGGTTTTATTACTTTAGAAAATAATATTTTAAAAAATTATTCTATTTCTGGTGGAGAATATTTATATGATTATTTTGTTGGTGGAAATATAAATAATTTATTTTACTTAGATAATAACAATTTTTACTTAAGTTTTGATGATAATTATGTTATAATTGATATGAAGTCTTCTAAAGTTTGGAAGAATTTAAGTAATAAATATATCTATTTAATGAAGGTGAATAATACATGAAGATTAATTTGAATTTATTACCAATAAATATTGATGAAAAAGTTAAAATACCTGAAGGGTTTTATGAAAATACAAGTATTAAATCATTATCAGATGTTTATGTAAAGGGTATTATTAAATATAATTTATCAGATGAAATTGAAATAATTTTAGATGTAAATGGAGAAATGATATTAAATGATGCTATTACAAACGAACCTATAAATTATCCATTTTTTATTAAAATTGATGAAATTTTGACAGAAAATGATGCAAATAATGAAAAATATTTTGAAAAAAGTCAAAATATACTTGATATAATCGAATTTTTATGGGAAAATATTGTATTGGAAGTTCCCATTCGGGTTACGGGTTCAGCTGGTGTCAATATGAAAGGCAATGGCTGGGAATTAAATAGTAAAAATGAAGATGATGGGTTAGATCCAAGATTTGAGAAATTAAATGAATTATTTAAAGGTGGTGAATAAACATGGCAGTTCCTTTTAGAAGAACAAGTAAGACAAAAAAAAGAATGCGTAGAACTCATTTAAAGAAAGAAGTTGGAGCATTAACAAAATGTTCTAAATGTGGTGCAACTTTAAGACCTCATAGAGCATGTACTAAATGCGGAAATTACAATGGTAAAACTGTAATTGAAGTTGCAAATGAAGAAGAATAGAAAAATTGCATAAAGAGTGTACTCTATATGCGTTTTTTTCTTGCATTTTATCATATTTTGTGATAATCTAATAATAGAAGGGAAAATGAATTATGACAGATGAAGAATTAAAAAGTATTGAACAAACTACAGCTTTACTTGTAGAAAATGGTTTTGTAATTAAAGATACTTCTAATTTTATTCGTGAAATAGGAAATGGTAGCCTTGAAGAAGTAGTAAATAAATTAGGAAGATTACAACAAAGTATTAATGAAGGTGTTAATGCTGAAGTTTTTGCAAAAGATATTGCTGGTAGTTTAGACAAAATTGAAGAAGTAGTAAATAGTGATACATATTTTAAAACTAGTCCAGATGCTACTTCATTTCAAAATTTATTAAATGATTTAAGAGATAAATCTTCAAAGCTTTTTAGAAATACATTAAAAGCTGAAGAAATCTTAAAGGGAAGAGAAGAAAATTTAAAAGATATTCAAAAGAGAATATCTATGCTTAAGGTTGACAAAACTATTGATGATGTAACTAGAACTACTGAAACTATAAAGTTATCTTATGCTTTAAATCATGCTAAACAAGCTAAAGAAGAAGCTGTTAAGTTTTATAATGATCAAAAAGAATTAAGTGAAAAACCACTTAAAGCTAATGATATAGTAGAATATAAAAATGAATTATTACAAGCAGTTAATGCTTTAGATAATGCTTTTAGAAAATTATCAATGGAACCTGAAAAAATGGATAAGTTAGCTGCAGTTATTCGTGAAACTAGAGATAAGATTGTTTTATTTGGTTTTGAAACACAAAAGAATCAAAAAGAATTTGATGATCTTTGTGCAAAATATGGTTTAGAAAAGACAGATGCTAAAAAAATTGAAAAGTTTGAAAAACCAGTTTTATCAACAAATGAAGATAAAGAAGTAGAAGAATCTAAAACTATTACAGAAGTTGAAGATTTAGTTTATGAATTAAAAAGACTTAATCCAGATGTAGAAGTTATTGGGGATGCTATAAATGTTGATGATCCAACAAAACTAGTACTTCCAAAAGGTTTTAAATATACTGAGGGACTAGGAGTTAATAATAAAATAGATGATTTTACTCCATATATTAGTGCTTTTGTAAATACTAAAGAAAAATCTAAAGATGTTTCTGAAGAAATTAAAACAGAAGAAGTGAAGGAAGAACCTAAAAAAGAAGAAAAACAAGTAAAAGAAAGTAGAGTTCCAAGTGGAAGACTTTCATATAAAAGAACTCGTAGAGCAATAGTTGCTCCATATGTTAAAGCTATTCTTTGCTATGGTGGTTTAGGTGGTATGCTTGCTGTTGTTGCAGGTGCTGGTTTATCTCCGATAGGAACAGCTATGTTAGCAGGTGCTGGTATTGGTGTTATAGGTCAAAAGATTTATAATAAAATGATTGATGCTGGTGCTGTTGATGTTCCTCAAGCTCAATTTGGAAATTCAAGTTATGAGTTGCCAGTTGTTGGTTCTAATATATTAAGTGATGCTAAAGCATTATTAAAAAGTTTAAGAAAAAATAAAAATAGAAAGAAAGAAGAATCTTTAGATAAAGTTTCAGAAGAAGAAAAAGTGGAAGCTAAAGAAGTAGTTGAAGCTCCTGAAGTTGTAGAAACACCAGAAGTAAAAGAAGAACCTAAGGAAGAAGAAAAGAAAACAACTTTATTTGAAAACTTTAAGAATTTATTTGGTAATAGTTTAGATAGTGAAGTTGATTCTTTAGATAATGATAAAAAAGTACAACCAGTTGAAAGATTAGATGAAATTGCTGGGGAAGAATATAACTTAGAAGAAGGTCGTGGAGGAAGATAATGATAGTTGATAGTGTGATTACTTTAGAAAATGATGTAAATTGCTTATTACTTGAAAAAGTAACTTATAACAATGATAATTATTTCTTATCTGTCGTATTAAATGAAGAAGAAGAACCTAGTGATGAATATGTTATCTTTAAAGAAATAAATGAAGATGGCCAAGGATTTGTTGAAAAGGTTGAAGATGGAGAACTACTTGCTGAACTTATAAAAGAATTTACTAATAGTGTTGCAAAATTAGTTCAAAATTTACCAGAAGAACTTTAAAAGAATAGGAAACTATTCTTTTTTAGTTTAAAAACTAATGTCAAATTTTAAAAATGCGTAAATGTGATGCTTTTTTTTTTTTTTTTTTCGGGTATACTTATATAGTAACGTAAGAATATTATGCGTGAGTTTGTTAAACAAAAAAGGATGTGGTATAATGGAAAAAAATAAAAAACAAGCATTAATTCTTAGTATAGTTGCAGTTGTTACATTAATTGCTTTGGTAGTTGGTGCAACATATGCATACTTTAAAGCACAAGGGGGAACAGGAAGTTCTACGGATGTTAAGGTTACAACATATACAACAGATATGCTAACATTTACAACAGGTAATGCTATAAGTTTATATGCAGATCAATCATCATTTGGTCAAGAAAAGGGAAGTTTATCTGGAGAAACATTTGCTAAAGCAACATTAGTTGCAAATAATAAAACAAATGAAGCAACAGATAACTATTATGTATATTTTAATATAGAAAATAATACATTCAAATATACATTAGGTGAAGACAAACCAGAACTTATATTAACAGTTACAGGACCAGATGGAAGTGAAGTAACAGAATTACCAGGACTAACTCATAAAGTAGTTCAAGATAGAGAAAACAAAAGTATATCAGGTTTTGATGTTACAACAACAAATGGTTTAATAACTATAGCAAATAAGAAAACAATATCAGCAACACAAGCAACACCAAGTAAAGAAGAACAATATATATTAAAGCTTACATTTGTAAACTATGAAGGGGATCAAACAGAAAATGCAAAAAGTACTTTAAGTGCAAAGGTTATGATACAAAAAGAAAAAGTAGTTCAAACAGTAGCAAATATTTGTAAAAATGGACAAAATTTAAGTTCATGTATAGCTGCAATGGATGGAGTAGATGAAAGACTATATCATCATGATGCAAGCCTAGCAAATGGAGCAGGAGATAATTCATACAGATATGCAGGAGCAAGTACAGAGGTAAATAACTATGTATGTTTTGGATCAAGTGAAGCTTCATGCCCAGCTGATAATCTATATAGAATAATCGGAGTATTTGGTGATAGAGTAAAACTAATCAAATCAGATTATGCAACGACAGCATTATTAGGTACAGATGGAGATTATAGCAGTAAATATACTTCTAATTCTTCAAATTATAAAGGAAATAATTTGGCTAATATAGCAGGATATAACTGGAATAAATCAAATCAAAACGCTTGGAGTTTGTCAAATTTAAATAAAACAAATTTAAATACAAACTTCATAACAAATATAGGAGCAGAATGGGCAAACAAAATAGATATGACAACATGGAAGGTTGGAGGAAATACTGGATCTAATTTTTATAATAAACCAGCCAAAACAGCATATGAAAATGAAATTAATCATCCAGTAACAACAAATAGTACAGATAATCAAACAGAATATAGTACAAAAATAGGATTAATGTATGCAAGTGATTATGGATTTGCAGCAGCACCAAGTGCATGGACAACTCTATTAAGATATTATAATGGCGAAGCCATAAAAAATGTAAATTGGTTGTATATGGGACTTTCAGAATGGACTATTTCCCGTGATGCAGACTATTCGAACAATGCGTTCTTTTTGAATAACACCGGCGACGTGGGCAGCTACGATGTTGACCTTAGTGCGTTTGGCGTCCGTCCAGTCTTCTATCTCACATCTTCTGTGAACTATGCATCGGGAAGTGGCTCTGCCACTGATCCGATTGTGTTATCCTGATTGACGGACAGTTTTGAAAAAACATCGGTAAAACCTAGCAAAAATGAGGTAAATAGTTCGACCTATGTTGAACGATTCATCTCATTTTTTGAGTTATAAAGATGCTAAAATTATATAAAAAAGTTACAATGACAACATTTTTATAAATTGTATAATAGAAAGTCATAAATATGTTAAAGTTAAAAACTGATATTTTTGATAAATTAGAAAGATTTTATAATTCTTTCTTTTTTTTGAATATAATTTATTGTATAATATAGTAGAAAGGAAGTTTATATGGATTGGATTTTTTGGCTTGTACTTGTCATTATCTTAAGTGTAATTGAAATTGCTACAGTTAATTTAGTATCTATTTGGTTTGTTGCAAGTGGTATAGTTGTTATGATACTTTCATTCTTTATTTGTGATGTTGCTATAGAATCAACTATATTTGCCATACTTGGAATATTACTACTTTTAGTAACTAGACCAATTGTAGCTAGATTAAAATCAAAAGATAATGCAAAAACAAACTTAGACCGTATCATCGGAGAAGATGCCATTGTAACTGAGGACATTACTAAAAATACTGTTGGTGAAGTTAAGATTGATGGCAAAAGATGGAGTGCTATATCAAAGAATAAGTGCTTAAAAGGTGATACAGTTAAAGTTTTGAAAATTGATGGCGTTAAGCTAATTGTTGAGAAGGAGGAGGATTAATTTATGCCACAAATACTAATTGCAATACTTATCATTATTGTAATAATTATAATACCTAATATTAAGATTGTACCTCAATCAAAATGTTATGTAATTGAAAGATTAGGTTCATATCATAAAACTTGGGAACATGGACCACATTTTAAAATACCATTTATAGATGCTATATCTAATAAAGTAACATTAAAAGAAATAGTTAAGGACTTTGCACCTCAACCAGTTATTACTAAAGATAATGTTACAATGCAAATTGATACAGTTGTTTATTTTCAAATAACTGATGCTAAACTTTATACTTATGGAGTTGATTATCCAGTAAGTGCTATTGAATCATTAACAGCAACAACTTTAAGAAATATTATCGGAGAACTTGAACTTGATCAAACACTTACAAGTAGAGATATTATTAATACTAAAATGAGAGCAATTCTAGATGAAGCAACTGACCCATGGGGAATTAAGGTAAATAGAGTAGAGGTAAAAAATATTTTACCACCTAGAGATATTCAAGATGCTATGGAAAAGCAAATGCGTGCTGAACGGGAAAGAAGAGAAAAAATTCTTCAAGCTGAAGGAGAAAAGAAATCAAGTATTTTAATAGCTGAAGGGGAAAAAGAAAGTGCAATTTTAAGAGCTGAAGCTCAAATGATGAGTCAAATAAAGATTGCTGAAGGTAAGGCTGAAGCTATGTTAAAAATAAAGGAAGCTGAAGCTAAATCAATTAAATTATTAAAAGATGCGGGTGCAGATGAATCAGTTTTAAGATTAAAATCATTTGAAGCTTTAGAAACTATGGCAAATGGCAAAGCAACTAAAATAATAGTTCCATCAGAACTACAAGGAATTGCTACATTTGGTACAACACTTAAAGAAGTTATTAAAGATGAAAAAAAGGATAAATCTAAATAAGGTTTATCCTTTTAATTATTAAATTCTAAATAAAATAATTTATTAAAGTTATGTTCTTCTAATTTTGTTTCACCTTCATCAGCTTTATCTATTTCCTCATTAGTTTTTAAAAAATACGTATGAAATAAATAATCTTTATCATCATTACTTACTGGATCATCCCAGGTTAAGTCTAAATGTAACCATTTATTATCTACTTTAACTGCATTCCATATATGACCTGTTGCAGAATAACTTATTTCATCTGGTGTAGTAGCTATCTTATAATTATCAAATCCCATTTTTGTTAAGAATATAGCCATTAAATCAGTATATCCATTACATGTTGCATAGCCTTCAAATAAAGGCCCATAAGCATCATAAGAAGAATATTTACTTTCTGAAGTTAAATTTCTTTCAACATCATATTTAGTATTATTTATAATATAGTCATGTATTGTTTTAATCTTTTCTGTATCATTCATATTATCTTTAATTAGTTCTTTTAAAAGTTCATTAACTTTGTTATCAATCTTAATTATATTGTCTTTTGTATATAAATAAAATATTTTTAAATTGATTTCACCAGAGTCAGAAATACTTGTTTTTATATTAGTAAAGCTATTAAATGGATGAACATAATTATTTAAATGAGTAAGTATAAGTTCATCACCACTTATTGTTGTTGCATCTTTTAAGCATTTTGTATATTCTTTTGGACAATAAAATGTAAAATCATTCCAACCAGAATCAATTGCTGTATAAAAAATATTTAACATATCTTGATAAGAGTAGGGAGTAAAATCATCAGTATGCTGAACGTATAAGTAACTTGTATTTTTACTATATTCGTTAGAACTTTTAACAATTGCTTCTGGCCTTTTACTTATTAAGTTACTCAGTTTATCTGTGATTGGTTCTAAAAATATTATCGTTAAAGTTATAGCTATTATTGATATGAGTGGTGTAATTATTTTATTCATTTGCTTATCTCCTTATATATATCATACCAAAAAAAAATAAAGTAAACAATTGTTACTTCATATTTTTTATTTTTTGTGTCAATCTAGATTTTTCTCTATCAGCAGTATTTTTCTTAATTAACCCTTTGCTAACTGCTTTATCTGTATATTTTTGAATATCTTTTAATAATTTGTCTGCTTCTTCTTTATTAGTTGCAGCAATAGCTTTTTCGCAGTTTTTAATAAGGTTTTGAACACGCATCTTTAGTTCATGATTATTATCTGTTTTTTTAGCAATTACTTTAACTGCCTTTTTTGAACTCTTAATATTTGGCATTTTTCTTTGCTCCTTCCCTTTGTTCTTTAATAATTTTAACAAATATTTGGTAGTTTATCAAGTCTATTTGTAAAAAAAGTACTATTTATTAACTTCTTTTGTGTTTTCTATCATGGTTTTAAAGACATTAAACAATAAATTTCTTTCATCTTCATTTAAACTTCTTGTTTCATTAAGCAAATTTTTCATTTTTTCTAAACTTAATTTCTTTAAGTCGCTTTTATAAATGTAGCCAGCTCCATATAAAATAAAGAAAAATGTATTTACAAATTTTTTTATTTCTTCTTTACTATATTTTTTTGTTAAAGCATCTATTTTTTGATGAACTTTTTGAGAATATAATGATAATTCTCCTTCTATAAATTTATTATCACTTATAAGCCATGAATGAATATCATGTTGATATACTTTAACTGCTTCACTTTTGATAATTTTATTTTTGCCTAAAGATTCAAAAATCATACCTACGATACTTTCACATGGATAATAGTTTAAAAGTTTTTTTTCTATCTTTTTTAGTTTATTAAAGTCTACTAAATCTTTAGAAAATCCAGGACCATCAAAATTAAATATATAATTAATTTTATGTTTTTTTAATATATTTAATTCCATTGCAGATGCCATCGCTAGATTACCGCCTTTTGAGTGTCCTCCGATATATACAACAAAATCAATAGGTTTAATATTTTCTTTTAAATAGGTAATTGCTTCTTCATGTGCAGGTATTGGATACATATAAGCCATTTTAAAGTTTTCTTCCCAACCAACAAGTTCATCTTCAGTGCCTTCAAAGGCAATAAATTTAAAGTGTTTTGGTGCAACAACTGTTATAGCACCAAACTGAGTATTATTGTTTACAAGTCTTTTGTAACTAGTAATAATGTTATTTTTATATCTTACTGAGTTAGCTATTTCTTTAAATAAGGCTCGATTTTGTTCTTTAAATTTATCTTTGCTTTTAAGTAAAAATCTATCTTGAGTTTTATCATATGCTTCTTTAATTGTTATTTTACTTGTTATAATACCTGAAAAATCTATATATGATAAAGCTGTATAAATTGCAGCATCTATTTCATTAAATGGATATTCTTTAAAAGTTTTATTCTTATTTTCCTTTACATAATTTATTAAATTACTCAAACTAATCACCTATAGATATTATAAACTAAAATTAATTTAATTTAAAGTAGTCCTTTCGACAAATTATATGCATTTTGTTGTGTATAATGAATATGGTGATTGTATGAGAAGGTTAAAATTAAGAAATGGTTTAAAAGGGCAAATTATAAAACTTATAATAGTTATAGCATTTATTGTGACATCTTTTCTTTTCACATTTAAGTTTTTATATGATAAAATAGATTTAAAAATGAATAATACAGCCTATATTGATTATCTTGTAAAAGATTCTTTTTCTAGTTATAACTTAAGTGATTTAAAAAGATTATCATCTACTGAGTTTTTACTTAAGTATTCATTTGGAATTGAAAAAGTAAATACTGGAATGAATGTTGATATTGTTACGCCAGTTATAAAAGATAATACTGATATTAAAACAAATGATAAACCTATAGTTTATATATTTAATACACACCAGACAGAAGGATATAATAGCACTTTTTTGGAAAGTTTTAATATAAATAATACTGTTTTTATTGCTAGTCATATTTTAAGTGAATATTTAAATGATTTAGGAATAGGTACTGTTGTGGAAGAAAATAGTATTATTGATGTTTTAAATACTAATGGATGGAAATATGGATATAGTTATAAAGCAAGTAGGTTACTTATGGAAAATGCCTATAAAAATTATCCAACTTTAGATTTTTTTATTGATTTACATCGTGATGCGGCTTCGTATGATAGGACTGTGACTGAAATTGATGGTAAAAAATATGCTAAAGTTATGTTTGTTGTAGGCCTTGAACATAATACTTACGAGCCAAACCTTTCTCTAGCTAAGAACTTAAATGAACGTTTAAGGAGTATAAGTCCATCACTTACTAGAGGAGTTTTAGAGAAAAAAGGTCCTGGTGTAAATGGTATATATAATCAGGATTTTAATAAAAATGCAATACTTATTGAAGTAGGTGGTCAATATAATTACATTGAGGAGGTTAATAATACTTTAAAAATAATAGCTAAAGTTATTTATGAGTATTTAAATGAAAATGAAAAAGAAAAATAATTGGTTTAAAAGATTTTTGATAATATCTTTCATTATATTTATGGGATTATATATATCTAGTATAAGTGGGTTTTATGAAAGTAAATTAAGTAATAAGGTTGCTTTAACAGATAAAGCTATTAAAGAGTTTGAAGAAGATGTTATTAATGGTAAAAATGTTGATGTTACAACTTATGTAAATAATAAATATGTCGATTATAGTAATAAATTTACTGAAGGTGGTGAAAAGTTTAGTGAAGCTATAACTAAAATACTTACAGAAGGTTTTAGGGGCGCTTGGGATGCTATAAAAGTATTATTTTTCTAAAAAAATAATTAAATTTAAGGTTCATGACAAATTTCGACATTTATTGCACCTTTAATATGGTAGGATAGAAATTGTTTCTACGAAAGGGGGTGTGATTATGCCAGTAGAAACTAAAGAATTTATATGGCTCACTAATGATTTGGTATTTAAATATATTTTTAGTCATGAAGATATATTAATGGATTTTTTTAATTCTTATCTAGAGTTTGTGGGTTCTGATTTAAGAGTTTTAGATGCACATATTACACCGCAGAAATATGTGCAAAATGATCATATTAAACTCCATGATTGTTATCTTGATATATGCGTAGTTTTATCAAATAGAGAAATTATTAATATTGAGATGTATAATAATTTTGGGATGCCTGAATGCAAAAAGAGTTTAACTTATGCATCAATGCTATATTCACATCAGCTTAAGAAAAAAGAACCATATGATAATGCTAAGAAAGTAACTAGTTTAAATATTATGAAAGGTAATTTTAATGAAGAAAATAATAGCTTATTAAATAGGTATGAGTTAATTAATTTGAAAAATCATAAAAAGTTGCTTGAAGATGGATTAGAAATGTTATTACTTAGACTTGACATTTTAGAAAAAGAAGAGTATTCTAAAGATAAATCAAGATGTATAAGGTGGCTAAAATTTATGAATGCAAAAGACTATGAAGAAGCAGAAGAAATAGCGAAAGGAGATAAGAATTTAATGAGCACAGTTGAAATGGTAAGGGACTTTGTAAGCGATCCAGAAGTTAGAAGTTTGTTTGACAGAGATAAATTAAAAGAAGAGTCAGCAGAACTACGTGGTAAGGAAGTTGGAATAATTGAAGGCAAAGAGCTTGGAATAATTGAAACAGCTAAGAATATGCTGAAGAAAGATTGCGATATTAATCTAATAAGTGAAGTAACAAATTTATCAATTTCTGAGATTAAAAAATTAGTGTAGTTATAAAGATAGAGAGAAATCTCTATCTTATTTAATTGTTAAAGAACTTGACAAGCTTTATAATAATTAATATAATTATTTTGAAATGTGGCTAAAAGGAGTTAGATATGAAAAAATTAAGAATTATTTATGAAGATAAATATTTAATAATTGTAAATAAGCCTACCGGAGAGTTTACTATATCGAGAGACAATCATTATGATAATAATTTATATGATGAAGTAAAGACTTATGTTAAGAAGCAAAATCCTAAGAATAAAATATTTATAGTGCATAGACTTGATAAAGATACTAGTGGATTAGTTTTGTTTGCTAAAAGTGAAAAGGTTAAGTATGACTTACAAAGAAATTGGCAAAATGTTGAAAGAAAATATTATGCTGTTGTATTTGGAAAGCCAAATGAAAAAAGTGTTTCTTTAAAAGATTTGCTTTATGAAACCAAAAGTTTAGATGTTGTGATTACAAAAAATGAAAAAATAGGCAAATTAGCTATAACAAACTTTGATGTTATAGAAAGTAATAACAAATATAGCTTACTTGATATAAATATTGAAACTGGTAGAAGAAATCAAATCAGAGTACAACTAGCTAATATTGGTCATCCAATCCTTGGGGATAAAAAATATGGCAAAGTAAAATATAAAAGAATGATGTTAGAAGCTTATTACTTAAAATTTGTGCATCCTGTTACTAAAAAGATTTGTTATGCAGAATTACCTTTAAATAATGATTTTAAAAAGTTGTTTTAAAAGGGTTGAAATTAATTTTTGATTATGCTATAATTTGGTCAATCAGCAGGGAAGGAACTTACAACTCTGGAGCTGAATCGTATAATCGCGTTAAGATAATTAAGTTAATTAAAGGATGGTACCGTCAAGAATTGACTCCTTTTGGTATCATCTTTTTTGTTTTGGAGGAAAGAAAAATATGACAAATTGGGAAGAATTAAAATGGAGAGGGCTTGTTAAAGATGTAGCAGGTGATGATATTGAGAATAAAATCAATAATGAAAAAGTTACTTTTTATTGGGGAACTGATCCAACAGCAGACTCACTACATCTTGGACATTATAGTTCACTTATCACTGCTAAAAGACTTATGAAAATGGGACATAATCCAATCCTTTTATGTGGTGGGGCAACTGGTAGAATTGGAGATCCTAGGCCAACTGCAGAAAGAGAAATTATAAGTATTGATGCTCTTAATCATAATATTGAATGTATTAGAAAACAAATTGATAAAATATTTGATGGTAAAGCAAAACTTGTTAATAATTATGAATGGTTTAAAGAGTATAATTTTTTAGATTTTTTACGAGATATTGGAAAGTATATAAATGTTAATTACATGCTTAGTAAGGATATTATAGAAAGAAGACTTGATACTGGTATTACATATGCAGAATTTAGTTATATGTTAATTCAAGGTTATGATTTTTTACATATGTTTAACACGATGGGATGTACTATGCAAGTTGAAGGTTCTGATCAGTGGGGAAATATTACTACTGGTATAGAGTTAATTAGAAAATTGACTGGTAAAGATGCTTATGCTTTTACAATGCCTTTAATACTTGATGCAACTGGTAAAAAGTTTGGTAAAAGTGAAGGAAATGCTTTATGGCTTGATATAAATAAAACTTCTAGTTATGAAATGTATCAATATTTAATTAATACTGATGACTCTAAAGTATATGAATATTTAAAAGTATTTACATTTTTAACACCTGAAGAAATAGATGAAATAATGCTTAAGCAAAATGAAAATCCTCATTTAAGAATAGCTCAAAAAGCATTAGCAAAAGAAATAATTACTGATTTACATGGTAAGGAAGAATTTAATAAAGCTTTAAATATTTCTGAATGTTTATTTTCTGATAGAATTTGGGAATTATCTGCAAGTGAAATAATAGATAGTATTAAAGATATACCTAAATTTAATGTAAATTCAGATGAACTTTTATTAGATGTACTTGTTAATAATAAAGTTGTTTCTAGTAAAAGAGAAGCTAGAGAAATGATTTCTGCTGGAGCAATAAGTATAAATGGTAAAAAAGAAACTAGTTTAGAAAAAAATATTACTAAAAAAGATGCTATTGAAGATAAGGTTTTACTTATAAAGAAGGGAAAGAAAAATTATTTTTTAGGACTTATGTAAAAATAAGTCTTTTTTTTTATGTGTTTTTTTGATAAAATATTGTTAGAAGGGTAGGAACAATTATGAAAACTTTAATAAAGCTTTTGTAAATATTGTTGCTGGTAAAGAGCATAAAAAAAGAATTAAAATCTTTTAATTCTTGTACTTGCTCCGACGAACCAATCCATAGAAATGTTAAATTCTTTAGCAATTTGATATAAGAATGCTGTTAGAATCAGAGTATTTCCTTTTTCATAGGCACAAATGGTAGATGGAGAAGTATTTAAGACTTTAGCTAGCTCGCGTTGTTTAAGATTATTAAGATTTCTAATATAGATGATTTTTTGACCAATTTCTTCTTTGTCAAGTTTAACGTAGTTAAAAAATATATCTTTCTTGTTAGATAATCCAGTTAAATAATCTAAACTAACCTTATAATATTTAGCTAAGGTTATTAAATGTTTTAAAGGAATAATCTTTTTACCTTTCTCCCATTCGGCATATGTTTGTTGACATACTCCGAGAATTGCCCCAACATTTTTTTGAGTTAGATTATTATATTCTCTTAACTCGAATAATCTATCGTTTTCCATTTATTCCGCTCACCAGATTAATTTTCCCATTATTTTATTAAATATACAGAAAATTACAGACAAATACGAAATTGTTTGGTATAATTAGAAAGAAATGAGTTGATTGATGTGAAAGAATATATGAAATTAAGTAAAGATTTAGCTAAAAAACAAGTAGTTGAAAAAATATCATTAGAATTAGTATATGAGTTTTTAATTTTAGATAGTGAAGAAATGAACATTATTAAAGTTGAGGATGTTAATCTTATTGATGATAATGAATATGTGGAACTCGTAGATGAGGCAATTGCAAAATTAAATCATAAAACAAATTTAGATTTAATTAGAAAAAATGGAAAAATTTATTTGGGTAATTGTAATTAGTAAACATTCTTTCTTTTCATAGTATAATAAAGAAAGGAGTCTTATATGTATCCAAATTATTATCAAAATCAAAATAGAGGTTTTATTGTTCCGTTTTTACTCGGAGGTTTAGCTGGAGGGGCGGCGGTTGGTTTTACTAGACCTAGACCAATTTATAATGTGGCACCAAATACCGGAGCTTATTATCCAAATCCTGGTATGCCATATTATAGTAGTTCTTATAGTTATTATCAACCTATACCAAGGACATATTATTATTAACCATACTTAGTATGGTTTTTCTTTTGAATTAAATATTATTCCTAAAAAAATAAAATAGATAATAAGTGTTGAGCCACCATAACTTAAAAAAGGAAGAGGTATACCAATAATAGGTAATAGTCCTAGGTTCATACCAATATTTATTATTTGACTAAGGATAAATATACTTATAAAACATGCTAGAAAGTACTTATTGGTACTTTTTTTCATAATAATAAATCTATTTATTAAATATATATCTAAACTTAAATAACAAAAAAGGATAATAAAGCCTATAATATAGCCAAAATTAGTAATAGAAAAAGCAAATACAAAGTCGGTTGGAGCTTCAGGAATATAAATACGTATGTTATTTAAGAAAAGTGAAAAATTATTAGATGAACCTATACCAATTAAAGCATTTTCGAGTTGATAGCTTGACATTGTTTTAAATGTAATTATTCTTTCAACTCTATAAAAAAAACTAGTTCCAATTAAATTAATAAGTAAATCTTTATTAAATAAGTAAAGAAAAATAAATGTACAAATAAATAATGTTATTAGTATTATTCCGATGAAATACCAAAATTTATGAATATTGCTAAGTATTACAATAGTAAATGCCATAACTAAAAAGAAAATAATAGCACCAGTATCAGGTTCTAAAAATACAAGTATTGAAGGAATTATGATTAGTATAAAAATTTTTAATATAAATATAAATTCACTTTTTATGCCAGTATTTACAAAATTATTTAAAGTGTTGCTAAGCATTAAAGCAAGAGATAATTTAGCCAGTTCACTAGGAGAAAAAGATAATCCTTTTATGGTAATCCATGCTCTAGCACCGTTTATAACTTTACCAAATATTAAAACATATATGAGAAGTAAAATAGATAAAATATAAATATATTTTGCATATTTAAAGATAAAACTAGTATTTATCTTTCTAAAAAGGAGAAGAATAATAATGCCTAAAATATACCAAATTATTTGCTTTGTTAAATTATTATTATAAAGAGTACTTAAATATTTAGCGTTATACATGTTTAAAAAACTAATAACCATTATTATTAGTAAAGGAATAAAAAATAAAAATTTGCTATTTAATACTTTTTTCATAATTTTAGTATGTGTATTTTTAAGATATTTATCATAAAATATTGTAGAGGTGTTAATATGAACAAGTTACCTAATGTGTTTGCAAGTCCAATTAATAAGAAACTAAATAACTATCAAGATATTTATCGAAGTGATAGAGAAGTAAAATCATATAATCCTAAAGATATAAATAAAAAAATTAATGAAATATTTGGATCACTTAATCATGTATATAAAAGTAAGGTAAGAATCACTATGGCTGATGGGGTAAAAGAAGAAGAAATTGTAGGTAAAACTAGTATAAACTTGCTTACTATAGATAATAAGCTTATTAAAATAACAGATATTTTAGATATAGAAAAAATATAAAAAAAAGTATATCTTAGAGAATTTCTTCGATATACTTTTTTAATTGTTTCGCATTTTTATCAAATATAATTTTTAATTGGTTATCTATTTCAACAATACCTTTGGCTCCGAGTTTTTGAATGCCATCTTTATTAGCTAAAGTCACATCTTTAAGAATTACTTTAAGTCTTGACATATTACACTCAGCATTAATAATATTATCTTTACCACCTAAATAAGTAATAAGTTTGTTAGCTTCTACTTTGAAGTCTCTTTTAGATAGTTTTACAATAACCATTGAAATAATTATTAGAATAATTGCTATTACAATATACTCAATATATGTTTTCATTTTTTATCACCATTATCATTTTATCATATTTTATAAAAAAGTAAAAGTAAAAAGCATACACTTATTTTGATTATTTTCATAAATTATTAGTGAATTAGATGAAAGGGTGAAAGTTTATGAATAGAGAAAGTAAATCTTCAGAAGGCAACTGCATTAATGAAATACTATGTGTTATTTTAGTTCTTCAAGAAAATGCATGTCCAGATAATTGCTTACAAACTTGCGATAGACCAGTACTTGGTGGGGGAAGCAATTGTCTTGTATGTAACACTAGACCTGTAATGCTTTATACTTGCTCAGGTAATGGTACTCCATGGAGTATGCCAACAACTAAAGATTCTACAGCTACATGTACAGGAAGTACTGCCACTTGTTCAAATGTTTTCAGAGTAGAAAAAATAGAAGGTAATTGTTGCACATTCCGTGTTTTAGCGGATAATACTGATGAAACTAGTGTTTATCCATATGTTGCTACAAATGTTTTCTTTACAATGGATTGCGATTGTCTATGTTGCATTAGATGCTTATCAGATACATATGTAGATTGTCTTTGCTAAAATATAGCCAAAATAAAAAAGCACGTTTTGTGCTTTTTATTTTGTTTTAGAACTTGCAATAGATGCTAGTGCATTTTGTATGTAATTAGAATATTGTTTCTTAATTTCATCATCTTGGATTTCCATGCCATATTCTTTTCTATAATGTTGAAGGGCATTAAGTCCAACTGATGAAGAATTATTTTTAACATATTCATTTGCAAGTGTTTTAAGAATGCTATCTTTTAATTTTTCTAAAGTTTCTTTTTCATAACTTTTTGTTTTAAGTATTACATGGTATCCAAGTTCTGTTGTTATAACAGATGTAGAATATTGTCCATCTTTTAATTTAGATGCAGCACTAATTAATTCATCATAGCTTGTACTTAGTGTACCATAATTGATTTTACCTAAAGCACCACCTTTATTCTTAGTATCATCATCTTTAGAATATTCTTTAGCAAGTTTAGTAAATACTTCAGTTGTATCTTCTTTATTTTTCTTTGCTGTATTTAATTTTTCAATTATTTCATTTACAGTCTTTTTAGCTTTTTCTTCAGCAGCTTTCTTTTCATCATCTTTTGCACCATCTTTAACATCAGATGTTATAAGAATATGACTTACTTCCATATCTCCGATAGATTTGTTTTTGTAATAATCTTCGATTTCTTTGTCAGTTATTTTAGTTTTAGCATATTCTTCGATAGCATGACTTTGCATGTATGATAAATAGTAATAATCTTGGAATGCTTCGATTGTTTGATAATTTGTTTGACTTTGAATAGCAGCAAGTAATTTATCTTTACCATCATATTGTGTTACTAATGCATTGATTGTTGCTTCAGCATTACTTTTAGCAGTATCAACATAATCTTTAAATTCTTCTTCAAGAATATGAGTATCTATCATAGTGATTAACGCATTAAGTCCCATACCATCTTTTAATTTAGTATAAAAGTCATCAACACTTATTTTTGTACCATTTTTAAAACTAACGATAGCTTCCTTTCCATTTTCTAATTTTGGCACTTTGCCACAGCCACTTGCAAGTAGCATGATTGCACATAATGCAACTAATTTTTTCTTCATATTATCTCTCCTTATAGAGGTATTATAACAATTATTTTTACATTTTACAATGTTTTTAAGCTTTTTTTGCCCTCACACAATGAAAAATATACCATAGAATACTAGTGAAAAGACAAAATAAAGGAGGAAAGTTTTATGAATCATTGTGGAAATGGCCTTGGTGCTGCTATAATTTTAGTATTATTTATTCTTTTAATAATCATAGTAGGGGCTTTTATTTAAAGTTTTAAATATATAAAGGGAGGTTAATTATGAGTTGCTGTAAAAAAGATTGCGATTCTACTTCAGGAAATAACTTTACAGCTAGTTATGCATTTATAGTTTTAATACTATTTATCTTGCTTGCTATAATCTGGGGCGGAGCATTCTATTAAAAAGAGGGAAACCTCTTTTTTTTGAAGTTACTAAAAAAGTGTTGATATTTATATAAAATTTGGATATAATGTAAATGTAAGGTTACCCAAGAAAGCGGGTAGCGCCTACATTTTTGAGACACTACACCTAAAGTAGTGTCTTTGCTCATATAAGTTTAAGTATTACAACTATTAATAAGAGTATAATTACTAGAAGTGTTTCATTTTTATTTTCTTCGTTCATAACACATCACCTTAGTCCTTTCTCCCCCCTGATTAAAAATAACCTGGAATAGAGTTCAACCAAAATGAAGGTAGGCACTACCACTTTTCGGGTAACAGTATGCTATTATACATATAATTTTTTGTTTGTAAATAGCGATGACAAAACATGTCATAAATTGACATGTGAAAATGTGGCTTTTATGTGATTTATGAAAAAAATAAAAAAAATGGTAATATTTTATAAAAAAATTAACACTTGTGAACTTACCATAATGAAAAAGTAAGTTCTCTTTTTATATTGTAGTTATTGTGTTATAATTTATGTTAGGAAGTGTTGCTATGATAACTAAGAATAAAGTAATAGAAACTATTTATAAAAGTGCTATGTTAGAAGGAATAAAAGTAAAGTATGAAGAAATTTTACTATTTTTTGATAATGTAAATACGGGCAATATCCATAGATGATATGCTAAAATTAAAAGGATTAAAAGATGCTTGGGAGTTTGTTTTAAATACTGTAGATGAAGAATAACAATTGATTATATCAAAAAAATACATTTTGAAATTTGTAAAGGACAAGGCGTTGTACCATTAGGTGAGTTTAGAGACAAAGGTGTTGGAATAACAGGAACAAATTATAGACCGAAGTTACCTAGAGAATGTAATTATGATGATGAATTAAAAAATATAATGAATATAGATAGTGTTATAGATAGATGTATAACATTGTTTTTATGGATACAAAGAAGCCAAATGTTTTTAGATGGTAACAAAAGAGTTGCTAATCTGGTAGCTAATAAGGAAATGATAAAAAATGGCATGGGAATACTTGCTGTTCCAGTGAAAAAAATAGGTGAATATTTTACTTTACTAATAAATTTTTATGAAACCAATGATTATACAGAAATTAAAAAATGGATTTATGAAAATTGTATAGATGGATTAAATTAGATGAAAAGTATTGATATTTATATAAAATTTGGATATAATGTAAATGTAAGGTTACCCGAGAAAGCGGGTAGTGCCTACAATATTTTTGGTTTTTTGAAGGGCACTACACCTAATGGCTAGTGTCCTTCATTTATACTAATTTAATAATAATTAATAGCAATAAAAGAATTATTACTAAAAGAGTGTTGTTATCACTAAACTCTTCTTTCATATACTTACCACCAGCCCTTTCTCCCCCTGAGTTTAACCTCGGAAAAGTTCCGAACCGAATAGAAAGTAGGCACTACCACTTTTCGGGTAACAGTATGCTATTATACATGTAATTTTTTGCTTGTAAATAGCGATGACAAAACATGTCATAAATCGACATGTGAATATGTGGCTTTCAAGAAATTAAAACTAAATTATATCTTTATTTTCATATTAATTTGTTATATAATTCTTGTTAAGAAATGAGGTTAATATGTTAAAGTTAGAAAATGTTAGAAAAACATATGGAAGTCTAGTTGCTGTAGATGATTTATCTTTTACAGTTAAAGATGGTAAAATTTTTGGACTTCTTGGTGAAAATGGGGCAGGTAAAACTACAACATTTAGAATGATAATGGGACTTTTAGAACCTGACAAAGGAACAATAACTTTAGATGGTAAAAAAATCGATTATAAAGAGACTGATAAAATCGGTTTTGTTACAGAAGAAAGAAGTTTACTTACTAAGCTTACTGTTTATGAAATGATTGAGTTTTATGGTACTTTGAAAGGTATGAATAAAGAGAAAATAGATAAAAAACTTGATTATTGGTTAGATAGATTTGAAATAAAGAATTATAAATTCAAAAAAATAAAAGAACTTTCTAAAGGTAATCAACAAAAAATACAATTTATATCTGCAGTTATAAATGAACCTAAATTACTTATATTAGATGAACCATTTACAGGTTTAGATCCAATAAATGTTGGACTTTTAAAAGATGCTGTTAAGGATTTACAAAAAGATGGTTGTTCAATTATATTTTCATCACATCAAATGGAATACATCGAAGACTTTTGCGAAGAACTAATTATTTTAGTTCATGGTAAAGCGGTTATAAATGGTAATTTAAATGAAATAAAAAAAAATTATGCTAAAAAGAATATTCAAATAAAAGGTGATAATATTCCTGTTGAAAAACTAGAAAAAATAAATGGAGTAGATAGCATTGAAGAAAAAGCAAATGAATATGTTGTACACATTAAAGATGCTAGTGTATCAAAAAAGGTATTTGATGTTATTAAAAACACTAATATAACAAAGTATGTTGTGGCAGATGCTAGTTTAAATGAAATATTTATTCATTATGTCGGAGGTAAAAATGAATAGAAAGTTTTGGTATTTAACAAAGGTTAGTTTAAAAAAGAAGATAGGTTCTAAATGGTTTTTAGCAACAAATATAATTCTTGCTCTAGTTATACTTGCAATTATAAATATTAATTCTATAGTTAAGTTCTTTGGGGGAGATTTTTCTGAAAATTTAACTATATATGCAGTTGATAATGCTGGTGTTTATGATGTTTTTAAAAGTACAATTGAAACTTTAGATGAAGATAAACTTTTAGAAGTAAAACTTGGAAAATCATCTAAAGAAGAACTTAGTAAAAATTTGAAAGATAATGAAGTAATAGTAGTTTTAAATGAAGATGATAAAGAATATTTAAAAGGGGAAATTATTAGTAATAAAACTATTGATAATGCTTTATATCAAATTATTATAAGTAGTTTAAATAGTTCTAAAAGTACTCTTGGTATGATTAAATCAAATGTTAGTCCTGAAATACTTGCTAATATTTCTAGTCCAGCAACAGTGGAAAGAACGATTCTTAGTGATCAAGGTAGTACTTCTGAAAATATGAATATTGTTATGAATAGTGTATTTCCAACTTTAATTCTTCCGTTTTTTATGCTTGTTGTGTTTTTGGTTCAAATGGTTGGTGGGGAAATTTGCGAAGAAAAAACAACGAGAAGTATGGAAATAATTATTTCTAATGTAAGTCCAAAAATGCATTTGTTTTCTAAAGTTTTAGCAAGTAATATATTTGTTATTACTCAAGGGGCTTTATTAATTGTTTTTGCTCTCATAGGTTTATTAATTAATAAATATATAACCGGTACTTCAGCTTTAACTTTAATTAGTAGTCTTGTTGGTAATCTTGATTTATCTATACTAAAAGATAAATTGCTTGTTTTGGTTCCAACTGCTTTAATTCTTATGCTTTTATCATTTTTAGCATATGCAATATTATCTGGAATTTTAGCATCTATGACAGTTAATATCGAAGACTTTAATCAACTTCAAACACCAGTTATGCTTATTTCAGTTGTAGGTTATTATTTATCTATATCTGCATCATTATTTAATGGTTCAACACTAATACATGTTTTATCTTATGTTCCATTCTTATCTGCATTTTTATCACCAACACTTTATATAATTGGTGAGGTCAGTTTACTTGATATAATAATATCAATTGTAGTAATGATATTATTTATCTATATTCTTCTTAAAAAAGGCTTAAAAGTATATAAAAATGGTATTTTAAATTATTCAACTGATAAAGTTTGGGATAGATTTAAAAAATCAATTAAAAATTGACTATAATAGTCAATTTTTTCTTGTTTTTTTCTAAAAAAGTGTTAAAATATTAAGAACAAATCAGGGGTTGTTGAAAACGCAGTAAAGAAGAAATAAATTAAATAGAAGTGGGGTTTATAAAATGAAGGAAAAAAATCAATTAAATGATAATTTATTTATAAAAATGAATGAAGAACAAAAAAGGTTGTTATATGAAGGTAAATATTTAAAAGATATTTTAAAACTTAATGAAGAGGAATTTACCTTAATAAAAGAAAGAACAAATAAGTTATTTGTAAATATATTTGGTCCAGATTTATCTTTAAAGGCATCATTTGCAAATACTAGTTATGAAGAAAGATTAATATTTTATATATTTGTTGATAAATATGAAGAAAATAAAAATAATCTAAATTGCTATTTTAAAGATTTAACTTTAAGTGAAATAACTAATATACGTAATATATATTTAAAAAAATATTTAATAAAATTAGATGTAAATAGTAACAAAAGAAAACTGTTAATTAAATATTTTGGTCCTGATTTAAAAGAAAAATTTAAAGAAAATTTATTTTTTAGTGAAGATATATCAGATCTTATAAATATAATTAGTGAGATAGAGGAAGAATACAAAGAATACCTAAATTATTATAAAGAAGTATGGCGTAATAAAACTTTATGTGATTTAGTTAATTGTCCTAGAAGGAAGCTAGATGCTATTATAAATAAATTAAATAAAAAAGGTAAAGCCTATAAATTACTTTTAAAAGCATTTGGTAATGATTTAAATAATACATGTAATATAAATGTTTTATCTAATGATGAACTAATAGATTTAGAAATAATATTAATGTGGTTTAGACAAAAATATTATGTTAAGATTGAGTTAATACATATTGATATGGATGATATGTATATCAAATTTAAAAATATAGCACGTAATAAAAAGTATTTTTATGATTATTTAGATGAAGCAATTAGTTTAATTCCTAAGCACATAATAATAATAGAGCGACTTTTAAATGGTATAGTAAATAATAAAACTTATACAATTAATGAGATTGCTAATATGTTTTGTCTTTCTTTAATAGAAATAAATTATATTTTAGATCAAAGTAATAATTTGTTAAACTTATTATTAAAGTCATATAAAGAGATATATAATATTGATGTAGATGTATCTAAAAAAAATCTTCTGTGTAGAATAAAATAGAGCTTTTTTCATATGGTTATATAGGTGATTAATTTGAAACAAGAAGAATTTAAAAATTTTGTTAGAACTAAACCAGAACTTATAAAATTTGTTCAAAATGGTGAAATGACATGGCAAAAATTTTATGAGTTATACGATTTATATGGAACTGATGAGAATGTATGGAACAAATATATATTAGATGATAGAAATGAAGTTGAAAATAGTATTTCTAAAATAACTAATATGGTTAAAAATGTTGATGTTGATTCAATTAAAAGCCATATAAATACTGCTCAAAAAGCTATTGATTTTGTAACTGATTTAACAAAGAAAAATGGAGTAAATCCTCATCAAAATCTAGCTAAAGGTCCTGTTTCACCTAGACCCCTTAATAAATTTTTCGAGGATTAGATGGAAAAGTTTTTACAAATGTCATTTAGAGAAAATCCTAAAATGTTTGAACTTCTTAAACAAAATTCTTACTATTTTAAAGGCTTGAATCGAGGAGTAGTTGACTATAAAAAATTTGTTTCTGATATGAAAGTAAAATATAAAGAACGTACTTCAGATAAGCTTGAAAGTATTATGGATAATATGGAACTTGTTAGTTCTGTATTAAATGTATTAAAATAAATTTCTTGACCATAATTTTAATAGAAATATGTTAAAGTATTATTGACTAATTAGATAATTTATAGTATGATTTAATAGTAGAGAGGAGTTCAATAAATGGAAAATATCAAAAATGAACGTGGTTTTACTTTAATTGAATTATTAGCAGTTATTGTTGTTCTTGCGATTGTATTATTAATGGGGGCGATGGCAGTTATTCCTCGAATGAACGATGCCAGAAAACAAGTTTTTGCTATTGAAGCTAATACAGCAATTCAAGCAGCATCAACAGCTTTAATGAATAATGCTATAAATCCTAGTGCTAATAAACCAACTTATCCAGTGGGTGAAAATGTAGTTTGTATAACTGTTGGTGATTTAATTTCAAATGGTGATTTTGATGCTGATGCTACTAAATATGCTGGAAGAGTCTTAATTAAAAAACAACCAGGTAATAGTAGTGTATATTTATATGTAATTTCTATGACTAATGGAACTTTAATGGTTAATCAAAAGGGTATTGAAAGTGGTAATAATAAGGATATTACTGCAAGTGATGTTGAAGACTTTACTAGTGGTACTACTTGGGCTTGTGGAACAGATCAAAGTGCAAATAATGCTTTGTGGCCAAAATAATAAAGTTTCTAAAACTTCTTTTTAGAAGTTTTTTCTTTTGTAATAAAAATAGTTGTGCTATAATAGTTATGGTGATTGCATAATGAGATTGTTTTTAAGATTTGGAAACTATTTAGTGCTTTTTCTTATTTTAATTTTAACAGTTATTTCTTTTTATAAAACAGGTTTATATGATAAACTTTTTAAAAAAAGTAGCACTATAGAAATAATTAAAAGTGATATTGATAAAGATAATGATGGCATAGATGATTATAGTGATATATTGGAAGGGGCTAAAAAGTTTATTAAAAGTGAACCAAAGTATAAAAGTAAATATTATGAAGACGGATATCCTACAGATGAATATAGGGTATGTACTGATTTGATATGGTATGCTTTAGATAATGCGGGTTATGATTTTAAAGCCTTAATAGATGAAGATATAAAGACAAATAAAGAGGCTTATGATAGTGATGTAGGTGATACAAATATAGACTTTAGAAGAGTTAGAAATATAAAAGTATATTTAGATAGAAATGTAAAGTCACTAAGTTTAGATAAAGATTTTAATCCAGGTGATATAGTAGTTTATAAAAATCATATTGCTATTGTTAGTGATAAAGTAAATAAAAGAAAAGAAAATTATATTATACATCAACATACGTTTTATAATTATGAAGATGATGGTTTATTTAGAGATGAAATAATAGGCCATTATAGATGGGAGATTAAAGATGGAAACAAATAAAAGAAAAGAAAAATTAGTAAAAATATTAATTAATAAGGATTTTGAAGTAACTGATGAAGATGAACTCATTGAAATGCTTTTAGATAATCCAACTGCTATTGATTCAGATAAAGAAGAAGATGAAAGAAGAACATTTGGGGATAAACTTGCTGATAGAGTTACTGAAATAGCTGGTTCATGGGGCTTTATTATTGGTTTTTGTGTCTTTCTAATTTTATGGATGATAATAAATACTATTTTAATTGTAAGGTTCGATGAATATCCATTTATATTACTTAATTTAATTCTTTCTTGTATCGCAGCACTTCAAGCACCAGTTATTATGATGAGTCAAAATAGAGCAGCTAAAAAAGATAGTTTAAGAAGTTTAAATGATTATAAAACAGATTTAAAAAGTGAACTTATTTTAGAAGTTCTTCATGATCAAATAAAAGATATTCAAATAAGTCAAAAGAAAATATTAAAATTACTTGAAGAAAAAGATGTAAAATAGACTATTTAATGAAACATTTTGGTTAAAACGTGATATAATGTATAAGTGATGTAAAATGAAAATAAAAAAACAAGTAGAATTTAATGATATTATTAGTGATATATTAAAAAATGAAGAAATTATAGGTTTAAGATATGAATATCATCATGGTATTTCTAGACTTGATCATTCTTTAAATGTTGCTAGATTAACGTTTAATATGTGTAAATTATTTAAAATAGAAAAAATAGAAGAAGTTACAAGAGCTGCTTTACTTCATGATTTTTATAAGACTGGTGAAGATTCTAGTTTTAGAGGGCATCCCACTACCGCGGTTAATAATGCTAAAAGAGTATTTAATGTAAATGATATGCAAGCTGATATTATTTATAATCATATGTTTCCTGCTACACTTAGGGTACCTAAATATAAAGAAACGTGGATTGTTACAACTGCTGATAAACTTGTAGCTATTAATGAGTGCACAAGATATAAATTACCAATTCAAATAGGTACAGTATTTTTATTCTTATTTAATTTTATGATGATCCAAAGATAGACACCATTTAGGTGTCTTTTAAAATGTGGACTTTTTTAATAAAATTTGGTAAAATATTAATTGAAAAAGGAAGTAATATTATGAATAATAAAAAATATATAATTATAAGTTTTATAGTGGGGATTGTCTTTTTAGCTATGGGGGTGTTAATAGGTTTAGTTTATTCTAATAGAGATGTTATTTTTAAAGATAATATATCTAATGAAAATAATATGCCTAAAAATGATTTAGAAAATAAAAATGTAAATGAAATAAAAGAAGAAACTAAAGGGAAAGAAATATATGAAGAAGTTCCTAAAAAAAATAATGAAACTATAAAAAATGAAATAACAAAACCTAGTTTAAGTAATAAAGATAATACTATAATAAATGAAATGGATAATACTTTAAATAGTATAGATGCTGAAAGTAGTTCTTCTAATTTTAGTGATAAAGCTAAAGCAACATTTATAACAATCGTAGATTTTTTATTTTATGATGGTACTATAAAAGGAATTACATTTAATGAATTAACTGATGATGGTAAACAAAAAGTTTTAGAAATAGCAAATAAAATAGATGTAAAACTTGAAGAAGTATCACCTGGTTATAAAGATAAGATATCTAGTACTACAAGTAATGCTTATAATAAAGCAAGTGAGATAATTAAAAATGGTGCTAGTAGTTTAAATAATTTTGCAAAAGAAAAACTGGGTGATGAAAATTATAATTCAATTATTGATGCTAAAGATGAATTAGTTAAGTATAGTAAGAATGCTTTAAATCTTGTGGGTAGTGCTGGTTCTAAATTATTTTCATCTACTAAAGATAAATTAAATGATTGGTATCAAAACTTTAAAAATAATAAATAATACTTATTAATTTTATTGTTTAATTTGTAAAAAAAAACTTATATTCTATTTACAAAAATCAAATTATTTGTTATCATTTATTTATGATAAAGGAGTAAACTAAACATGGAAAATAGAAAGACAAGAATAATTAGTGTAGTGGCAGTTGTAGCACTAGCACTCACAGTAATAACTGCAACATATGCATATTTTCAAGCTCAAGTGGGGGATCCAGCAGCAGCAGATATCAAAGTTACTGCAAATACTGTAGATACATTTACATTTTCAAATGGAAGTGCAATATCTTTTAGTATAAATCAAGATAATTTTGCAAGTGGAAAAGGAAATCAAACAGGAAGTACATATGCAAGTGCAACACTTACAGCAAATAATAAGACAAATACTGCAACAGAACATTATTATTTGTATTTGAATATAGAAGATAATACATTTACATATTCAATAAATGAAAGTACACCAGAAATAATAATGACAGTAACAGATAGTAGTGACACAGAAGTAACTGATATAAGTACACTTAATCATGTCATAGTAACTGGAGCAAATGGTGCTCAAGTATCAGGTTATGATATAACTAATAAAAATGGACTTATAACACTATTTAATAATAGAGAAATAACAACAACATCAAGTAAAGAAGAAAGATGGAATATTAAAGTAACATTTGTAAACTATGATAAAAATCAAAGTGCAAATGCAGGTAAAAACATGAGTGCAAAGGTTATGATACAAAAAGAAGTAGTACCTCAAGTAATATCAGATGTTTGTAGTAATGGAGAAAATTTAGCTACTTGTATAACAACATTATCAAATAAAAGTACATCATCATTAACTAATATCTATTATCATAATGGAACAATAACAACAGATGATGGAACAGTAATAGATGCTAATGATAATTCATACAGATTTGCTGGAGCTAGTAGTGCAGTAAATAACTATGTATGTTTTGGAAGTACAACAACACCATGCCCAACAGATAATCTATACAGAATAATCGGAGTATTTGGAGATAAAGTAAAACTAATCAAATCAACATCTGTAGGAGATAAAGAATGGAATAGTAATGCTTCAAATACTTGGTCAACATCAAGTCTAAATACTTGGTCAACATCAAGTCTAAATACATATTTAAATAATGAATTTATAAATACATTTGATGAAACAACAAAAGGAAAGATAGCAGAAACAACATGGAAGGTTGGAGGAAATACATATAGTAAAATACGTGATGTGGTACCTTCAGTAGCATATCAAAATGAAGTGGTACAACCAGATCCGGGTGAATATTCTACAGAAACAGAATATAGTGCAAAAATAGGCTTAATGTATGTAAGTGATTATGGATTTGCGGCTGTCCAAAGTGCATGGACATCCACCCTTTATGATTATGATGGCGCAGCCATCAAAAGTGCAAATTGGATGTATTTAGGCACTACAGAATGGACAATTTCCCGTCGTGCGGACCGTTCGAACAATGTGCTCTATGTGAACAACACTGGCAACGTGTACAGCGATTACGTGAACAGTGCGTGTGCGGTGCGGCCAGTCTTCTATCTCTCATCTTCTGTGAACTATGCATCGGGAAGTGGCTCTGCCACTGATCCGATTTTGGTAAGCTAGGATCGGACATGCCTGCCAGAGCGCTACCGCGTGGTAGGTCAGGCCGGGTGCAAAATAATGCGAAGGTAAGAAATTGGCGTGGTGGAAGACCCAACTGCCGAGTCTCGCGATTTGTGCGAGGTGGGGCAGCGCGAGTTATCAACAGAAGTTAATAAAAGTATCTGAAGGGAGATAAATAATTATGGAAGAAGAAATATTAGAAGAAATTAATAATAATGCTAATGAAATAGTTGAGATTGATGAGAATGAAGAGATAAGTAATACTCAATATGATATGGAGCAAGTAAATATACCTAAGAGTAAAAAAGAAAAAAAACCAAGTAAATGGAGTAAACTTGATAAGAAAAAGAAGATAATTATAATAGTTAGTATTGTAATAGTTTTACTTGTTATTGTTGGAATTATATTATACTTTTTAGTATTTAAAAAAGATAATACAGTTGATAAACCTAAAGATCCTGTTGTAGTTATTGAAAAAGATAATTATAGATATGAAGATGGTAAACTTATATTTATTGATAAAGATAAAAATGAATTAGGTAGTTATATTTGTGAAAATAAAAGTGAAAATTTATGTTATGTAGCAAATTTTAGTAATGAAGATGATTTTGATTCATTTAAAAGAGTATATGAAAGTGGTTTACCTATTGATAATAGAACTGATATAATACTTAATAATTACGTATTTGTATATGATAATATGAAAAAAGAAAATGGGAATGTAGTATTATATGATATAAGTAAAGAAAAAGTATTAGATACTTATAGCTTAGTTAAAGAAGTTAAAGATAGTAAAATTATATATAAAAAAGATAATAAATATGGATTAATTGAGATAAGTGATAATGAAGTAAAAGATGTTATTCAAAATTCTTATGAGTATATGGGTTATATTGAAGATACTGATGCTTTAGTAGTTTCTGCTAATAATAATTATTCTTTAGTTGATTTTGATGGTAAAGAATTATCTAAAAATGTTCCAGGTTCTATTAAAACATTTGATGGAAGTAGTATTAGTGTTAAAGTTGGAAGTAATTGCTATGTCTATGGTTATGATGGAAAACTTAAGGTAGAAGATGGTTATGATTATATAAGATTTGTAGATAACTATGCTATTGCTGCAGATGGTAAGAAACTATATGTGTATGATAAAGATGGAAGTCCAATGAATATGGATGGTGTTAGAATAGATAGCAATAGTTATAATACAAAACTAATATTTAATGATAATTTAAGACAAGTTGGTAAAGAAGAAGCATTTAATGCATCTGTTACTGGAAAAACAATGCGTATTGAATATGGTGATGAAGCTGCTAGAATTAATTTAAATGAAGGTGCTTTTAATAAATCTTTAGAATATGTAAGTTATTTTGAAGGAAAATTGTATTTTTATAGCGATAGTGAAAAGACTGATCTTCTTGGAAGTTATGCTTGTAATTATGCTAATGGTGTTTCTGAAGGAGATGAAGTACTAGGTAATTGTTTTATTGCTAAAGAAAGTAATATATTTAAAAGTGGAGAAAAAATAGATAATGGATATGTACCAATCTATAATAAACGCTATGTCTTTATAGCAGATACTAAAGCTCCGAATGCAAATGATAATATTATTCTTTGGGATTTAAAAGATAAGAAAAAGATTGCAACATATAAATCAGTTGATGCAGGTTTTCATGATATAACTAATAAAATAAACTACATTGATACTGCAGGTACTTTGGTTGTTTCTAAAAGTGCTGAAGATGATGCTTATGGTGTTATAAATATAGCACAAAGTTCTGTAAAAGGAATTATTCCATTTAGAATAAAAGATTCTGATGGTAATGTAAGAGCTACAAATACATCATTTAAACAAGTAGATGAGTATTATGTAATTAAAAGAAGTGATGATACATACCATATTTATGATAATAAAGGTAATGAACTTGCTAAAAATGTAAATACTAAATATGAAATTGTTAAGTATAAGAATGGATATTTAATGGTTAAAAATAATGATAAGTATTTGATATATGATAAAGATGGCAAAATAGTAAGTGATGAATATAAAAATATTATTATGGAAAATAGATTTTATATAACTATTGATAAAGATAATGTTGTTGGTGTTTTTAAATATGATAGTAAAAATGATTTAACTCGTACTCTTGGAGAAGTAATTAAACTTGATAGTGATGATTATTCTAAAGAGTTATCATATGTTGTTAAAGATAGTATTTTAAAAATAACTTATAGTCATGATGGAAGTACTACAAGTGTAGAAATAAATATTGGGTAGATAATATGAAGGATAAAAAGACATTAATAACAATAGTTGTGCTTTTGGCAATATTTTTACCTATTGGGCTAGTTGGTACTATTAAACATTTTAGTTTGCCTAAACAATTAGATAATGGTATAGAAAATCCAGATAAAGAATTTATACATAATAATAAAGTTTATTTCTATATAGGAGATAAATTAATGAGTACTTATGAATGTAGTACTTGTTCTATAGCTGATACTGTAATTGATGATAGTAAATATCATACAAATTATTATAAAGGCGATGATTTAGTCTTATCTGGGGTTATAAACAACTTCTTTAGTGTATTTAAGAAAGATAATAATTATGTTTTATATAATGTAGTAAGTAAAGGTATTGTTGATCAGTATAAAGAAATTAAAAATTATAATACTGAATCTACAAGTAGTTTTTTAATAAATCATAAAAGTAGTGGATGGGGAGTTTTATTCTTTGAAATTGGTAAAGTTGCTATTGCAAGTGAATATGATTATATTTCATTACCATCACATTTAATTAATAAAAAGCTAGATACTTCTAAATTTATTGCTATGAGAAGTAATTTGTGGTATATATTAAAAGATGATGGAACTTCAGTTCATAAAGCTTTAAGAAGTGAAATAGTAGATTTTAATGATAATTATTATATAACATATGATAATGGATATCATATATATGACTATGAAGATGTAGAATATTTAAGTGCTTTACCTAAGACTAATGTATATGGTGTTGGAGATTATATATTTATAATTAATGATAAACAATTATTTATTTATAAGAATTTAAATGAAGCTATGGTTAAATTTATGACTCTTCCAGATTATAAAGATTTATATTTTTCAGTAGAAGAAAAGGGAATTGATATTATAATTGATGGAAATGTTGTAGAAACACTTGAACTTAGTTAAATTATTTGTTAAAATAAGTTCGTATTTTGATGATTTTTGAGGAGTAATATAATTTATTTTAAAGAGAGTTAGTGGGTGGTGGAAACTAATAAAGAGATTATATGAAGGTTGCAAAATGAAAAATAATGCAGAGATGCTATAAAATCAATTAAGTTAAATAAAAGGATGGTACCGTCAAGAAATGACTCCTTGGTATCATTCTTTTTTTGTTTTAGGAAGTGACAAATGATAGGGTTTAAATATGAAAATAATGGATTAAATGATAAACAATTGGTTGAATTAAATGAATTTTTAGTTGTGAAAATTAAAGAAATTGAAAACTTCTTTAATTTCAATAAAAATATAAATATAACAATTAAGATTTTTGAAACTAAAAATGATTTAGATAATTATGTAGTTAATAGACTTTCTTTTAAACCATATGATTATGTAGTTGGCTTAATAGAAAGTAATATTAATACTATTCTATGTTGTAGTTATAATGATTATGATAATACGGTTCATAAGAAAGAAACATTTCTGGATTATAAAAAAATGATATTGCATGAGTGTACTCATATTTTACACACTTACTATATGAGTCATGATGATCCTTATTTTTATCAATATTTGTGGGAAGGAATTGCATGTTATTTAACTAATCAATATGATGAATGTAATATTGAAAATATTAAAGTTGAGGATGTTTTAAATGAAAAGGTGTCATATCGAGTCTATTTTTCTATTATAAAAAGAATTGGAGAAACATATGGGGAAGAAAAATTAAAAGATATTTTAAAATTTGAAAAAGATAGTTTGAATATACTAAAAGAAATTATAAATAAAGAATAGGATGTGAAGAAAAAATGTTAGAAAAAAAGTATAATCATTTGGAAGTAGAAAATGGTAAATATGAAAAATGGGTTAAAAATGGTTATTTTGAAGAAAGAGAAGGAGGAAAGCCTTATGCTATTGTTATTCCACCACCTAATGTAACTGGTAAACTTCATTTAGGTCATGCTTGGGATACAACTCTTCAAGATATTATTATTCGTTTTAAGAAAATGCAAGGATTTAATGCTATTTGGATTCCTGGTATGGATCATGCTGGTATTGCAACTCAAGCTAAAGTTGATGCTAAACTTAAAGATATGGGTATTAAGCCTAGAGAACTTGATAGGGATGAGTGGCTTCGTTATGCTTGGGATTGGAAAAATGAATATGCTGAAAATATCCATAAACAATGGGCTAAGTTAGGTCTTGCTTTATGTTATTCAAAAGAAAGATTTACTCTTGATGAAGGATTAAATAGAGCTGTTAATCATGTATTTAAAACACTTTTTGATGAAGGTTTAATATATCGTGGAGAAAGAATTATTAACTGGGATCCTGCTCAAATGACAGCACTTTCTAATGAAGAAGTTATTTATAAAGAAGTAAAAGGGGCTTTTTATCATATTAAATATTATTTAGAAAATAGTGATGAATACTTGGAAGTTGCCACAACTAGACCTGAAACGTTATTTGGGGATACAGCAGTTGCAGTTAATCCAGATGATGAAAGATATAAAGATTTAATTGGTAAAAATGTCGTTTTACCAGTAGTTGGTAAACTTATTCCAATTGTTGGTGATGAACATGCTGATCCTCTATTTGGCACAGGTATTGTTAAGATTACTCCGGCTCACGATCCTAATGACTTTGAAGTTGGTAATAGACATAACTTAGAGAGAATTATTTGTATAAATCCTGATGGAACTATGAATGAAAATGCAGGAAAGTTTGCTGGTCTTGATAGATTTGTTGCCCGTGAAAAGTTAGTGGAATATTTAAAAGAAAATGATTTACTTATAAGTGTTGAAGAAATAATGCATAATGTTGGACATAGTGAGAGAAGTGGAGTAATGGTTGAACCATATCTTTCTAAACAATGGTTTGTTAAAATGCGTCCACTTGCTGATAGAGTATTAGAAAATCAAAAGAATAAAGATACTAAAGTAAATTTTGTACCAACTAGATATGAAAAAATTATGAATCACTGGATGGAAATAACTTATGACTGGTGTATTTCTCGTCAGCTTTGGTGGGGACATAGAATTCCCGCTTGGTATAAAGGTGATGAAGTTTACGTAGGTGAAGTTGCCCCCGATGGTGATGGCTGGGTTCAAGATAGTGATGTTTTAGATACTTGGTTCTCAAGTGCTTTATGGCCATTTTCAACACTTGGATGGCCAGAAGAAACTGAAGATTTTAAGAAATTTTATCCAAATAACGTTTTAGTTACAGGTTATGATATTATTCCATTTTGGGTTAATCGTATGACTTTCCAAGGTCTTCATTTTACAGGCAAAAGACCATTTAAAGATTGTTTAATTCATGGACTTATTCGTGATAAAAATGGTAGAAAAATGAGTAAATCTTTAGGGAATGGTGTAGATCCAATGGATGTTATAGATACTTATGGTGCAGATGCTCTAAGATTTTTCTTAACAACATCTACATCCGCTGGAACTGATTTAAGATACGATGAAGAAAAAGTAAAAGCAAGTTGGAATTTTATTAATAAATTATGGAATGCTTCTCGTTTTGTTTTTATGAATATTGAAGATTTAAATTCTTTAAGTTTTGATAATTTAAAACTGGAAGATAAATGGATTTTAACAAGTTTAAATAATACTATTAAAAGTGTAACTAAGAATATGGAACAATATGATTTTAATAACGTTGGTACAGAAATTTATAGTTTTGTATGGAATGATTTTTGTGATAATTATATTGAAGCAGCTAAATTTAGCTTAGATGATGCAACAACTAAATCTGTACTTTGTTATGTTCTTACTTGCATACTTAAAATGCTTCATCCATTTATGCCTTATGTTACTGATGAACTTTATAGTAATCTGCCAATGCATGAAGAAAATATAATTTTATCTGAATATCCAAAATATAATAGCAAAGAAGTATTTAAAAATGAATATGAAGTATTTGGAAATATTATCGAATTTATTAAAGTATTTAGAAATGTAAAACTTGAAAACAAGATTGGTAAAGATTTTGGTATAAAGATAAATAATGAAGAGGATTATAATTTAATAATGAAACTACTTCGTATAAATTTAGATGAACATAAGAAACTAAATGGTACTAAATATAGTGTTATTTATAAAAATTATAATTTAGATATCTATTACGAAAAAGAAGTTACTGATGAAGATATGATGCTTTTAAATAAACAAATTAGTGAACTTGAAGGATCAATTGAAAGAAGAAAGAAACTTTTAAGTAATGAAAATTATGTTGCTAAGGCACCAAAAGAACTTGTAGAAAAAGAAAGACTTACTTTAAAGGCTGAAGAAGAAAAATTAGCTAAACTAAAAAATGAATAATATAATTGGCTATTAGAGGTGTTCTAATAGTCTTTTTTGTTTGTATTTTGCACTAAATTAATAAAAAAATTTAAAAAAGGAAAAAATTGCATGCTTTAGGAAGAAAATGAATGTATATCAAAATAATTGATTATATATGCTTATTCAAAAAAGGAATGGAAAAAAAGAAAATATTCTTATTAAAAATTTACAAAATAAAATAAATTTGTTACAATATTGTACGAGGAAAGATATATGAAAGATGCAATATTATATAAAATGTTAAGACCTCTTATTACGGGTGTTTATAAATTGTTTTTTACGCCGAAGTTTATTGGTATAGAAAATATTCCTAGTAGTGGCAGGGTGCTTTTGGCTGGTAATCACACTAGTAATTTTGATGCACCATTACTTATAAGTGCTACAAAGAGAAATGTTCATTTTTTAGCTAAAAAGGAGTTATGGGATGGCCCTAAAAAAATAATTTTTGCTAATATGGGGCTTATTCCAGTAGATAGAAAAAATAAAGATGGAAATGCTTTGATTATGGCAGAGAGGTATCTTAAAAATGAAAAATTAGTTGGAATATTTCCTGAAGGAACAACGGAAAAAACTGGTGAAATGCTTAAGTTTAAAAAAGGTGCTGTTAAAATGGCGATGGATACTGATAGCCCAATTGTTCCTTTTGTAATTACTGGTAAATATAAATTGTTTTCTAAGAATTTAACTATTAAGTTTTTAAAGCCAATTAAATGTGATGGTGATATAAAGGAAGAAACAGAGAGGCTTATGAATATAATTAAAAAGGAAAGGGAGAATCTAAGATGAATTTATTTGCATTTTTAAGAAGAAGAAAACCTATACCTGAACCATGGGCTAAATATTATACGAAAGAAGAATTAAATATAAAAATACCTGATATAAGCATGTATGATCAAGTGAAAAAAAGTAGTTATTTGTATCCAAATTATATAGCATATGAATATATGGGACGTAAGTGTAGTTATCAAAATTTTATTAAAGAAATAAATGCTTATGCCAAAGTTTTTACGAAGGCTGGGGTTAAGCATGGGGATATTGTTACAATAATGCTTCCAAACATGCCAAATGTTTTAATTAGTTTGTATGCATTAAATAAAATTGGGGCTATTGCTAATATGGTACATCCTTTGTCTAGTGAAGAAGAAATATTATTTAGTTTAAATTCTACGAAAAGTAAACATTTGATTATGTTAAACACTTTTTATTTAAAGATTGAAAATATTATAGATAAAACAGATGTAAAAGAAGTTATTTTTGCAAGTGCATCTGATTATATGCCTTTTTTTCTTAAAATTGGTTATAATTTAAGTCAAATTGGTAAATATAAGAAGCATCCAAAGAAAGAAAAATATTTAAGTTGGAGTGAATTTTATAAAAAATATTATAGTGATGAATATATAAAATTTCCTAAGTTTGGAAAAGATACACCTGCGGTTATAATTCATAGTGGGGGTACTAGTGGTACTCCTAAAAATGTTGTTATTCAGAATAGAGCATTTATTCTTGGAGCACTTCAAGAAAATATATCTATGAAAAATTTACATGCTGGTGATTGTTGTCTTGCTATTATGCCTAATTTTCATGGTTTTGGGTTAAGTGTTTTAATGCATACGCCACTTGCACTTGGTTGTTATACAATTTTAATTCCTCAATTTGATGCTAAAAAGTTTGATATTATGTTTCATAAGAAAAATCCATCATGTGTTTTGGGAGTGCCAACATTATTTGAAGCTTTAATGGGTAACAATAATGTTAAGAATTTGGATTTATCAAATTTGAAGTATATTGTTTCTGGTGGAGACATTCTACCTAAATCTTTGGAAAATAAAATGAATAAATATTTAAAAGAACATAATTCACCAGGAAAAATTACTCAAGGATATGGACTATCTGAGGCTTTGGCAGCTGTTTGTCTTGCTTGTGATGATGTAAATAAATCTGGTTCAGTTGGCATACCACTTGCAGGAAATCAAGTTAAGATTATTGATCCAGCAACTAGAGAAACTTTAAAATATGGAAAAGTCGGGGAAATATGTGTTCATTCAAAAGCTTTTATGCAAGGGTACTTAAATGATGAAAGTGAAACGAATACAGCGCTTCAAGTGCATAAAGATGGACATGTTTGGCTTCATACTGGTGATTTAGGTTATATGGATGAAGATGGTTTTGTTTTTTATAAAGGTAGACTTAAGAGAATGATTGTGTCAAGTGGATATAACGTGTATCCTTCACATGTTGAAGAGGTTATTGAGTCACATCCAGCAGTTTTACAATGTACTGTTGTGGGTGTTCCTCATCCTTATAAACAAGAAGTACCTAAAGCCTTTATAGTTTTAAAAGAAGGTTATATTGCTATGTTTGTTAAAGATGATATTAAGGCTTATTGTAAGAAAAAGTTATCTAAATATATGATACCAGCAGAATTTGTTTTTAGGAAAAGACTTCCTAAAACAAAACTGGGTAAGGTTGATTTTAAGAGCTTACAAAATGATACTCGAGGTGATTATGATGAATAAAATGCCTTTTTTATATAGAATTGGCAGATTTATACTTGGACCTTTTTTTAAGTGGTATTATAATCCCACGATAATTGGAAAAGAAAATATACCAAAAGAAGGTGCCATATTAATAGTGGGTAACCATAAGCATTTATATGATCAATGTTTATCAATTATTTCTACCAAAAGATTTATTAAATATATGGCCAAAAGAGAATATTTTGATAATAAAAAAACAAGATGGTTCTTTAAATCAGTAGGATGTATTTCCGTTGATCGAAGTGTTCACGATGGTAAAGCAAAAGGAGAGGCAATTGAAACTCTTAAAAATGGAGGTGCTATTGGTCTTTTTCCTGAAGGAACTAGAAATAAAACTCAAGAGTTTTTACTTCCTTTCAAATTTGGTGCTGTTTCAATGGCCAAGAAAACTGATGCTTATTTAGTGCCATTTGGAATTACTGGCGATTATGTTTTTAGAAGTAAAAATTTAGTAATTAAATATGGTAAACCTTTTAAAGTAACAGATATGGAACTTGATGAAGCAAATAATTTGCTATATGAAACAGTAAAAAAATTAATGGAAGATACCTTGGGAAAGTAGAATTTATTCTACTTTTTTGTTATTTTGTGAAAAGTCCTTTGATTTTTCGGCACTTTAGTGTAAAAAGTCCTTTGATTTTTCGGCGTTTTAGTATAAAAAGTCCTTTGATTTTTCGGCATAATACTTGATTTTTATCAGAAAATATGCTATATTTAGAGTGTAAGAAAGGATTGATATAGATGAAAAGAAAAATATATGATGATTTACTACAATGGAAAAAAGATAAAGTTAATAAAAAGCCATTAATGGTTTTAGGTGTAAGACAATGTGGTAAAACTTATATAGTAGAAGAATTTTGTAAAAATGAATACAACAATTATTGTAAAATAAATCTTTTACAAAGACCTGATATAGTTGAGTTATTTGATAAACAGATTAATTCTGAGGAAAAACTAAATTTATTGAAAACTATGATAAATTGCGATATTGAAGATGAAAATAATATTTTATTTATAGATGAAATACAAGAAAGTGAAGAAATGATATCACAACTTAAATTTCTATGTGAAAGTCATAATAATATAAATATTATTTGTGCAGGCTCTTTACTAGGAGTTACTTTAAAAAGACTTAAAAAATCATTCCCGGTTGGGAAAGTGTGGATGCTTAATATGTATCCTATGGATTTTGAAGAATTTTTATTAGCTAACAATAGACAAGCAGCTGTAGAATTATTGAAAGAATATTATGAAAAAAACAAGCCGCTTGGATCACCACTTCATGAAGAAATGTTAAGGTTATATAGAATATATTTGCTTACTGGTGGTATGCCTGAGGCTGTGCAAAATATCATTGACGTAAAACAAGATTATTCTAGATATAACACTGATATATTAAAAAATATTTTAAATTCATATTATAAAGATATGAAAAAACATGTTATAAACGATGCTGAAGCATTGAAAATTGAAAGAATTTATAATTCATTGCCATCTCAACTTACTAATGCATCAAAGAAATTTCAATTTTCTGTAGTTGGAACTGATGCTAAAAAAGATAGATTTGAAACCGCTATAGATTGGCTTATAGCTAGTCACATGATAATTAAATGTGATTGTGTAAATCTTCCTGAAATTCCTTTAGCTGGTTTTGTTGATAATGAAACATATAAATTTTATCTAAGTGATGTTGGTATTTTATGTAGCATATTAGGCTTAAGTGTAAGAGATATTGTAACAGATAATATATCGTTATATAAGGGTATAATTACAGAAAATTTTGTTGCCAATCAGCTAATATGTAATGGCTTTAGATTATTTTATTGGAAAAGTGATGCCACTGCAGAAGTAGATTTTTTGCTATACACTAGTGATGGAATAATTCCTCTTGAAGTAAAGTCTAGTGATAATACACAATCAAAAAGTTTAAAAGTATATATGAACAAGTATAATCCTAAATATGCAATTAGGGTAAGTACAAAAGATTTTGGTTTTGATCCAAATACTAAAATTAAATCTGTTCCATTATATGCAGCATTTTTAATTAAAGAATAAATATTTTTGAAAGAAAGGAACGATATGAAAAACATAACAATTTTAGGTGGTGGAGTATTAGGCAGTCAAATTGCATTTCAAACTTGCTACTGTGGATACAATGTCACAATTTATTTAAGAAGTAAAGAAAGTATTAAAAGATGTAAGAAAAAAATTGAAGATGTAAAGAAATCTTATGTTGATGCTATAAATATAATGAAAAGAGAAAAAGACATAAATACTTGGTCTTTAGGTATAGCGGATTTTGATAAATTTAATGCTAGTAAATCTTTAAAAATTCTTGAAGAAGTTCTAAATAAAATCAACTTTGAAATTGATTTAGAAAAATCTGTTTGTGATGCTGATTTAGTAATTGAGTCTATGAGTGAAGATTTTGAAACTAAAAAAGAAATTTATCAAAGACTCGCACCACTTCTTCCAGAAAAAACAATACTAGTTACTAATTCATCTACGATGCTTCCAAGTAAACTTGCAAAGTTTACGAAAAGAGAGGATAAATTTTTAGCACTTCATTTTGCTAATTCAATATGGAAAAATAATATTGTTGAAGTAATGATGCATAAAGATACTAATGAAAAATATTTTGAAGAAGTAATAGATTTTGCTAAAAGTATTAAAATGATACCGCTTCCACTTCGAAAAGAAAAATCTGGATATTTACTTAATTCAATGCTAATTCCACTTTTGTTTTCTGGTCTTGATTTACTTGTAAATGGTATCAGTGATGTAGAAAGTATTGATACAGCTTGGAAAAGAGGAACTGGCGCACCGAAAGGACCATTTGAAATTCTTGATACAGTTGGACTTAAAACAGCATATGATATTGTATTAATGTATGTTAAAATTCCTAAATTTTTAGCACCATATAACTTTAAAGGTATGGAAAAGTTGCTTAAAAATTATATTGGCGAAGGAAAACTTGGTAAGTCTAGCGGGGAAGGATTTTATAAATATTAATGTATAAATGGTTTTATGAAACACCATCTGATTTTGATAATATGGTTATGACATCAGATGGAGAATACTTAACAGCTTTAGTGTTTCAAAATTCTAATGATATAAAAAAAATAGAAAAAAATGCAAAAGAAGAATATTTAGATATTTTTAAAGAAACAAGTAATTGGTTAGATTTATATTTTGAAGGTAAAATACCTGATTTTATACCTTCATATAAATTAGAAAATTTGAGTAGATTTACTTTGGAAGTAATAGAGTATATAAAGAAAATTCCATATGGCAAAGTAATAAGTTATGGTGATATAGCAAATTGTATTGCTAAAAAGAAAAATATAAAAAGAATGTCTGCTCAAGCTGTTGGTGGTGCAGTGGGTAGAAATCCAATTTGCATTATAATTCCTTGTCATAGAGTTATAGGTACTAATAATAAAATTACTGGTTATGGTGGTGGCATAAATAATAAAATTAAATTATTAGAAAAGGAAGGCATTTATGAATACAAAAAATAGAATAATAATGATAATACTAGCTGCAGTGATGACGATAGTTGCAGTTATTGGATTACGTTTAAAAAATAATGAAAATGAAGCAAGTGGAGATGTGCTAAGTGGTAAAACTTTAGTTGTTTATTTTTCCGCTCAAAATCATACTAAAAATTTAGCAGAGGGAATAGCAAAGAAACTTGATGCAGATATTTTTAAAATAGTGCCCCAAGAAAAATATACAGATGAAGACTTAAATTATAATGATAAAAATTCAAGAGTATCTAAAGAACATGAAGATGAAGCAAAAAGACATATATTACTTGAAAAAGTGGTTCCAGATAACTTTGATAGTTATGAAAATGTTATTATAGCTTATCCAATTTGGTGGGGAATAGCAGCCTATCCAGTATCAAGTTTTGTAATGGGTAATACTTTTGATAATAAAAATATTTATCCTGTGTGTACTTCAGCATCTAGCGGTTTAGGTGATAGTGCAAAAAATTTGAAATCTATATCAAGCGGCGGAACATGGCATGAAGGATACCGTTTTTCTGAGGATGCCACAAGTAGTGATATAGATATTTGGTTAAAAACAATTAGTAAATGAAAAACTAATTGTTTTTTTGAAACTTTTTTAGAAAAATATGACACTTTATATGCGAGGTGATAAAAATGACTAGTCAAAAAGCCTTAGAAAAGTTTGATGAAGTTTATAATGAAAGTTATAAGGATATTTCTAGATATGTAGTAGTAAGTAGTAATAATATCGGCGATGTTCAAGATATACTTCAAAATATTTATCTTGAAGTATATAAAAATATTGATAAAGTTAAAGATAAAAACTATGTATTTGGGATAGCAAAAAATGTTATAAAAAAATATTATAGGTTTAAATTTATGAAAAAAAGCGATGAAGTACTTTATGATAATATTAGTGATAACATTAATTTGGAAAAAAGCGTAATGGAAAAGTTTGATACAGAGTTAGTTTGGAATTACTTAAAAAAGAAAGGTGGAAATATATCTAAAATAATGTATCTTTATTATTGTGAAGATTTTACTATCAAAGAAATAGCTGATACTTTAAATTTAACTGAGTCAAATGTTAAAAATTATATTTATAGAACTTTAAAAGAGTTAAGGAGGATAAATAATGACTAAAAAAGTTTTAAAAGATATTTTTGATGAAAAAATAAATAAAGAAGATATTTATAGGTATGTAACAAATAAGAAAAGAAATAATTATTATGGTGTGCTTAAATATGCAGTTTTAATTATTATATGCATCGGAATAGTGTTATTTAAATTTAAAAACAATGTGTTTAAAGAAAATAATACTTATGATGATAATATTTATATTAATGAAGTAAAAACATTTGGAAATAATGATATTGATGTAACAATAATGAATATTAATGAGTCTACGAATATTTATTTTAGTGATGATTTAGAAAAGGCTTATCCATTTTTAAAAAGAAGTAAAAATCTTTATGAAAATGACGATGAAATATTAAAAAAATATGAAACTGATATTTATTTTGCTATAACTGAAAATGATGATGAAAATCCATTTAGTAAAATTCATAATCTTATTTATGCTTATAAAAATAAGGATGGAAAAGGAAAAATTACCGTAGCTTTTGCAAAAGATAAAAAACCTCTTCGTGATTATTTCTTTGAAACTAAAAATAATAAAACATCAAATATTAAAAATAAAGAAATAACTATTTATAAATATGAAAATACATATTTTACAGAGTTTGAAGATAATGGTATATATTATGATATTGAGAGTACTAATGCAAGTTTTAAAGATTTTAAATATATTTTAGATATAGTAATTGAATAATTTGCAAATTTCACATAATTACCATAGAAAAAAATTCAAAAATGTTATATAATATTCTTGTGTGGTGATAGTATGTTTCAAAGTGAATTAAATTATAAAGAATATTTAAATAAACTAAAGAAAAATGAACTTATAAATATAATAAATGATTATAATAAATTATGTGATATATATGGCTATAAAAAAATAGAAGATACAAAAAGTAAAAAAGAAGTACTTATAGATTTAATTGATAATGTAAAAGAAAATTATACTAAAGGAATTATAATGTCTTTGGATAAAAAAGACTTTTTTGCATTAAAAGAAATGGTTAAAAAAAGCTCTATGGAAAGTTTAAATAATAATAGAGCTTTAATAAACTTTTTGAAAAGTAAGTATGTTTTATTGCTAAATGATACGTTAGAAATACCAAAAGATACAAAATTAATTGAAATATTAAAGGAAAAAAATGTTCAAAAATATATTGATTATTGGACTAATGTTTATGATTTTGTAGATGGGGTTATAATAGCTTATGGAGTTATTGATATTTCACATTTTAATGAGATAATTAAAGATGTAAAAGAAAAAGATAATATATTTAAAATGATTGATTTTTATTATAAAAAAGATTATACTCTAGAAGAAGATAGAATTGTAAGTAATAAACTTAGTAATAAGAAAAGAATTGATAAATATTTTAAAAATAAAAATTATAAAAAATTTGCAATAAGGGAATATATTGCTTTAGGTAGAAGTCTTTATCATCATAATATTAAAGCTTATAAAAAATTTATTAAAATGCTTAAAAACTATTATGTATTTAAGAAAAATGATATAGAGTTTGTGGATAGTAATATTGTTATTCCTTATTTGTATAATAAAATAAATGAAGAGGAAATAGCTAAAAATACTTTGGAAGAAACAGTTGTTAGATTATTTGAATTTAAAGGAGATAAACTTAAGGAAAAGATGCTTGCTGAAATAATTAAAATAAGAAATGAATTTCCTTTATGGGAACTTCGTGGATTTAGTAAAGCAGAAGGGAACGAAAAATGAAAAAAAATGGATATACAGTAATTGAATTAGTTGTGGTTTTAGCAGTATTTAGTGTAGGATATTTTGCTGCTGCTTGGATTATTTCGGGCAAGGTTAATGTTAATTTTGAAGAATTGTTATATGAAGAAAAAATATCTGCAATTGAAAAACAAGCAAGTATTTATGCTATGTCTGATGAAAGTTTGTTTGAAAAAGAAACAGTTGCTTATTTAACCGTTGGTGATTTAGCTAAAAAAAATGCTATTATATCAAATGAAAATGGCAAAGTTGATGATCCTAGAAGTGATGAAAAAGATTTAAATGATATAAAAATCAAATTAACTAAAGCCGATGATAAAGTGACCGCAGTTGTGTTAAATTAATTAAAAGTGTAAAATTTGTGTCAAATTTTGTCGATTTGCTTGATTAATATTAATAATGTAGTATCATATTAATGAAAAGGGAGAGTGAATGTAATGTTATATCCATCAATAGATAAATTACTCAACATAGTAGATTCTAAGTACAAATTAGTTCATGTAGCTTCAAAAAGAAGTAAGCAAATGCTTGAAAATAATCATTATCAAATGAAGGAAACTGATTATAAAAACAAGAAGCCTTTAGGTAGAGCACTTGAAGAAGTTGAAGCTGGATTAATAAAAATTGTAGAAGATGTGCAAAAATAGCTTGATTATTTTATCAATATATGATAAAATAATTTTGTTCCTGGGGAATTAGCTCAGTTGGCTAGAGCACCACGCTTGCACCGTGGGGGTCGCGGGTTCGAGTCCCACATTCTCCACCATGAAGATATCAAAAGCCCATACTTTCGGGCTTTTTATTTTGCTCAAAAATAAAAATATACACTTATTTTATACAATTCACGGTAAAATGGCGGTAATTAATTTTATGTATTTTTATTTATTTTGTGGTATAATTATGATGGGTGTTAAATATGTATATAAAAAATGGCAATAATGTAAATGAATATTTTATAGTAGATAATGAGAAAATAGTTTTATCATATTTGAAATTTGAAAAAGACAAAGACATTTATATCGGAGTTGGTGAAATTTCTTTATCTGAAGAAAAACTTTTTAAAATAATTGAATATTTAAAAGAAAATGTTCTAGAAGAGGGCTCATACATAAATGTTACAGATGATTCATTGATGGACTTATTTGATAGAAAATATCAAGCTGTAGAAATTAGTTTAAATAAAAGTACATCTAAAAAATTAGATGAAACTGTTTTAGAAGATAAAAATATTTTGATTGATAATGTAATTGTTAAATATTATGATACCAATTTTAATGCATATTGTAATTTTGCAAAGCAAAATATAAATAGTAATGAAATAATAGAAAAAGTAGATGAACTATTTAAAAATAAATCTTACATAGATATGATTATATTACCTGAAAATTTAGAATTTGTTAAAGTGCTTGGTTATGACGTTTGGAGTAAGAAATATATTGTTAATTAGTGGTATTTTTGGTAAAATAGTAACAGGTGTTGGAAATGAAAAACGAAAATATTAGAAATTTTTCAATTATTGCTCATATAGATCATGGTAAAAGTACTTTAGCAGATAGACTTTTGGAACTTACTGGGGCAGTTTCTAAAAGAGAAATGAAAGAACAAATTCTTGATAATATGGATTTGGAAAGAGAAAGAGGCATAACAATTAAGCTTAATGCTGTGAAGTTAAATTATCATTATAAAAATGAAGATTATGTTATAAACTTAATTGATACTCCAGGTCATGTTGACTTTTCTTATGAAGTTTCAAGAAGTTTAGCAGCTTGTGAAGGCGCTATTTTAGTTGTTGATGCTGCTCAAGGTATTGAAGCTCAAACACTAGCTAATTTATACCTTGCTATGGAACAAGATTTAACTATTATTCCTGTTATAAATAAAATAGATTTACCAAATGCTGATATTCCAAGAGTAAAAAAAGAACTTGTGGAAGTTTTAGGTTTTAACGAAGAAGATATTATTTTGTGTAGTGCTAAAACAGGTGAAGGTGTTGAAGAAATACTTCATGCTGTTGTTGAAAAGGTGCCTGGACCTAATATTGATATAAATAAACCTACGCGAGCTTTAATATTTGATTCATATTTTGATCCTTATCGTGGAGTTGTTTTATTAGTTAAACTTGTTGATGGAAAAATAAACGTTGGTGATACCATAAAAATGATGGCTAGTAAAAGTACTTTTGAGGTTGTTGAGCTTGGAGTACATACACCAAAAGAAGAAAAATATAGTGAACTTAAAAGTGGAGAAGTTGGATATCTGGCGGCATCAATTAAAGATATAAGTACAGTTTCTGTTGGTGATACAATTACAGTTGTTGGCCGTGAAGAAAATGAAGCAATCAAAGGTTATAAGAAGATGAAACCAATGGTGTTTTCAGGTATATTTCCAACTGAACCAAATAGATATGAAGAATTAAAAGAAGCCCTTATTAAACTTAAATTAAATGATGCAGCTTTAACATTTGAACCGGAAACAAGTGAAGCTTTAGGTTTTGGCTTTAGAATAGGTTTTTTAGGACTTTTACATATGGATGTAATAATAACTCGTATTGAAAGAGAATTTAATATTGGAATTATTGCTACTAGTCCAAGTGTTGTATATGAAGTTACCTTAACTGATGGAAGCAAAGTAGATGTTGATGCTCCATCAAAAATGCCCGAAAAAACAAAAATTAGCTATATTGAAGAACCTTATATTTATACAAATATAATTGCTCCGGCTGAATATATTGGGGCAATTATGGAACTTTGTCAAAATAAGCGTGGTATATATAAATCAGTTGATTATATTGATGCAACAAGAATTGATGTTCATTATGAAATACCACTATCAGAAATTGTTTATGATTTTTATGATAGATTAAAAAGTACAACAAAGGGATATGCTTCATTTGATTATGAATTATGTGGATATAAAGAAAGTAGTTTAGTTAAAATGGATATTTTACTTAATGGGGAAATAGTAGATGCCTTAAGTGTAATTATTCATAAAGACTTTGCTTACGCTAAGGGGAGGGCAATAGTGAAAAAATTACGTGAACTTATTCCAAGGCAAATGTTTCAAATACCAATTCAAGCAAGTGTTGGTTCTAAAGTTATTGCAAGGGAAAATATTAGTGCACTAAAGAAAAATGTTTTAGCTAAATGTTACGGTGGAGATGTTTCTCGAAAAAGAAAACTTTTAGAAAAGCAAAAGGAAGGAAAGAAAAGAATGAAAATGGTTGGTACTGTTGAAGTTCCTCAGGAAGCATTCTTAGCTGTTTTAGGTGATGAGTAATGACTGAAGAAGAAAAGAAAGAGTTTTTATTAAATCAAGCGGATATGTATTTAAGTGGCATGTCATATAGACAAATAGCTAAAGTTGTTGGTCAATCTTATGTTACAGTTCGTAATAATATTACAGTAAAAATTAAAAACATTGCTCCCAAAAAATATGAAGAGGTTATGAAAAAAATTGAAGAAAATAAAGAAAAGTCAATTGATGATGCACTGGTTAGAGAACGCATTTTAGAAGCTTATAGACTTTTGGTAGCAGAAAATAAAACTGTTATAGAAATTGTTGATATTTTGGGCACTACTGAGTTTACAATTTATAGAGATTTAACTAAAAGGTTAAAAGAACTTAATAGTATTGCTCCAGAAATTGTTTCAGATGAAATGTTAACTAAAGTAGCAAGTACTTTAAAAAAACATTCCAGTGATAATATAACAGAAGCAAAAGAACCAATTAAGATAGAATTATTAACAAGTATGTTTCCAAATGAAGAAAAAAGAAGAAACTTTTTAGTTAATTGTGTTTTGACTTTTGGCTTAAGAGCTGAAACTTTAGCAATGATTTTAAATGAGAGTGTTGAAGTTGTCAGTAAAAAGATGTTATATGAAAGTACAAGTTTTTATGAAAATATTAATCTGGTTTTTCAACATAGTATGAAAAGACAAGATATTGCTTTAGAAAACTTTGAAAAATTTTATCAAAAATTAACCAAAGCATATTTGAGTGGAAACAAAACCCAAATTAAAAATGTTTTATTAGAAATAACAGATCAAGATGTTAAATCATTATTAAAAAGAAAACCTTTTGATGCTAAAAAGATGACATCGGAAGAAATCTTAATTATTTTAAAATATCAAATAAAATACATGATTAGCTTGGAAATGATTAATAAAATTTTTGAATTGGAAAGACATTTTTATGCAAATAAAGTTAGAAATTTAGGTGATGAATACTCTGATTTAATTTCTGATTTTAATTATTTATGTGATTATTATCAATGGCAATTTCAAATATCTGGAGGTACTGGTAGAAAATGAATTACGAACAATTAATACAACTGTTTCCAAATAAAAATAAAAGAAGTAATTTTTTAATAAAAGTTATACTTACATTTGGAATTAGACTTGATGCTTTAAGTAAAGTTTTAAGTGTAGATTCTGAAAAACTATATCGAGATATTTATTCTTGTGGGACTTCTTATGCTACTTCTCTTTTGCTTGTACTTAAAAAAGGGATGAAAAAGCAAGATGTCGCAAGTACTGAAGTGCAAAACTATTTTAATAATTTATTTTTAGTAGCAAAAAAGAAAAATGTTGAAGAAATTAAAAAAATTATGGAAGTTATTTCTGATAAAGAGGCATTAGAATTATTAAATAAAATTAATAATAGTCGTCATATAGTTTGGAAAGATGAAGAAATCGTGATAATGCTTAAATATCAAATAAAATATATGCTTACATCTATGGATATTGAAAGAATCTTCCATATTGAAAATACTAATTATGCTAGAAAAGTTAGAGCCCTTCCAAGTGAATACTCTAGTTTGATATCAGATTTTGATTATCTGTCAGATTTATTTTATAAGTCTTATAGTCACAATAGATCAAAGAGGTAGTTTATGAGAATAAAAGGATTAAATCAAATGTTTCCTTCAGAAGATAAAAGATACAGATTTATTGCAAAATGTGCTTTAACTTTTGGAGTTAGACTAGATGAATTAAGTGAAATTTTAGAAATAGATAAGGATGAATTATATCGAAAAATGCAGAATTTTTATCCTGAGAAAAGTAGTAGTTTAGATCTTTTGTTTAAATATGGTATGAAAAAACAAAATCAAGCTAAAGGAAAGTTTTTAATATATTGTGATAAATTATATTTAGCTTGTAAAAAACATGACAAACAACGTATAAAAGAATTATTAGAAATTTTAAATGATAATAAAGCAATAGAAATTAAACTGAAACATAAAAGGTCTAATGAGGTACTTAAAGATAGTGATATAATTACAATTCTTCTTTTTCAAATTAAATATATGATGTCTCCTTCAAATGTTGGTGAATTTTTTGGAATTGATAGAAACGGTTATTCTAAAAGAGTAAGAAAACTAGCTGATGAATATCCAGATCTAATATCAGATTTTGATTATTTATGTGATTTCTACCACAAATGTTATTTCAAAACGAAAAGAGGTCTATAATGGCTAGTTCAGTTTATATTCATATTCCATTTTGCAAAAATATTTGTTCATACTGTGATTTTTGTAAATTTATTTATAATGAGAAATGGGTTTATGCTTATTTAAAAACTTTGAAAGCAGAAATTAAAGATAGATATATGGGGGAGAAAATTAAAACTATATATATTGGGGGAGGAACTCCGAGTAGTCTTTCTTTGAGGGAAATAAAAAGTTTACTTGAAATGACTAAAGTTTTTAATATAAGAAATTTATTAGAATTTACTTTTGAATGTAATCTTGAAGATATTAATGAAGAACTTTTATTACTTTTAAAAAGTTATGGTGTAAATAGACTTAGTATAGGCATTGAATCATTTGATGAAGATAAGCTTAAATTTATGGAAAGAAAAGCAGATTTTAAAGATGCTGATGAAAAGATGAAATTATGTAGAAGACTTGAGTTTAATAATATTAACTTGGATTTAATGTATGCAATACCTGGTGAAACCCTAAAAGTTTTAAAGAAAGATTTAAATTTATTTTTAAAACTTAGTCCTGAACATATAAGTACGTATAGTTTAATTTTGGAAGAGCATACTAAAGCTTATGTTAATAAAACTACTGTTATGGAAGAAGAATTAGATTACGAAATGTATAAATTTATTGAAAATAAATTAAGTGGGGCACATCACTATGAAGTTAGTAATTTTGCTAAAAGAGGTTTTGAAAGCATTCATAACTTAGTATATTGGAATAATGAAGAGTATTATGGATTTGGTTTGGGTGCTTCTGGTTATTTAGATAAAATAAGATATACTAATACGAAGACTCTAAAAAGTTATTTACTTGGAAATTATGTTGAAGATAGAGAAATTATCGGGGAAAAAGAAAATATGGACTATGAAGTAATGCTTGGTTTTAGAAAATTAGATGGAATAAATTTAAAGGATTTTAAAGATAAATTTGGTAAAAAGCTTGAAGATGTCTATAATGTGAAACCCTTATTAAAGAGTAAAGAATTAATAAAGAAAAAGGGCTATATTTTTATTAATCCAATTTATATTTACGTGATGAATGAAATACTTTTGAAAATAATTTAATATTTTTTGAGCACACTATCTATGGGAAGTGATAGTGTGCTTTTAGATTTAAAAATATTAAATGGAGATATGTTTTTAAAGTTTGATAAGTATGTAAATAATTATACGGTTAATGTAGCTAGTTATGTGGATACATTAGAAATAGAATATAAAATTAAAGATACTGATGAAATTAAAATTGTAAATAATGAAAGTTTAAATTATGGTGTAAATTATGTTTTTTTGGAAGTAACGTGTGAAGAAGAAAAAAATGTTTATACTTTAGAGGTTTATAAAGAGAAGATAGAAAATGTTATGAAATATGAAGACGTATTAGCAGCTAAAAATGATAATGAAGTAAATGAAAATATGCCTTATGCAATAACATTTTGCTGCTTGGTGGTAATTTTATTTTTCTTTGTTGTCATATTTCACAAAAAAAAGTCGAAATAAAATAAATTTTACATTTGTTTACATAGTTTGCGTATTAAAAAACAAAAAAATTTTTTATGATTATTATTAGATATTTCTGGGCAAATTTTAGCCACAGAAATTTTTTTTGTAAAAAAATTTAAAAAATAAAGGGGAAAAATTAACCTATTTAGGAAATATATAAAGTGAAGGGAGAAATTAGAATGAAAATTGTTAGACAACAAGATGAAAAGGATTGTGGAGTATGTTCTTTATTATCTATAATTAGATATTATAAAGGAAATGTTCCTCTTGAACAATTAAGGCTAGATGCTAGAACTAATAATGATGGTACAACAGCTCTTAATTTAGTTCTTGCAAGTCAAAAATATGGATTTGATGCTGTTGGAATGAAAGTAGAAAACGTAAATGATATTAAAAGATTACCAGCCATTGCTCATTTGAATTTGGAAAAAGGGTATAGTCATTATGTAGTTGTTGAAAAGATCACTAAAGACAAAATTATATTGATGGATCCGGCGAAAGGTAGGGTGGTAAAGTTTCTTTGGAAATTTCAAAAAGAATGGAGTGGTGTGGTTTTAATTTTTTATCCTAAGCAAAAAATAATAGTTTTAAAAAATGAAGTAACATTATTTACAATATTAAAAAAAATATTTGTTTCTGAAAAAAACTTGATTAAGATTATTGTTTTAGTTAGTTTTCTTTTAACTATTTTTACAATAGCTCTAGGTTATTACTTTCAAATGTTTAATTCTCTCTATCTAAGTAAGTATCCAATAAACTATTTGAAAGTGTTAGTTCTTGTTTTTGCAATATTTACTTGTTTTAAACTTTTTCTTACTTATTATCGTAGCTATTTAGAAAATCATTTAAATAAAAATATTGATTGTTTAATTACATCGGATTTTTTAAAACATCTATTTAGTCTCCCTTTAAATGTTATTAATTCCAGAAAATCTGGAGAAATTCTTTCAAGAGTAAATGAACTTACAAGTATTAAAGGTTTAATTACTGAGATCTTTATTACTTATACGTTGGATTTTTTACTGGTAGTAATAACAACGTTTCTATTGATAAGTATAAGTAGTAAATTATTTTTAATACTTTTCCTAACAACTATTGTTTACTTATTTATAGGAATTATGACTAAAAAAAGTATTTTTGAAAAAGCATATCAGAATATATCAATTGAATCAGAATTTAATAATACTATTTTAGAAAATATCAAAATGATTAATAGTATTAAAAATTTAGATGCTGTTGATGATACTTTAAAGAAGATAGAAAGAAAATTAGCTTACTATTTGTATGATACTTTTAAAGTTAATATTATTTTAAATAAAATAAATATATTTAAGGTATCTTGTTATGAGATAGGCTTTTTTCTCATTAATACTTTTGGGTTTTACTTTGTTTATGAGGGTATTATTAATATTGTTGATTTGATTACTTTTAATACTTTACTTAACCTTTATTTTGAACCATTAAAAAATATTGTGGATTCCATACCTAAATATAGTTTTATGAAGGCTAGTATAACTAAAATTAATGATTTTCTAAGTGTTGATATTGAAAAATTAGGCAAAAAAAATGTAACTCATGGTTATGATATATCAATAAATAATTTAAGTTATTCTTATAATAAATATCAGAATGTTTTAAAAAATGTAAACTTAAATATTAATGAAGGTCAGTTTGTTCTTTTACAAGGTGCATCTGGATCTGGTAAATCAACATTATGTAGTATTTTAAATAAGTATATAACTGATTATACTGGTGATATATTATTTGGCACTATGAATTATAAAGATTTAAGTATAAAAACTATTCGAGATAATATTGTTTATGTTGGTCAAAACGAGAATATATTTACTGGTTCTATTAAAGAAAATATTACATTTGGTCATGAAGTGTCTGATTTAGACTTTAATAAAGTTTGTAATATTTGTAAGGTTGATGACATTGCATATAAAAAAACTTTTAGATATGAAAGTTTAATTGGAAGTGATGAAGGTAATATTTCGGGAGGAGAAAAACAAAGAATTATTTTAGCTAGAGCTGTGCTAAAAGATTTTAATGTTTTGATTCTTGATGAGGCTTTAAGTGAAGTTGATATAAAGCTAGAATTGGAAATTTTGAAGAATATTCGAGATAATTACAAAGATAAAACAATAATTTATATTTCACATAAAAAATATCCCAATGTATTTGATAAGGTTATTAGTATGGAGGCTGTATGAACTATTTAGATTTAATTAATATAAAATATTCATGTAGGAAAGGATTATTTGTTTTAATTGTAATTTTTATGACTCTTTTAGTATATGTTTTAAATTTAAACATGTATGAAAGTTTTAATACCTATGGTTATGTGCAAGATGAATTGTTAAACATTAAAATATCTATAGAAACCCCTGATATGTTAACTAATTTAAAGTATGTAAAAATAGGAAGTAATAATTATAAAACGGAAATTAAAGAAATAAGTGATGTATTACTTGATGAAGAAAGTCTTATTAATTATCAAATAGTTAAATTTAAAATAGATGAAAAATTAAATGATAATCAAGTATTTAAAATAGGTATTTTTTATAATGAAGAAAAAGTATATAAAAAAATTTTAAAAATGTTATTTTAGGAGGTAAATATGGAAATATTAAGTAATGAAAAAATGAATAGTATTAATGGTGGAGGAAGGTCAATTTGGTTTATAATTGGCGGTATTGGAACCTTTTTATTAGGGTTCTTAAACGGATTTGTAAATCCTAAAAAATGTAACTAAGGAGGAAAATTATGATATTAAAAAATGAAGAGTTAGCTGTTATTGATGGTGGAGGATTCACTGCAACGTTTTTCAATTCTATTGCTAGACTTGGTAAAACAATATATGATATTGGTTATGAAGTGGGTTCATCTGTTAGAAGATTGCTTGGAAGAACTTTATGTAAAATCTAAAAAGGCTTATGCCTTTTTGGTACAGATCTGTTTTGCTTAAATAAGTAACGTTTATTATGAAAATATGTTGACAAATAACAAAATTGTGTGCTATATTGTTGCTGTAGTAAAAGATAAATTTAATTTATAAAAAGGAAGTGTTAGGTGATTCTAGAGAAAGGGTTTTAATGAATAATAAATTTTATACATCTAGGTATGATAGACTATTCAAAAAAATATTTTTTAAAGAAGAAGATCATGATTTACTTGAAGAATTAATTAAAGAAATAACTAGTTTAGTAATATGCGTTGAAAAAATAGTAAATTGTGAGTTGCCAATAACAGATATTTTTGAAAAAGAAAAAAGGGTCGATGGAATAATAGATACTACAAAAGAAAGAATTCATATAGAAATAAATAGTGATACTAAAGATTACTATCGTATGCGTAACTTTCTATACTTTGTAGCAATAATGCTTGAAGATATAAAACGTGGTAAAAATTATAATCATAAGAAAAAATATATCCATATTTCACTAGATTTTAGTGATAAAAATCATTTACAAAATATAACAAAATATAGATGTTATGATGTAATCAATAAAGTAGCAACAGTTAAAAATATTACACTTTATTATGTAAATGTAAGTAGAATTAAAAGAATTTGTAATGAAAAAAAAGATTTACAAAAAGAGTATGCTTTGTTATATGCACTAGATTTAGGTAAAGAAGAACTTATGAAATTTGCAGAAAGGACAGATAATAAAATGGTGAAAAAATATAAAGATGAGATAACAAAACTTAATGATGACACAATAGTAATCAAATCTCTTACATATGAAGAAGATAGGGAAATGTTAATGAATGCTATTAAAGAGGATTATTTGGAAGAAGGCCGCGAGCTTGGTGTCAAGGAAGGTCAGAACCAAACTAAATTAGAAACTGCTAAAAAGCTTTTAGAAATGAATATGTCACTGGATGATATAGTAAATGTAACTGGATTAAACAAGAAAAATGTTATTAAGATCAAAAGTTGTATGATATAAAACTATGTATATTTGTTTAATTTGTGGTAAATACTAGCATAACTTTGCGAAAATAGTGCAAAATTTGAAGAAAATTGTTGATAATGCTTAAACCTGATGTTATAATATTTATTGTAACAAGAAGGGAGGGAATGAATTTGACAAAGGTAGTTGTGCAAAATGGTAATGTTGATTTAGCATTAAAAAAGTTTAAAGCAAAAGTTGCAAGAAGTGGAGTCCCTTCTGAAATAAAGAAAAGAAAACATTATGAAAAACCAGGCGTTAGAAGAAGAAATGAAATAAAAGAAGGAATTAAAAACTCTCATAAAAGAAATCGAGGCTAATTATGTACGAAAAAATTAATGAAGATTTAAAAAATGCAATGAAGAGCAAAGATACTTTTAAATTGTCTGTACTTAGGATGCTTAAAAGTGCTTTACAATTAGAACAAATATCTAAAAAACATGAACTAGATGATAATGAAATAGCTTCTGTTTTAAAAAAACAAGTTAAAGTAAGAAAAGATTCTTTAGAGGAATACAAAAAATACAATAAAGAAGATGAAGTTGAAAAACTAGAAAAAGAAATATCTGTATTATCTGTTTATTTACCAGAAGAATTAAGTGAAGAAGAAATAGAAAAAATAGTTTTATCAGCTATAGATGATATTAAACCTACAAGTATGAAGGATATGGGCCTTGTAATGAAAAAAGTTGGTGAACTTTTAGTGGGTAAAAATGCTGATATGTCATTAGTTAGTAAACTTGTTAAAGAAAAAATAATGTCAATATAAAAATATATGGCCTTAATGACCACATATTTTTTTTATGCTAAATAATAATAAAAATACTACTATAAAGAATGCAAATATAAAAGGATAAATACTAAATAATATCATAGTGTTATAAAAGTTATTGAAAAAATAAGTATTTACGATATATAAAACTCCAAAAGATAGTATAAATGGTAATATATTACTTTTAGTATAAAAGATATCTTTTATTTTTAAAGTGAATACACAAAGAGCAATAAATAGATCAAAAAACCAATTAATGCATATAAAGTTTTCAATGTTTTCTATAAATTTAAAGAATCTTATTCTTCTTAAAATAGTATATTCTGGATAATTATAGACATTTATCATTTTTCCTAAAATTAAACTAATTGTTAAAGCAACAGTTATTAATGTTAATGATGATAAAATGTAATATTTTAGACTAGATTTGAAATTAATATTTTCATTTATCAATATAAATATAGGACTGGTGGAAATTACTGCATATATTAAAGAAGCTTTAATAATTGATGTTGTTTTTACTGATAAAATAGGTAATAAATTATCAAAATGAAATTCATTTGTTAATAAAAGTGTTTTAATTATAATAATAAATAAGCTTATAAATATTAAAATAAATGCTACATTATATATATCTTTAATATTTTTAGAAGCTAAATATGAAGCTAAAAGTATAAATGGTAAACAAGATATTAATGATGGAGTATATGGTAAAAAGTAAGTGTATAAAAAGCCTGATAATGTAATAAATAAAATTAATAAGTTAAATAAAATATAACCTAAAAATAAAATTTTGATTATTATATTTAAGAGGTTTTTTTTCTTAATATACTCTTTTAAAGGAATATTACATGATACTTTGTTAATTAAGTATAATATTATTATTCCAAGTAATGTGCCTAAAATAAATGAAATACATGTATCTGTGTTACTTAATTCACTAATTTTAGCAAATCCTGCCCCTAAAAATAAGAAATGTGATAAAAAATATATTAATAAATTATTGTTTTTTTTCATATTATTTTTCCACCTTATATATTAATCCTTTTTTATTTATATAAAAATCTATATCTGATTTTGTATCTAAATTTAACCAATAATCTTTATTCTTTATTCTTGTTTTTTTATAATATTTTTCCGTTAATCCCAAAATATCTGAATCATTTTCTTGTATTTTTTTTATAAATTTAACTAAATTATCATTTATTAATTTACTAAAATCCTTATTTATTTTATTTACATTATCTTTCTTTTTTATATTAAATTCTGGGTCATTATCAAGTATTCTTCCCATTAATTTACCATTTATATTAATATAATTATCCTCTATATTAGTATTTGTTTTACCATTATTTATAGCTACTGTAAAACTTAAATTATCATACTTTTTTGTAAATGTAGGCCTGCTAAAATTGTTGTTTAAAATATTATACATTTTTGCATCATCATTATTAAGTTTATTTTTATATTTGTAATCTTTAAATATTACCATACCATTAACTAAAAATTCTTTATTTTTTAAACTTATATTTGAAAAACAAGTGTCTCTTCCAAATGTAGTTATTTCTTCAATTATTTCATCAAATTGTTTTATTATAGCAGTATTTGAAGAATACTTCATGTTTTCAAGAAGGCTAGTAATGGCATTACTTGCAACAGGATTTTCCTCGGTTATATTTTTTAATATGTCATCTGGTTTATTATCTGTTGCAACTACATAAAAGTTTTCTCTAAAATATGTATTTCTTAAAAATAAATCAATAATATTATCAAATTTATTTTGAATGATATTATCACTTAATATCATAATCTTTATATGATTAAAAAGTGGTTGTTTAGAAAGTTTGTCAGCAGCATTTTCAATGGCACTTGTTAAAGTATCACCTGAACCAATTTTAGTATAAGATGTTATTTTAGATGAATTTTTATCCAATTGATCATTTAATAATTCAAGGGTTATAATGTATTTTTCATTATCATAATCTACGCCGATAGCACTTATTATTGCTAAGTCATTTATTTCTTTATAATCATAGCAACCTGTGCATGTAAAAGCCAAAATAATTAATATTAGTATTTTTTTCATAAGTCCTCCGTTTGCTTAATAATATTTGTATGAGTAAATAAGGTACTTCTTCTTGTATCTTTCTTTAAAGATTTTTTTAGAACTGAATTATTAAAATATTCTTTATTATATGGAGATATTGGCGCAAAATATGGTTTATTAAATGATTTTGAGGTTGTTGTATATATTAGAAAATAAAATAGTCCTAAAGTTATTCCGTATAAACCAAATAATCCTGATAATAAGATAAAAATGGCTCGAAAATATCTTAAAGCGTTATTTATTTCGAACGTGGTAAATGTTAGACTTGAAATAAATGTTATGGCAATAACAATAATGGTAATCGGGGAGGCAATGCCTGCTGAAACTGATGCTTCACCTAAAACTATAGCTCCAAGTATGGATATAGCTGAACCATAACTTGATGGAAATCTTAAGTCACTTTCTTTTAAAATTTCACAAACAAAGAGCATAATTAAAGTTTCAATAATAGTAGGAAATGGTACACCACCACGCTCGATCGCAAAATTTAATAACAAATTAGTAGGTATTGTTTCTTGATTATAATTCATAACTGCGATATATATTGATGGAGCCATCATTGATATTATAAAAGCACTAATACGAAGTATTTTAATAAAATTAATATTTTTACCTTTGTTATAATTATCTGTTCCTGGATTAATAAAATCTATGAAAAAAGCTGGAATTATTAAAACAAATGGAGTTGTATCTACCACAATAGCTATTTTACCTTCTAAAAGAGAGGTTGCAACAATATCAGGCCTTTCTGTTTGCATGTAAGTTGGATATACACTTTTATTTTCATCTTCAAGTAAAAACCCAATAGATGATGAGTCAACAATTCCATCAATATCAATAGTATCAAGTTTTTCTAAGATATTATCTACTAGGTTTTTATCTGCTATATCTTCAAAATAAAGAATACTTATATTAGTTAATGTTTTTCTACCAATTGTTCTATTTTCAGCTTTTAAGGTACTAGATTTAATTCTTCTTTTAATAAGTCCAATATTTATTTGAATATTTTCTGTAAATGCATCTTTTGGCCCATTAATAGATGATTCAACTTGGCTATCTGATACAGCTCTGTTAATATCAGCTCTTGTTTCAATTGCTAGTATTTTATTATCTATTATTACTAAACTAAAGCCATTTGTTAGGTAAAATTCACATTTATCTGTATTTTTAATTTCTAAAGTATTCGGAGCAGCAATAAATGAAGCTATATTACCTTTCGTAATATTGTCTTTTTTTAAAATTAAATTTTTTAAGATATAATCGTTTACTTTATTACTACTTGAAACAGTTTCTAAATATGCAATATAGATTTTTTTAAATATATTGATAGTAATACTTTTAATTACTAAGTCAGGACTTTTATTAAATTCGTTTTGAAGTCTATTTATAATCTTATTCACCTAAATCACCATTTATAATATTTACCAAATAGTGGTATTTATGCTAAAATGTTGTTAGTGATGTTTATGAAAGTTGAAATTTTAAGATTTGATGATTTTGGAAGAGGTATTTGCTATGTAGATGATAAAGTTACTTTTGTGCCATTTGCTGTGCCTGGTGATGTGCTGGAAATAGAAATAACCAAAGAAAAGAAAAACTATAATGAAGGTAAAATAGTTAAAATAATAAAACCTTCAAAAAATAGGGTAGTACCACCGTGCCCATATTTTGGTGTATGTGGAGGATGCAGTTATCAAATGCTTCGTTATGAAGAAAATCTTTTAGAAAAACAAAATAATGTAATAAATTATTTTAAAAAGAATGGTCTTTTGATAAATCCAAGTATAATAAAAAATGATAGACCTTATAATTATAGAAATAAAATTACTTTAAAAATAGTAAATAGAAAAATAGGTTATTTTAAAAATAATAGTCATGATATCGTAGAAATTAATAAGTGCCTTCTTGCAGAAAATAAAATAAATGAAGTAATTAAGTTAATATCTAGTTTAAATATTATAAATGGTGAAGTTATTATAAGATGTAATTATAAAGATGAAATTCTTATAATAATTAGTACAAATGATAATGTAGTTTTATCTAAAATTAAGGATATAGAAAATTTAAAAGGGATTATTTTAAATAATAAAACTATTTATGGAGATAACTATTTTATCGAAGAAGTAAATGATATTAAATATAATGTAGCTTATGATGCTTTTTTTCAAGTAAATAGATTAGTATGTGCTAAAATGTTTAAGTTAGCTCAAGATTTTGTATGTGAAAGTGATATTGTTTTAGATTTATATTCAGGAGTTGGAACATTGGGTCTTAGTGCTGCTAGGAAAGCTAAAGAAGTCGTAGGAGTTGAAATAAATAAAAATGCTGTAGATAATGCTAATGAAAATGCTAAGCTTAATAATTTAACTAATGCTTTATTTATTTATAGTGATGCAGGAGATATTAAAAATTTAGATATAAATTTTAATAAACTAATTGTTGATCCCCCAAGAGCTGGTTTAAGCGAAGATACTATTAATTTTATAAATAAGCGATTACCAGAAGAAATAATGTATATTTCATGTGACTATCATACGCAAGTAAGAGATTTGAAATTACTTGATGATTATGAAATAATAGATTCATATGTTTGTGATTTATTTTCTTATACTTATCATGTTGAAAGTATTGTTAGTTTAAAACTTAAAAGTGTTAGATAATTGTTAAAAGGTAATACTCCAATTCTTTTAATAAAAAAAATATATATTAAAAAATATAACAAATTCTATTAAACATGAATATCGTGTAGTAAAAGCAACAGGACTTAGAATTAAAAAAATTTGATATATTACATTAATTTTAAATGCTTATTTTGAAAAAAATAAGTGTTTTTTTATGAAAAAAATTAATTTTTTTAGGTGTTCGACAAAAAGCAACAAATATTGCATTTTAAATGTGCTTTAATATACATTTAAAGGAGGTATATCATGCCAAAATAAATATTTAACAAAAGATTAAAGGGGAAATAAGAAGGATGAGGTTATTATGAAAGAAAAAGGTTTTGGAAGTAATTGTATATATCCAAGTATTTTTAAAGATTACTTTTTAGAAGCAATTAATGAAAGCGGATATAAAAACAAAGTAGTATATAAAGATTTAGATAATTTAGCAATAAATCTTTATAATATTAAAATAAATATGTATTCTGTAAATATATTTTTAAGTACAATATTTAAGCATTATAAAAAAGCAAAATTTAACGTTTTGCAAGTAAAAAAGTTATATCATACAAGGGATTATCAGTTATATAATGCTAAAATTGCAATAAATTATAAGGGCTCAAAGTGGCTTATGGATTTAGATGTTGGTAATACTTTAAAGAATTTTCCGGATGGGATGGAAGAGTTATTAATTCTTAAAACTCTAAAAAAAAGAATTAATATAAAAACATATACCAAAGAAGAGAAACTTGCAGATTTATTTTATCAAATTACTAATAATTTAAATGTTAATGCTATTGATTTATATAATTTGTATTTACTTTATTATGATAATATTAATGTTCATAATTTAGGCTTAGCATTAGAAAATCTTTATAGTAGTATTTCTAGTGAAACGGATTTTGATACAATTAATAAAAAAATAATTAAATTAAGTTTTAGTAAAAAGATAAAAGGCAAATGGTTATTATTTAAAAATATAAATGAAAATATAAATATTGAATATGAAGATATAATATGTTCTCTTTATTTAATACTTCTTAAATTAAAAGAAAGAAAATTAAAAAAGCCTTAAAGGCATATAATAAAGGGAATTATAAAAGATACAGTCATTATTATAAAATATAATTTATAAAGATAAGTTTGCCATGGAGATATAGTATACTTTGGATTGTTTTTTGATACATACATGTTAAGTTCATCATTTATGTTAGGTTTCCATAGTAGGTTATATTTTAATCTATCACTTGTGCCATATTCTTCGTTATTTATTTTGTAAGTATAATGGTAGTCGTAAATATTATTATGATATGTTGTTCTGTTTATAATATCAGTAACTTTGCACTTTATTAGATTCATTTGTTTTACTTTTGTATGAATCATAATCCATTTGTAAAAACAAATACCAGAAATTGAAAAGAATATTGTAAAAATTAACGTTATATCTTTAGCCATGTTTTATCACCTTAATATCATTTTACGATAAATTATTAATTTTGTCTATCTTTATATTTAACTTTTCTATATTTTCTGGTAAAATGGATATGAATGGAAGTGTGTTTATGAAACTAGAATTTAAATTAAAGTATAAAGACAATAAAACGATGGGAAGACTTGGTGAAATTACTTTTAATGGTAAAACTTATGATACTCCGATGTTTATGCCAGTTGGTACAAATGCAACAGTTAAGACTTTATCCCCGGAAGAATTAAAGGAAATTGGTTCTGGTATTGTTCTTGCTAATACTTATCATTTGTGGCTAAGACCTGGTGAGGACATTGTGGATAAAGCTGGAAAACTTCATAAGTTTATGAATTATGATGGTCCAATTTTAACTGACTCTGGTGGTTTTCAAGTTTTTTCTCTTGCTAAACCAAAAGATATTAGTGAAGAAGGAGTTAGGTTTAAAAACCATTTAAATGGTGATGACTTATTTTTAACACCGGAAAAGTCAATTGAAATTCAAACTAAACTTGGTAGTGATATTATGATGAGTTTTGATGAATGTGTTAAATGGCCAAGTACTCATGAATATATGGAAAAAAGTGTAGAAAGAACTCTTAGATGGGCAGCTCGTGGTAAAGCTGTCAAAGAGGATAATGATCAATTGTTATTTGGTATTGTTCAAGGTGGAGAATATCCAGATTTGAGAAAACATTCGGCGGAAGAACTTGTTAAGATGAATTTTGATGGTTATTCTGTTGGAGGTACATCTGTTGGGGAAGATAAACCTACTATGTATAAAATGGTTGAATATTCAACTCCGTATTTGCCAGAAGACAAACTTCGTTATCTAATGGGAGTTGGTGATCCGATAGATTTGATTGAAAATTCGATGCGCGGTATTGATATATTTGACTGTGTAAGTCCAACTAGACTAGCAAGACATGGTCATGCTTATACTAAATATGGTAAAATTAATTTGAAAAATAGTAAATATAAAGAAGATTTTACTTCGGTAGATGATTGTGATTGTTATGCATGTAAAAACTATACTAAAGCTTATATTAGACATCTAATTACTGCAAATGAAACTTTTGGTGCTAGACTTTTGTCAATTCATAATATTTATTTTTTACATCAAATTATGAAAAATATCAGAGAAAATATTAAAAATGGTACGATGGAAGAATATAGAGATGAATTTGTTAAAAATTATTATGGAGAAAAGCATGAATAAGTGGATTATATCTACAACAATTATTATAATTTTCGGCTTAATTATTGGTGTTACTTCATTTAAAGTAGTAAATAAACATAATGATAAACTACTTTTAGTGGAAGAAAAATATATTATAGAAAAAGCTAAAGAGTGTAAAATGGAAAAAAAATGTAATAATGATAATATTACATTAAAAGAATTATATGATTTAAAATATTTAGAAAAACAGGTAAATCCTGTTAGTAAAGAATATTATAGTCTTGATGCTTATGTTACTTTAAAAAATAATGAATATGTATTTATAAACTAGAGTGTTTTATTCACTCTTTTTATTTATGCCTAGTGATCCTCCGAGGGTACTAGCAAGTATTAAAACTAAATAATAAATAATTGTAGTTAAACTAAATATGTTTTTAGATGTAAATAAACTTATAATAAGAAGAACAAGTAAAAATAAACCTCCAACTTTAAGTCCAGCTAGATAACCTTTGTTATTTGCTTTTTTACCATTTTTAAGCCCAAATATAAAGAATAAACTAATATTAAAGATAAATATTAATAAGTTTGTTATCGTAGAATTAACTCCGATTAAATTAAGTAGACTAGTAATAAAAACTAATGTTATTAAAAATAATGTATAATATCCTAGATATTTTAATAAATTTTTCAAAATATAATCACCTAATAAATACTATGTTTAAAAACCTTTCATTATTACCATAATATTATTGGTGATATTATGCAAATATTTACAGTATTATTTAGAACTATTTTCTTTTATTTTTTTGTTCTTATTGCTTATCGTATAATGGGTAAAAGAGAAATAGGACAGCTTGGAGTAATAGATTTGATAGTATCAATATTAATTGCAGAACTAGTTGCTATTAGTATTGAAGAATATAAAGAACCTATGGCTTATACCATTATACCAATAACTTGTTTAGTTATTCTTGAAGTTTTATTTGCATTTATTTCTATAAAATCAAGAAAGTTTAGAACTTTATTTGATGGTAAGCCATCTCTCATTATAGTAAATGGTAAAATAAATTATAAAGAAATGGTAAAACAAAGATATTCTTTAGATGATTTATTAGTTTCTTTAAGACAAAAAGAGATCAGAGATATAGATATGGTTGAATATGCATTTTTAGAACCAAATGGAGAGTTGTCAGTATTTAAATATAATTTTTTTAAGCTTAAAAGCCCTTATCCACAGGCTTTAATACTTGATGGACAGCTTCAAACTAAAGTTTTAAAATATATTAAAAAAACACCAGAATGGGTAGAAGAAGAACTTGAAAAAAATAATTTATTTATTAAAGATATCTTTTATGCCTTTTATAAAAATAATAAAATATTTATTATTAAGAAAACTGATGTAAATTAAAAAGACACATAAAAATAAAATAACCATAAAATATAGTACATTATATAATGTTTAGATAGAATAAAGAAAGAGCTCTTTCTTTTTCTTTTTAAAAATGATATACTTAAGTTGTGATTAATATGAATTATTTAATAAGTGCTGAAAGTTATAGAATTATAGATGAAGAAATTAAAAAGATAGTTAAAGATAGTAACTATATTTTATTTAATGCAAATAGATGTACTGTTAAAGAAATAATTGAAGAAGCATCTTATTTTAGTTTAGATAATAGTAAAAAATGGATCGTAGTATCAAATGCTGATTTTTTTGGTGCTGGCAAAATAAGTGAAAGCGATAATGAACTTTTAAGTAAATATTTAGAAATTGTAAATGAAACAACAAATATTATTTTTACGACATTAAATGGAATTGATTTAAGAAAAAAAATTGTAAAAAGTATAAAAAATAAAGGTGTTATAGTTAATATTCCTAAGATGGATAAAAGAAATATTAATAGTACTTTAACAAGTTATTTAAAAAATTATGATTATAGCATTGATTATAAAACTCTTAACTATATAATGGATAATTCTTATAATAATTTGGATATAATGTTTAATGAACTTGATAAAATTATGATATATTATGGTTTTCCATGTACTATAAAATATAATGATGTATTAAATATAGTAGGGGAAGAAAAAACAAATAATAATTTTGCTTTTGTAAATGCTGTAATTGAAAAAAACTTAAAATTATCTTTGAAAATACTTAAATCATTAAAAATATATAAAGTGGAACCAACGGTTTTAGTTGTTCTTTTAGCTAGAGAATATCGTCTTATGTATTATGTTAAAAATTTATATAATAAAATGGGTATGGGTGATATTATGAGTTATCTTTCTTTAGCAGATTGGCAAATAAATAAGCTTTATACTAATTCTAGTAAGTATTCTAATAAAGAACTACTTGATAATTTAGTTAAACTATGTACTATAGATTTAAATATTAAAAAGGGAATATATGATAAAGATATAAGTTTGTATGGATTTTTAATGGATGCTTGTAGTTAGAAAAAAGGAAACTGAATAATCAGTTTCTTTTTCTTAGTAATAATTTAACATTTTTTTCTTTTTGTTTTTCTAATTCTTGATAATCATCTTTACATATAGGTAAACCTATATATAAATTTTCATCTAATGTATTATTAGACGCTGCAGCATTTATTTTATACATTAATTCTTCTTCAGTATCTATTTTTCTTCCTTTGCTTGCTAAATATAAGTTATATTTATTTAAATATTTAAATACAGGAGATTTAACTATTTCTTTTTCATAGCTATATCCTTGTAAAAGTGAAGAAATTATTTCATAATTAATATAATTTTCTAATGTTTCTTTATCTTTTATTGAAAGCCAATTTGCAAGTGCACTTATTTGATTTATGGCATCAATTTTAGCTATTCTGCCACATATATCTATCGTAGTTGTTTTAAAGTAATTACGTAAATAAATAAGATAAGCAGTAACATCATTATGTCTTTTTTCATCCAAACATATCTCATTACATACTTCTAGTATATATGTAAGAACTTTTAAATTATAAATATTTAAAGTATCTTCATTGCTAAAAAAACTTTCTACAACTCTATTTGTATCCATTCCACTTTTTATATATAAAGTTTTACTATCTTCATCAAATAAAGGTTTTTCAAATAAAATAGCATTTTCTCCGATAACTATATTGTCTACTTTTTTTAAACATTTTCTTTTTTCTAAAATAATTCTAACTGAAGTTTTAATGAAATTTTCATCTGCTAATAAACCTTTTTTTTCATATTCTTTTAGTAATTTTAATAATTCATAATTTAATAATATTTCCATCTTTCACACTTCCTAGAAATGATTATATCACTTCTTGAAAAATCAGTAAATAAAAATTCATAAAACTACTTAAATAAATTATAAATACGTGTTATAATCTATTTATAAGGAGATGCCAAGATGTACATACCACTTAAAGTAACAACTGATTATACATTATTAAAAAGTTTAATTAAAGTTCCAGATTTAATTAGTTTTTTAAGTGAAAATAAAATTACAGTATGTGGAATATGTGATGAAAATTTGTATGGTGTTTTTGAATTTTATTATGCTTGTAAGAAAAACAATATAAAACCAATTGTAGGTCTAGATGTAAAAATAGATAATTTAAATATTTATTTGTATGCTATGAATTTTGAAGGTTATAAAAATTTACTTAAGATTCATACTTTAAAAGAAAAAAATGAACTTATATTAGATACGTTAACTTTTTATAAAGATAATATTTTATGTATATTGCCTTTTAAAAGTAAGGAGTTATTTGATAAATTAAAGTTTTTTAATAACCTTTATGTTAGCTATAATAATTCTATGGAGAGATTAAATGCTTTAACAATAACAGGTAATGTATTATATTTAAATGATGTAAAAGTTTTAAAGAAAGATGATGTTTTATATTTGGCATATCTTGATAAATTAAGAAAAGAAGATGCCTTAAATTATGATCAAAATTATTATTTTGTGCCTGAAATAGATTTAGGTAAGATAGATGAGGTAGTTAGTTTATTAAATTTAGAATTAAAGTTTAATAAAAAGTATATTCCTAAATATAGGGATGATATTGATTCATCAGAATTTTTACATAACTTATGTTTTAAAGGACTAACTAAAAGATTAAATGGTAAAGTACCTGATATATATTCAAAAAGATTAAATTATGAACTAAAAATAATTAATGAAATGGGGTTTGTAGATTATTTTTTAATTGTTTATGATTATGTTTTATATGCCAAAAGACATGATATTTTAGTGGGGCCAGGTCGTGGTTCTGCAGCTGGGTCTTTGGTTAGTTACTCAATTGGTATCACTGAAATTGATCCTTTGAAGTATAATTTGCTTTTTGAAAGATTTTTAAATCCTGAGAGAGTTACAATGCCTGATATTGATGTGGATTTTGATGCTTTAAAAAGAGAAGAAGTAATTAAGTATGTTAGAAATAGATACGGTGATAAAAATGTAGCTTTAGGTCTTACGTTTACAACTTTAAAGAGTAAATTGGTACTTAGAGACATTGGCAAATTATTAAAAATAAATGATATACTTCTTGATAATTTTATTAAATGTATAAATGGTAATATTTGTTTAAAAGATAATTTAATAAATGAAAGTGTTAAAAAGTATATAAATAATTATAGTGAACTTAAGATGCTTTATAAAGTATCAATGCATTTAGAAGGACTTAAAAAAAATACTTCAACTCATGCTGCTGGTGTAGTTATATCAAGTACTAATTTAGATGAAATAATACCTATTCATTATGAAAATAATACTTTAATTACCGGAGTAACAATGGATTATCTAGAAAATATTGGCCTTTTAAAAATGGATTTTTTAGCTCTTAAAAATTTAACTACCATAAAAAATATATTAGATGAAGTAGGGAAAGATGTTTTAAAAAATATTGATTTGAATGAAAAAGAAGTATTAAATTTATTTTGTGCTGGGAAAACTGAAGGGATATTTCAATTTGAAACAAATCTTATGAGAAATTTAATTAGTAAATTAAAACCTAGTTCTTTTAATGATTTAGTGGCATCACTTGCTTTAGGTAGACCTGGTGCTTTAGAAGAAACGGATGAATACATTGCCAGAAAAAATGGTAAAAAAATTACTTATATTCATAAAGATTTAGAACCAATTTTAAAAGATACTTATGGTATAATTTTATATCAAGAACAGATTATTGCTATTTTAGGCAAAATTGGAGGTTACTCACTTGCAGAAGCTGATATTATAAGAAGAGCTATTTCTAAGAAAAAAGAAAGTGTTATTAATGCAGAAAAAGAAAAATTTATAAATGGTGCAATAGGTAAAGGCTATGATAGAAGTGTTGCAACTTTAATTTATGATTTGATAGTTAAATTTGCAAGTTATGGTTTTAATAAAGCTCATTCAGTTGCTTATGCTCGTATAAGTTATGATATGGCATATTTAAAAGTAAAATATCCAGAATACTTTATTATAGAAATGATTAATAATAAAGATAATGAAAAGTTTGCTAAATTAGTTTTGTTTTTAAAAAATAAAGGTATAAAACTTGAAAAACCAGATGTGAATTTAAGTCATAATAAGTTTTATATAAGTGGAAAAGAGTTAATAATGCCACTTTGGCAAATTAAAGGTATTCCAGAAAACTTGAGTGAGAAAATAATAGAAAATAGAAAAGATGGATACACTGATTTTTTTGACTTTGTTTGTAAGAATAAGAAAATCCTTAATGAAAATATTTTAAATACTTTAATTAATGCAGAAGCTCTTAGAAGTTTTAATTTAAATGAAAGAACTTTAGTGGAAAATATTGCCGTAGCCCTTAATTTTGCAGAAATAGATGATGAACTAATTAAGAAACCTGTTATAATTGAATTAGATGATTATAGTGATGAAGTAAAAAGAAATAATGAACTAGAAAGCTTTGGCTATTTTATAACAAATCATCCTGCAAGTAAGTATCAAAATGTGATGAAACTTGAAATGCTAGAAAAATATTTATTTAAAAATATTAAGTGTGTTGTTTTAGTAAATAGGATAAGTAATATTAAAACTAAGAAAAATGAAAATATGGCATTTATTAGTGCCAGTGATGAAACAGGAACATGTGATTTTACTATTTTTCCTAAGAATATGAATTTAATAAATGATTTAAAAATAGGGGATTTAGTAGAGATTAATGGAAATGTTTCAAAAAGATTTGACAAAGTAAGTATAATCGTTAATAATATAAAGAAGGTGGTTTAAAATGAATGAAGAACTAAATAGATTTTTTAAAAGTATTTCTTTTGTTGATGAATTATTTAATGAAGCAAGTTTAGATAGAGTAGTTTTAAAGAAAAATGAAAATAAATTTTATGTATATATTAAAAATACAAATGTCTTACCAATAAATAATATAAATAGATTGTTTTTAAGTGCTTTAAGTGGTATTAATGGTGAGAAACCTTGTGAAATTATTATGAATTATGATAATGTTACACATGAAGATATAGTAAGTTATATAGATTATTTAATTGATGATATTATTTTAAAAAGACCATCTTTAATAAGTGTAAAAAAAAGTAATATTGAAGTAGTAAATGATACAATTTATTTCCATGTTTTAAATGATTTTGAGAAAAGTGATTTAATCCATGAAGGAACAGATTTATTAAATAATTTAAAAAGATATGGTCTTGGAGATTATAAACTTGAAGTAATTATTAGTGAAGATGAAAGAAAGAACCTTCAAGAAGAAATAGAACTTGAAAAACAAAGTGTAGTATCTAAAAAAGAAGAAAGCCCAGTTATACTTGGTGTACATAAAGATGGAGAAGTTACTAAATTAAATAATATTCTTGGTGAAATGAAAAATATCATAATTGAAGTTTATATTTTTGCTAAAGAAGTAGCAGAAAGACAAGGAAAAAAAGGACCAATCTTTATTATGAATTTGAAAGTATCAGATAAAACTGATAGTTATCCGATGAAAATTGTAAGATTTAATGAAGAAGAATTTGGTATTTTAAATAAAAAACTTAATGTTGGTTCATGGTATAGAATTCATGGACATATGGAAATGGATGAATATTTACATCAAATGGTAATTAATGCTCGAAATATTGAGATTATTCCATCAAAAGATTCTTCTGTTAAAGATGAAGAAGAAGAAAAGAGAGTTGAACTTCATGCACATACAATGATGAGTATGATGGATGGAGTAGTTCCAACTGCAACACTTGCTAAATTTGCTATGAAACTAGGCCATAAAGCTGTTGCTGTAACTGATCATAATTCACTTCAGGCTTATCCAGATATTTATAATGCTTTGGCTAAAGTTAATAAGGGAAAAGAAGATAAAGATAAGTTTAAAGCATTATATGGAGCAGAACTTAATATTGTTGATGTTGAATCAAATATTGTTTTTAAAAATAAAGAATATTCATTATTTGATCAAGAATATGTTGTATATGATACTGAAACTACTGGGCTTAATAGTGGTATTGATCAAATGATAGAAATCGGGGCAGTTAAAGTTAAAAATAATGAGATAATTGATAGATTTGATGAACTTATTGCGTGTCCTACACCTCTTCCAAAGATTATAACAGAACTAACTAATATTACTGATGAAATGTTAGTAGGTAAAGATAGTGAAGAAAATGTAACAAGAAGATTCTTAGAGTTCTGTGGAGATAGGCCATTAGTTGCTCATAATGCTCAATTTGATATTTCCTTTGTTACAAGTGCATGTAAAAAATATAATTTAGGTGAGTTTAATAATACTGTTGTAGATACAATGGGGCTTGCAAGAAATATGTATCCTGATTGGAGAAATCATAAGCTTTCAACACTTGTTAAAAACTTAGAAGTCGAATGGGATGAAGATAAACACCATAGAGCTGATTATGACTGTGAAGGAACAAGTAAATGTTTTTATAAAATGTTATATGAATTAAAAAGTCAAAATATTAAAACTACTTTAGATTTAGAAACTTTAGCAGACCAAGAAAATGCTATTAAATTTGCAAGACCTTTCCATTTAACTGTAATTGCTAAAAATCCAGTGGGTCATAAAAATTTATTTAAAATTATTTCACTTGCTAATACTAAATATTTATATAAAGGAAAAGATGCTAAATTACCTAGAACCGATTTAATTAATTTGCGAGATGGCTTAATTGTTGGGAGTGGTTGTGTTAATGGTGAAGTCTTTGATAAAGGTTATGGCATGAGTGATGACGACTTAAAAGATTTAATGAATTTTTATGATTATATTGAGGTTCAACCAGCATCCGCTTGTTCACATTTAATTGGTGAAGATAAAAAATTTCATAATGAACTTGAATACAAAGGTTATGTTGCAAGACTTGTAAAACTTGCTAAATCAATGGGTAAACTTGTTTGTGCAACTGGTGATGTTCATAATTTAAGGCCTGAAGATTTAATATATCGTAAAGTTATTGTTCATCAAAAAACAAATGGTAAAATACATCCTCTTAATAGACCTGATATAGAGCTACCTAATATGTTCTTTATGACAACTAGAGAAATGCTGGATGCGTTTTCCTTCTTAGGTGATGATTTAGCTAAAGAAATAGTTGTAACAAATACTAACAAAATAGCTGATATGGTAGAACCCTTACAAATAATTAGAGATAAATTATATACTCCAGTTTTGGAAAATAGTGCCGAAGTAACTAAAGAAATGGTTTATAATAAAGCTCATGAAATATATGGTGATCCACTTCCGAAAAATATTGAAGAAAGGCTTGAAGCAGAACTTGCTGGTATCATTGGTGGGGGATATGACGTTATTTATCTTATTGCGGAAAAACTAGTTAAAAAATCAAACGAAGATGGTTACTTTGTAGGTTCCCGTGGTTCTGTTGGTTCAAGTTTAGTTGCCACGATGATGGGAATAACAGAAGTTAATGGTCTTCCTCCACATTATGTTTGTCCAAAATGCAAAAAATCTTATTTTGAAGATGAAAATGGAGAAAGTCTAGCTAGTCTTTATCCATCTGGCTATGATATGCCTGATAGAACTTGTGAATGTGGAAGCAAACTCAAAAAAGAAGGTCAAGATATGCCATTTGCAACATTCCTTGGATTTAAAGCGGAAAAGGTACCAGATATCGACCTTAACTTCTCTGGTGATAATCAAGCTGATGCTCATAACCATGTAAAGGTACTATTCGGTGAAGATCATGCTTATCGTGCAGGAACTATTTCAACTGTTGCGGAAAAAACTGCTTTTGGTTATGTAAAAGCATATTGTGAAGATAAGGGAATTATTCTAAATAATACAGAAATAGAACGTATTTCTATTGGATGTACTGGTGTTAAAAGAACAACTGGACAACATCCTGGTGGTATTATTGTTATTCCTCAATATATGGACGTATTTGATTTTACTCCATATCAATATCCAGCTGATGAACCAGATAGTACTTGGTACACAACTCACTTTGATTTCCATGCTATTCATGATAATGTTTTAAAACTAGATATTCTTGGACACGATGATCCAACAATGCTAAGATATTTAGGTGATACAACAGGTATAAATATTAAAGAAGAAATACCATTTGATGATAAGAATATAATTAGTTTATTTACATCTCCGAAAGCTTTAGGTGTTACTGAAGAACAAATTTTATGTAAAACAGGAACTTTAGGTATTCCAGAATTTGGTACAAACTTTGCTATAAACATGCTTCTTGAAATTAAGCCTACACATTTTGCAGACTTAGTTAAGATCGCCGGTTTATCTCACGGGACTAATGTATGGCAAGGAAACGTTCGTGATTTAATTGTAAATAACGTAGCTTCATTTAATGAAGTTGTTGGTTGTCGTGATGATATAATGGTTAGTTTAATAAACTATGGTCTAGATCCATCTAGAGCCTTCAAAATATCTGAGTTTGTTCGTAAAGGAAAAGCTAAAAAAGAACCAGATACTTGGCTTGAACATGTAGCATACATGAGAGAGTTTAGTGTTCCTGAGTGGTTTATTGAGTGTTGTAGAAAAATTGAATATATGTTCCCAAAGGCCCATGCATGTGCTTACGTTATGATGGCATATCGTGTTGCATGGTTTAAAGTTTATTATCCACTTTATTATTATTCTGCATTCTTTAGTATAAGAAGAAGTGACTTTGATGTAAATGCTATGCTTAAAGGCTACGATGGTATTAAAAGAAGACTTATTGAAATTAAAGAAAAAGGCTTTGGAGCATCCGCTAAAGAATCTGCAGTAGGTGATACTCTAGCAGTTGCTCTTGAAATGTTAGCTCGTGGTTTTACCTTTAAAAATATTGATATAACTAAGTCACTTGCTAAAACATTTTATATTGATGAAGAAAATAAATGCTTATATTTACCATTTATGGCTGTTGATGGTCTTGGTGAAAACGTTGCAAATAAAATAGTTGAAGAAAGAAATAAGAAACCTTTTTACTGTGTTGAAGATTTTCAAATGCGGGGAAAAGTTAATCAAACAACTATTAATGCTCTTCGTGAACTTGGTGTCTTTGAAGGAATGCCTGAATCTGCTCAACTTAGTTTATTTTAAAAAAAACAAACTAGTCTTTGATGACTGGTTTGTTTTTTATTTCAAATTCATAAGTATTGGTATTATTAATTAAATCATATATTAAACTAGCTTTTAGTTCATAATCATAAACTTTAGTGTTTTTGTAATTAGTTATGCAATTTATTTTTTGCAAGTAATTTCTACCTATGTTATCAAAACCTATTATTCTAAGATAGTTATTATCTATATAATTATCACTTTTTTTAAGTCCAATTAATATATGAATAAACATTCTATTTAATTTGTTATATGTATATCTTTTAGTTTTAACTTTTTCTATAAATTCATCTATATTATTAGAAATAATTATGTTCTTTTTAAGTCTATATTCTATTCCTTCATCTACATCTAAATAATCATTTAAATTATCATCAGTTATAATCTTACTTTTTAATAAATTAAAATACATATCTTTATTAATTTTAATTAAATCATCTATTACTTCATTAGGTAAATATTTGTTTATATTTTCATTTAATTTAAGTTTGTTTCTAATATTTGAGGCACTTATTATTTCTTCGTTACTATGTAAATCATGATAGTCATTTGTTCTTTTGATGCATTCTTGCTTTATATTAAATTTATTTTCTTTTATTGTTTTTATATAGGAAATACCGAGTAGATCATTTGGTTTATATTCAAAATCAATGTTTGTTGCTTTAGCAAGTGCAGTAGGGTAATTAATACCTTCATCTAAATATTTTTTTACTAGTTTTCCAAATTCAGGTTCTAATTGCGTGTCAGCAATTTTTTCTAAAAGAAGAATATCTGCGCATTCACTACCAAATATAATTTTATTTACATTTAATTTATTAAGTAATTTAATGCTCATATTTGCAAATGTATCTGCGGACTGAGTTCCATATATAAATGGTAGTTCTAAAACTATATTAACTCCATAGTCTAAAGCTATTTTCGCTTTATTTTCTTTTGCTAAGAGCGATATTTCTCCGCGTTCTAAAAAATATCCATTTAATACTAATATTAATATTGAATCAGGATACATTTCTTTTATTTTATTTATGTGATAAATATGGCCATTATGAAAAGGATTATATTCTGCGATTATACCTATTATTTCCACTATACAAACACCTCTTGTTTCATATAATATCAAAACTTTAATGCTTTTTCAATAATATATTGTTTTTAATATTTAAATGTTATATACTTAATGTGTATTAATTAACTTGCCAAGTGTTAATACCATAATCTTTAGTCGACAATTTATATTTTTGAGGCAAGCATAATATATCTATTCGGGCATTTCCTATGGAAATGCTCTTTTTTTAAAAAAACTAAAATTTTTTACGGTCACAATTTGTGACCGTAAATCCAAAAAGCAGGACCAATTATCATGTTTTTACTGAACAAGGTGTTGCCATGCTTGCAAGCGTATTAAAAAATGAAATGGCATCAAAAGTAAGTGTAAATATAATGAGAGCTTTTGTATAAGTAAGATAGAAGATAAAGAAATATTAAATAATATACTTATAAAAATAAAAATATAGACTTGAGGTCGAAAATTTTGCCCTCAAGTTACACTTACTAAACATAAAATTATAAAAATTTATTACTTTAATATTTTCTTTTTAGAAAAATTATGATAAACTATTAATAGTAGGGTGATTGACTTATGAAGAAATTTATAAAAAAAATTAAAAGCAATAAATTTTTATATATATTAAGTGTTTTAATTGTGGGAATATTTTTTATACTTATTGCAAAAGTTACTTATGCTTTTTTAGCACCAATTATTAATAATGCTCAGACTAATATAGTTATAAAAGGCGATACAGTAGATGAGTTTAAGTTAAAAGTTGGAAATCCTCTTAAGTTGGATGCAACACCAACTACTTTAAAAGAAAATGGTACTAATTATACTACAAGTACTACAGCTACTGCTTCTTTAAAAGCTAATAGTACTAAAAATACTGCTACTTATAATTATTATTTGTATTTTCAAATAGAAAATAATACATTTACATATACGAGTGGAACTACACCAGAAATTATACTTACAATAACTAATCCAAATGGTGAAGAAGTTACATCAATTGAAGGACTTACTTATGGTACTTTTAATGGGGTGTCAGGTTTTGATGTTACTACACAAAATGGTTTATTTAATATAGCAAATAATTATCAAATTACTTCTAATTCAAGTACAACAGCAACCATTCATGAGTGGACTGTAACATTAACATATTTAAATCAAGCTTATGATCAATCTGGTAATTTTGGTAAGAGCATGGAAGTAGGAGTTTTGTTACAAAAAAAAGAAATGAAAACGTTATTAGCTGATTATGTCAAATCACTATATGTAAGTAATAATGGTGAAAATGGTATTTATTATCATGATGGAAGCTTAGCAAATGGAGCCGAGGATAGCTCATATAGATATTCTGGAGCAAGTGATGCAGTAAATAACTATGTATGTTTTGGATCTACTCAAAGTCCATGCCCAACAGATAATTTGTATAGAATAATCGGAGTATTTGATAACAAAGTTGGGGATAATCAAACAGAACAAAGAGTAAAACTAATCAAATCAACATCTGTTGGAGACATGAAATGGGATAGTAATGAAAAGAATACATGGTCAACATCAAGTCTGAACACATATTTAAATAATGAATTTATAAATACGTTTGATGTAGCAACAAAAGGTAAAATAGCAGAAACAACATGGAAGGTTGGAGGGAATACCGATTCTAATATTCAAGATCAACCAGCCAAAACAGTATATCAAAATGAAGTGGTACAACCAGTTCCAGGTTCAACATCAAATGGAGAAACAGAATATAAAAAAGAAATAGGATTAATGTATGTATCAGATTATGGATTTGCAGCAGCCCCAAGTGCATGGACAACTAATTTAAGTTCTTATAGTGGCGAAGCCATTAAAAATGTTAATTGGATGTACATGGGACTATATGAATGGACTCTTTCCCGTAGTGCAAATGACTCTTATTTTGTATCGGTTGTGTACGAAAGTGGTCTTGTGAGTAACTATGGCGCGTATAGCAATCTCGGTGTGCGCCCAGTCTTCTATCTCACATCTTCCGTGAACTATGTATCGGGAAGTGGCACAGCCGCTGATCCGATTTTGATAAACTAGGAGAGCGCTACTACGTGCTAGGTCAGGTCGGGTGCAAAATAGAGATACAGCAAATAAATACTACAAAATTTTAATATATTAATGAAAGGAAATGATATTAATGAAAATATTATGTATAGGTCATTCTAGCTGGGATATAACGGTTCCAGTTGATGATTATCCAATTGAAAATACTAAATATAGGTATAATGAAAAATATAGTGCTGGTGGTGGTCCTGCATCTAATGCTGCATATTTACTTGGTAAATGGGGCATAGATACTGTTATTGCTAGTACTATAGGATCTGATGATTTTGGAACTAATATAAAGAAAGAGTTTCAAGATATACATGTAAATACAGATTATATAGAAACTAGTTATGATAAAGATACATCTTTATCATTTATCCTTATAAATAAAAAAAATGGTTCTAGAACTGTATTTAATGTTGCAACAGAACATCCAGCATTAAAAAAACTAAGTTATGATTTTACTCCAGATATTATTTTTACTGATGGACATGATTATGGTGCTAGTCAAAATGCAATTAGTAAATATCAAAATGCAATTAGTATAATTGATGCTGGTAGAGTAACACCAGAACTACTTGAATTATGTAAATATATTAAATATATAGTATGCAGTAAAGGCTTTGCTGAAACAGTTACTGGTATGAAATTTGATTATAGTAATCCAAGTATATTAGTTGCTATATATAATAAATTACAAGATAAATACCCAAATAGTAATATTGTAATTACTTTAGAAGAAAAAGGATGTTTATATCAAGTAGGTAATGAGATAAAAATAATGCCAGGTCTTAAAGTAAATGCAGTAGATACTACGGGTGCTGGAGATATATTTCATGGAGCATTTACTTATGGTATAGCAAATAATTTCGATATGGAAAAAACTATAACACTTGCAAATATTGCAGCAGGTTTATCTGTTACTAAAATTGGATCAAGATTATCAATTCCAACTTTATCAGAAGTACTTGATTATTATGCAAAAAAGACTGGTATGGTAAATAATAATGATAACAAGCAAAACTCCTAGACTTGATTTACATGGAGAAATAGTTCCTATGGTAGAGGTACTTGTAAATGAATTTATTAGAGATAATAAGGCTATGAATAATGATACAATTATCATTATTCATGGGAAAAGTACTAATATACTTACGGAAGAAGTTCATAATGTTTTAAGAAAGCATAAAGATGTAATAAGATATTATAAAAATAATTGGAATTTGGGAGAAACTATTGTAGAAATAAATACTAAAAAATAAATAAATTAGCAACAAAATAAAACTATAAAGTGCTTGATAAATACATTTTATTATTATATAATTTGAGTGTACTTGAAAGAGTATAACAGAAAGTGTTTCTTGCTTCCAAGTAGCACGAGTAATAAATGATCTCGATCGGTAATGTTTCTCAATAACGGGTGTGTGAGTAATAAATAATCCTGTTGTTTGCTCAATTTAAACATGTTGAGCTTTTTATTTTGCACTTTTAACAAATAAATGTTTGCTTTTAATGTGTGTATATGATATTATATTAATAGGTGGTTATAATGATTTATTTAAAAGAATTTAGTTTAGTTAGTGAAAATACTGAAAATATAATTTTAAGTGAAGAAAAAAGAACATATTTTCATAATCAATATCCATTTAGAATATTTCCTAAAAAGGAATTTAAAGATATTAAATTTAGTGATGTAACCATACTTTATGGTGGTAATGGCTCTGGTAAATCAACAATTTTAAATATAATTGCTAATAAACTTAATTGTGATGGTTCTTTTGGAGTGCATGGAGAAATGATGATGAAGTATTTGGAACATTGTAAGTTTGAAACATCTATGGAATATTTTGAAGAAGCTAAGATAATAAGAAGTGATGATGTATTTGATTATATATCTAATGTAAGAAGAATAAATAACCGAGGATTTAGTCAAAGAGAAATGTTATTTAGAGAATACTTTGATAATAAAGATAAAACAATTGATGATATGAATGACTATCAAAATTTGAAAAATTCAATTGATGCTAAAAGAAAAAGTGCATCAAATTATGTTAGAAATAGAGCGCTTGATAAAGATGTAAAAGAGCAATCTAATGGAGAGGCAGCCCTTATGTATTTTGTATCTGAAATAAAAGAAAATAGCTTATATTTACTTGATGAACCTGAAAATAGTATGTCTGCGGCGATGCAACTTAAACTTACTAAATTTTTAGAAGAGTCAGCAAGATTTTTTAATTGTCAATTTATTATTGCTACTCACTCACCATTTTTACTTGGTATGACTGGTGCTACAATTTATGATTTGGATAGTGTTCCTGTTACATCTAAAAACTTCTGGGAACTTGAAAACATGAAACTATATTATGACTTTTTTAAACAAAATTCAGCAAAATTTGAGCAAAAATAAATTTTCACATTTCTATCACATTTTTTTCACATTCAATTGTTAGTATTAGTTGTAGAGGTTTTCGGGAAAGACATTTTTGTTTATTAATCATTAACTCTTTTACAAACCTTTCTATAATATAAATTATAGTCTTATAGTTCCTACAATATTAAGTATTAAAGTTTTCTTTTAAAAATATAAACAAATGTAATACTGTTGTTGAGTACCTTAAGAAAATCTCTACATGGATGCTGTTTGGCATCCTTTTATATTGCAATTTTTTTTGAATTTTGATAAAATTAGTGTGAGCTAATTATATAAGTGGGTGAATTTTATGGATAATAATACAACTATATTTAATGTCAAAGAATTAAGACAAGAATTAATACTTATGACTATTAATGAAGTAATTGAAGCAATGGAGTTTAAAGGATATAATGCAACTAATCAGTTAGTGGGTTATCTTGCAACTGGTGATTTAAAATATATTACTACTTTTAATCATTCAAGAAGTAAATTATCTAAATTTGATAGAACTGAAGTGTTAATGGCAATTATTAATACTTACTTGGGTAAATGATGAGATACTTAGGTTTAGATTTAGGAACCACAACATGTGGTGTTGCAATAAGTGATAAAACAAATACTTTAGTAAGTCCTCTTAAACTTATAAAATTTGCTCGTGAAGATTATGATAAAGCTTTAAAAGAAGTGCTTTTGATAATAAAAGAAAAATCTATTGATGTGGTTGTCTTGGGACTACCTAAAAATATGGATAATACCATGGGTTTTGCTGCAGAAAGAAGTTTGAATTTTAAAAAGAGCCTTGAAGAAGAAAACATAAAAGTAGAACTTCAGGATGAAAGACTTACATCAGTGGAAGCTATAAACATTATGAAGAATAATGGTCTTAAGCAAATAAATAAAAAGAATAAAACTGATATAATATCAGCAACTTTAATACTTGAAGCATATCTAAAGAAGGTAAATTATGGTAAATAAGTTAATAATTGATAATAAAAATAAAGATACATATAAAATAATTATGAAAGTATCTACGAATGATGGAGAATATATTATTTATACTAAAAATGAGTTAAATAATATTGGTGATACAATTTGTTATGCAGGAAAATATGAATTAGATGATGGTGTGCAAAAAATATTGCCAATAGAAAGTTCTGAAACTCTTGAGAATTTAGATGAAATATTTAGACAAATAATAATGTTATTAAATAAAAAGGAAAGTAGTGATTAGATGAAAAAAAATAAAAAATTGATTGTGATACTTAGTGTAATTGTGGGTTTAATTTTGGTTGGTGTAATAACTTTTATGGTACTGCTTAGTCCGGTTAGTAAAAGTAAAGATATTGTGGAATTTACTGTAAAAAAAGGTGAAGGTAAAGAAAAAATAGTGGAAAATTTAAAAGATGCAAAACTTATTAAAAGTAAATATGCAACATTTATATATATAGTTTTATCAGGTAAGAAGAATTTACAAGCTGGTAGTTATGAATTTTCACGTAATATGAGTGTGGAAGATATTATAACTAGTTTAAGTACTGGTGATGTAGTTAATGTAAAAAGAGATGAAGTAAGAATAACTTTTAAAGAAGGGGATACTTTAAAGAATTTTGTTACAATGGTTGCAAATGAAACAAATATTGATTATGATGAAGCTATAAAAAAGCTTAGTGATAAAGCATTTTTAAAGGGTTTAATAGCTGATTATTGGTTCTTAACTGATGATATACTTGATGAAGATATATATTTTCCTTTAGAAGGTTATTTATATCCTGAAACGTATAATTTTTATAAAGAAACAAGTATAGAACAAGTAATAAGGAAAGTACTTAATTTAACAAATGAAAGATTAGAATCAATTAAAAGTAAAATAGAAAATAGTAAATATAATATTCATGAACTATTAACTATTGCAAGTATCGCTGAAAAAGAAGCAAATTCAAATAGTGATAGAGCAATGGTTACACAAGTTATTTATAAGAGATTAGGACTTAATATGGCACTTGGAATGGATGTTACAAGTTACTATGGGGTTCAAAAAGAAATGACTGAGACTATAACACAACTTGACTTAAATGATAAAAACCCTTATAATACTAGAGTTACTACATTTATTGGACTTCCTGTTGGACCTATTTGTAATCCATCACTTGGAAGCATAAATGCAGCATTAGAGCCAGCTGATACTGACTACTTATATTTTGTGGCTGATATTAATACTGGCAAAGTATATTTTGCTAAAACAAATGAAGAATTTAATGCTTTAGTTAAAAAATATGTAAAGTAAAGGTGAAAAACGTGAAAGAACAAATATTAGAAATGGAAAATTATGCATCTGAACATAATGTACCAATTATTGAGAAGAAATCTATAGCATTTATTATGAAATATATCAGAGATAATAATATTAAAAATGTCTTAGAAATAGGTAGTGCAATTGGATATTCTGCAATACTTATGGCATCATCTAATCAAGAAACTGTGGTTACAACAATTGAAAGAGATGAAACAAGATATATGGAATGTCTTAAAAATGTTAAGAAATGTGGTATGGATAAAAAAATTAATGTTGTATATCAAGATGCATTAGAACTTAATTTATCTGAAGATTTAAGATACGACTTAATATTTATCGATGCAGCAAAAGGACAATATACAAGATTTTTTGAAAAATATAAAAATTTCTTAAATCCAAATGGTGCTATTATAACCGATAATATTAAGTTTCATGGCTATGTTGGTGAATCAAATAAATTAGATAAAGGTAACTTGAAAAGTTTAGTGGAAAAAATTGAAAAATATATTGAATTTTTAAAGACAAATACTGAGTTTGATACTGAGTTTTATGACATTGGTGATGGACTTTCAGTAAGTGCTTGGAAACATGAATAAACTAGTTACAGTTACAAATAAAGATTATATAAGTAAATTAAAAAAAGAGGATGTAACGCTTGTTTATCCTCTTAGATTTTTTTCCACTGGTTATGAAGAATATTTTGACATAAGTGATATAGATGATTTTGTTTTAATAAATAGAATACTTACTGATAGTGATCTAGATAAACTAGAGGTAATGCTTAAAAATAGTCATGTAAAAGGAATTATATTTGATGATTTAGGTATTCTTGATGTAATAAAGAATTTAAATATAACTAAAATACTTTTACTTGATCATATAGCTAATAATAGTAAATCTTTAAATTATTATCTAGAATATGTAGATAGTGTTGTGGTATCTAGTGATTTAAGTAAAGAAGAAATTAAGTTAATTGTTAAAAATGCTAATAAAAAAGTAGTTATTTATGCTTTTGGACTTAAAGCACTTATGTATTCAAGAAGAAATTTAGTTACTAATTATGAAAAACACTTTAAAATAGAAGAAAATAATATATTAGATGCAAATATTAATAATAAATATTTTAAATTTATTGAAAGTAAGGAAGGTACTAAAGTGTATGCTTATCCATATTATAATGCTTTAGAATTACTTGATTTAGACAATGTTTTGTATTTTTGGTATGATCCAATTCTTTTGGATATTGATAATATTATAAAAGTTCTTCATGGTGATACAAGTAATATTGAAACAAATTCTATATTTTTAGATAAAAAGACTGTATATAAAGTAGGTGATTTAGATGCCTGAGTTACTCGCACCTGCGGGTGATTTTGAAAAAATGAAGTTTGCTTATCTTTATGGCGCAGATGCAATATATTGTGGTGGGCAAAATTTTAGTTTGAGAGCTAATGCTAAAAATTTTAGTTTAGAAGAGTTAAAAGAAGCTGCAAAGTATGCTCATAGTTTAAATAAAAAAATATATGTTACTGTTAATATTGTCTTTCATGATGATGATTTAAATGGTTTAGAAGATTACTTGAAATATTTAGACAACATTCATATTGATGGCATTATTGCTAGTGATATTACTGTTATTAAGGCTTGTCAAGATCTAAAGTTGGGTTTAAGTGTATGTTTATCTACGCAAGCTAGTACTTTAAATAGTAGGGCAGTTAAATTTTGGCAAAAGCTTGGAGTTACACGTGTGGTTTTAGCTCGTGAAGCATCTCGTGAAGATTTAATCAATATTTCTAAAACCGGCATTGAGATTGAAACATTTATTCATGGTGCTATGTGTACTTCTTTTAGTGGTAAATGTGTTTTGTCAAATTATATGACTAATAGAGATTCAAATCGTGGGGGATGTGCTCAAGTGTGTCGTTGGGAGTTTGATACAAATAATGGTATTAATTTAAGTATTATGCCAAAGGATTTAAATATGGTACCTTTTATTAAAGACCAAATTGATTTAGGGGTTTCTTCCTTTAAAATAGAAGGAAGAATGCGCTCTATTTATTATGTGTCAACAGTACTTCTTGCCTATAGAAGAATGATTGATGCTGCTTTAAATGGCTCGCTTACTTTGGAAAAAGAAAATTACTATTTAAAAATTTTAAATAGATGTGCAAATAGAGAGTCTACACCTCAGTTTTTTGATAAATTACCTGGGGAAAATGAACAATATTGGAATGGTAGAACTGAAGTTTCTAATCAGGATTTCTTAGGACTAGTTTTAGATTATGATAAGAATAGTAAACTAGTTACTTTAGAAGTTAGAAATTATTTTGAAAATGGTTATGAAGTAGAGTTTTTTGGACCAAATCATGAAACTTTTAGTTATACTATTAATACAATATATGATGATAATAATGAAAAAGTAAATGTTTGCAATCATCCTAAAAGTATTGTTAAATTGCCAGTAGATAAATACTTAGATAAAAATGATATGATGAGATTAAAAATGATTGACAAACCGGATAATTTATAGTATGATTATGAACTGTAAAAATAAATTAAAAAGGAGATAAAAATATGAAAAAAGAAAATACATTTATTATGACTGCTGAAGGTTTCTTAGAAGCTGAAAATGAATTAAATGAACTTAAAAATGTTCGTCGTCCAGAAGTAATTAAAGCATTAAAAGAAGCTAGAGCACTAGGGGACTTATCAGAAAATGCAGATTATGATGCAGCTAGAAATGAACAAGCTATAATTGAAGCTAAAATTCAAGAACTTGAATATAAACTAGAACATGCTGAAATTATTGATAATAAAGGCAAAAATGAAGTTAGTTTAGGTTCAACTGTTACAATAAGTTATGATGATGGTGAAGAAGAAGAATATAAAATAGTTGGTTCTATGGAAGCTGATCCATTTGATAATAAAATATCTAATGAATCTCCACTTGGTATAGCACTTCTTAAACATAAAAATGGTGATATAGTAGATGTTGCTAGTCCAAATGGTGGATATACGATAAAAATTGTAAAAATAGCTTAAATTCTAAGGAATTAAGCTTATTTTCTTGTAAAATGATTGAAGTTATATTATAATAAAGTAGTTAAGGAAGGAAAAATATTTATGAAAAACGTACATGAAATTGAAATTAAACTAGAAAAAGAATGGGTAGACTCTTTAGATGCCGTATTCAAAAAGAAAAACAAAGAAGTTAAAATTGATGGTTTTAGAAAAGGTATGGCAAGTAAAGAAATTTATTTAAAACATTTTGGCATTGAATCATTATATGCTGATGCAATTGATGCTTGCATAAGTGTTGCATATAAAAAAGCATTAGATGCTGAAAAATTAATACCAGTTATAGAACCACAAGTTGATGTTACTGGAATTAGTGATACAAATGTTATTTTTAAATTTACAGTTATAACTAAACCAGAAGTTACTCTAGGAGATTACAAAAACTTAAAAGTTAAAAAAGAAGAAGCTAAAGTAACAGATGAAGAAGTTAAACATGAAATTGAACATATGAGAAGTCATATGGCTGATGTTGTTGTTAAAGAAGATGGCACTGTTGTAGAAGGTGATACTGCAGTTATTAGTTTTACTGGTGTTGTTGATGGTAAAGAAGTTGAAGGTGCTAAAGGAGAAAACTATCCTTTAGAAATTGGAAGTCATTCATTTATTCCTGGTTTTGAAGAAGGCGTAGTAGGAATGAAAGCTGGAGAAACTAAAGTTTTAAAGCTTAAATTCCCAGAAAACTATGTTGAAGAATTAAAAGGTAAAGATGTTGAATTTACAGTTACTGTAAATGAAGTTAAAACAAGAGTTTTACCAGAAATTAATAAAGAATTCTTTGAAGATCTAGGATATGAAGATGTTAAAGATGAAGCTGGTTTAAAAGCTAAAGTTAAAGAAGAATTAGTTCATGAAAAAGAACATCATTTAGAAGATGAATTTATGGATAAAGTTTTAGAAGCTGCAGCTAAAAATATGAAAGTAGAAATTAATCCTGAAATCGTGGAAGAAGAAGTTCATAGAATGATTAATCAATATGCTGAACAATTAAAAATGCAAGGCATGGATTTCAATGAATTTATGAAAATAACTGGTACTAAAGAAGAAGATTTACATAAACAAATGGAACCAGAAGCTGAAAAACGTGTTAAATATCGTTTCATGTTAGAAGCTATTGCAGAAAAAGAAGATTTAAAATTCACTAAAGAAGAAGTTGAAGCTAGAGCTGATGAAATTGCTGCATCTTATGGTGTAGATAAATCTGAACTTTTAAAAGCTTATGGTTCAATGGATGTTATTGAATATGATATGAAAATGCATAAAGCATTAGAAATATTAAAAGAAAATAACTAAGAGGCTTGAGAAAGCCTTTTTTTCTTTGTATAAAAAAATGACGCTTAGTCAAAAACTAAATGTCTAAACAATTTATAAGGTAGGCATTCAACGTATCAATGATATGAACCCCATTTCTTGGACAAAAAAGAAATGAGGTTTTATTATGAAAAAATTAAAATTAGAAGTAAAAAAAC
>CAKORY010000002.1 GCA_934101795.1 uncultured Bacilli bacterium
ATTAAATCCATAAAATACTTTTTCTTTTGTTTCATTTAACATAAAATTTTCCTCCTTTATATAAGACTCTATTCTAAATTTGAAACATCAAAAAAGTCAAGAAAAATCGGTCGACATGGCTCGACAAATATTTTAAAATTGCTGGTTTTACCTAATGTTTATGGGCATCTTTTTCTATCAATTAATTAATATATTTTTGAAAAAATTTTCTAATATAAGATTGATGAAGTTTTAATAAAACAAATAAAATATAAATGTAGTTTCCTAAATCAATTATTTTTTATCTTAATTATATTATTACTTCTACGATAATTAAATCAATATAAGAATGTAAGAAAACATATACTTTATTTTATCATATTCTTATATTTTATTTTACTACTTACATTTAAGCATGCTATATAAAATATTAATACTAAATCTTGCATATTTTTTTTAAATTATTTCCATACTAGATTATAGGTGATAACTTTGAGGGCAATGAGATTTATGATAAAATCATTTATTTTTATGTTTATTTCCTTTGTAGTTATTATTATTGGACTTTATACTTATGCTTATTTAAGTCCTAAACTTGATTTAAAAACTAGTGGAAGTTTATATCTGTATGATAATCAAAATGAACTATTATACCAAGGCTCTAGAAGTAATGAATGGGTTAATTTGGAAGATATTAGTGAAAATTTAGTTAATGCTGTAATTGCTGTTGAAGATAAAAATTTTTATGATCACCATGGTTTTGACTATTTGAGAATTGCTAAGGCGATGCTTACAAATATAAAGAAAAAATCTATTGTACAAGGAGCTTCTACAATTTCACAACAATATATTAAAAATTTATATTTGGATTTTGATAAAACATGGAAACGGAAGATAGAAGAAGCATTTTTAACTTTAGAACTCGAAGTACATTATGATAAAGATAATATTTTAGAAGGTTATTTAAATACCATTAATTATGGACAAGGAAACATGGGTATTGTAAATGCTGCTAGCTTTTATTTTAATAAAAAACCTAAGGATTTAACGCTGGAAGAAGCTATTGTCCTTGCTGGTATACCTAAAAATCCTGCTGGTTATAATCCTGTTAGTAATTATGAGGCATCTATAAATAGAGCGTGGGTAGTTGCAAAATCAATGCTTAATAATGGGTATATTGATGAAGATACGTATAATAATTTATTTAAAAAAAAGTTAGAAATTTTTGGACAAACTAAAAAGAATAATTTGCAAATGATAATGTATTATCAAGAAGCTGTTTTAAATGAACTAAGTACAATAAAAAAAGTTCCTGCTTCTTTAGTAAATGCTGGAGGTCTTAAGATATATACTACACTAGATTTAAATGAACAAACTAATTTAGAAAAAAATATTTTAGAAAATAAACCAAACGAGTTAGTACAAGTTGCAAGTGTTATTGTTGATCCAAAAACTGGTGCTGTTAAAGCTTTAACTGGGGGAATGAATTACGCTAAAAGTCAATATAATAGAGCTTTAAAGAGTAAAAGACAAGTTGGTTCAACTATGAAACCTTTTCTTTATTATGCTGCTTTAGAAAACAATATGACAATGTCTAGTTCTTTTAAGAGTGAAGAAACAACATTTTATTTATCAAATGGAAAAACTTATGCGCCTTCAAATGCTGGAAATATCTATGCTAGTAAAGAAATAACAATGGCTGCTGCTCTTGCTTTATCTGATAATATTTATGCTGTTAAAACAAATCTTTTTCTCGGAGCTGATAAAATGATTGATGTTGCTAAAAGAACAGGAATTACTGCTTCTTTAGATAAAGTAGCATCACTCCCCCTTGGTACTAGTGAAATAAATATTTTAGATTATGCCACTGGTTATACTACATTTGCTTCGGGGGGCTATGAAAAAGATTTGTACTTTATAGAAAGAATTGAGGATTTAGATGGAAATGTGTTATATAAACATGAAAATAAAAATACTTTAGTTATTAATCCAAATTATACTTATATTTTAAATGAAATGATGACATCTACAACAAATAGTGCATACATAGATTATACAACACCTACTGCACTTAATATTGCGGGGGATTTAACACATAAATATGCACTAAAAACTGGGTCAACAAATACTGATTATTGGATTGTTGGTTATAATCCTGATAGACTTATGATGATGTGGATGGGGTATGATGATAATAAATTTGTTGATGGAACAATTAGAAATAGTTCTAAAAAAATATGGGCTACAACTATTGAACAATCGCTTGAAAATATTGGGGATAATTGGTACGAATTACCTAAGAATGTTGTAGCTATACCACTTGATGCAGTAACTGGTAAGCCAACAAACAATGTTAATAAAGCCACTTTATATTATTATGTAAAAGGAACTGAACCTGGAGTTTCACGTGAACAATATGTAATGAATGAAGAAAAAAAAGAAGATGACTAGATATTTTATTTGTTATATTATATAATTACTATAGGTGATGTAAATGTATAATTATGCTTTTAAAGAAAATAATGAACATGTTTTAAATGAGGCAGCAGATGTTAATATTAAGTTTGAAAAAAGAAATATGCTGGTTAATATTTTGTTAACAAATAAAAATGTATTAGTTTTTTATGATACTGAACGTGATAATGCACTTAAAACTAGAGGAATGCAAGTAATGCCAGAATTTGAAGTATTATTTAAAGTAGATTTAAGTAATATGGATTATACTATTGATGATGAAGACACTATTTTACATATGAATGGTGGTTCTGTTACGATGTATAATTTTAATATAAAGGATTTTATTGAAAAAGATGACTAAATTATAGTCATCTTTTTGTTTGTTTAGTCTTTTTTTATCTTAATGTTGATGTGATATTCAGTTGGTAAGTTCATTTCTTCAACTACCACTTTATCACTATCTAAATTTAAATTTCTAATAGTTTTTATTACTTCGTTTAAGTAATCATTATTACTACTTTCTGGTTTATCATCTGAAGTTGGAATAAGAAAGTCATCAAGCATTTCAATATTGTCAGTTTGATTTATTAATTTTTCTGTTTGTGGTTTTGATTCTACTTTTGGAAGTTCAAAAGTTGGTGTTACTTCTTCAACACTCATATTTGCTGCAGTATCTTCCAAAAAATTAAAGAATTTATTTGGCATTTTTTCTGGATTTGAGAAAAATGAATCTGGAGTAACACTTGGTGATGTATTAACATCCTCAAGATTGCTATCTTTAGTTATTTCTTTTGATTCTGAAACATCAGTAAAAATAGCTTCAATATTTGGTAATGTATCAATATTTTGATTTGAAGTCGTATTGAGACTTTCAACTGGATTTTGAGTTTGAGTAATTGTTTCAAGTGATTTATTATTTTCAATTTCATTATTTTTAGTTATTTCAACGCCATTTTCACTTGTTGTGTCTATGTTTTTTATTTCGTCTTCTAATTGTTTAACTGTTAATCTTTCATTTATCACTTTATTTAATAACTCCCTTTGTTTATCATGTGATGGAACTTTAAGTAAAGTTCTTGCATGTCTTTCTGATATTTTTTCTGCTAGGACTGCTTCTTGAACCGCTTCATCTAATGTTAATAAACGTAATTTATTAGAAATAGCAGACTGAGATAATCCCATTTTTCTAGCAAGTTCATCTTGAGTCATATACCCTTTATCTAAAAGAGCTTGATAAGAACGCGCTTCTTCAATTGCTGTTAAATCTTTTCTTTGAATGTTTTCTACTATTGCAACTTCAGCGGATGCATTATCATCTAAGTTAGAAATAACTGCAGGTACTGAAACTAACCCAGCCATTTTTGCAGCCTTAAATCTTCTTTCACCAGCTATAATTTCATATTTGTCATTTTTCCTTCTTAATACAAGTGGTTGAATTATACCATGTTGTTTGATTGATGAAGCTAAATCTGCAAGTGATGCATCATCAAAAGATAACCGTGGTTGGAAACGGTTTGGAATTATATCTTCAATAGGAACTTGTAAAACTTGACTTTCCATTTGTGTGTTATTCACTTTAATCAACCCTTTATCATATATAATGATACATTATTTAGATAATTTTTGCAAGAGTTTTTTATTTTTTTATTTTGTTTACAACTTAAAAAACATAAAAACATAGAGTTTATCTTAGTTTTCATGTATATAACTTTAATATGGTTTTTTTATTATTTTTTCATATGTTCTTAATTCATTTAAGTCTGTTTCTTTATTTTTTTTAATCTTGATTATATTTCTCATTCCTGTTTCTATTGATAATAAAAATGTGTTTATTTCAGAAATTTCTCCGTGCATTTTTAAAATAGCATTTTTACTTGTTTTTATTTCTTCAGTATTACTACCTTTCATAGCAATAAAATATTTATTTTTTTTGACTAGTGGCATGGCAAGTTCCGTTAAAACTGGCATGTTAGTAACTGCTCTGGCTGTAACAACATCATAATAATTTAATCTTTCATTTCTAAAGGATTCTACTCTTGTGTTAATAAGTTCCAAGTTATTAACATGAATTTTATCTTTTAATTCTGTTAAAAACTTTATTTTTTTATTATTACTATCTAATAGGGTTATTTTTAAATTTGGAAAAAATATTTTTATTACCATTCCTGGAAAGCCTGCGCCAGTGCCAAAATCTAATAAATTTTCACATGTATTTAGGTCAATTACTTTTACAAGTGTTAAACTGTCATAAAAATGTTTTAAATATATGTCTTCAATGTTTGTTATGGCCGTTAAGTTAGTATGTTCATTATATTCCCTTAGAAAGTTTGCGTAGATTTCTAATTGTTTTAATTTTTCATCAGTTATTTCAAGACCTAATTCTTTTATTTTTTCTATAAATTCGTTAATTTTCATATTTACCATATTCTTTCTTTAAATAAATACTTAATACTGAAATATCTACTGGATTTACTCCACTTATACGAGATGCTTGTGCAATTGTTTTAGGTCTTATTTTATCTAATTTTTGTCTTGCTTCACTTGCTAAATTGGTAATTTTATTATAATCTATATCTTCTGGAATTTGTTTTTCTTCAAGTTTTTCTAATTTTTCTACTTCTTTATAAGCTTTTTTTATGTATCCATCGTATTTAGCATTTATTTCTACTTGTTCTTTTACTTCGGATGGATAATTTAAAGTTACAAATTTTTCAATAAATTCTAGGTTTATTTCAGGTCTTTTTAAAAGTTCGTAGAAATTTAATCCTGTAAGTGGTACATTTTTATTATTATTTATAAATATTTCTTTTACTTCACTTGTTAAATGAAGGGTATTTTCTGTTAAATATGTTGTTAATTTTTTAATACCTTCCTCTTTAGCAAGTAATCTTGCATATTGTTCTGCGTTTATTGTACCTATTTCATATGCATAATGACGTAGTCTTAAATCAGCATTATCGTGTCTTAGTATAAGGCGAAACTCTGCTCTTGATGTTAGCATACGATAAGGCTCTATAGTTCCTTTTGTAACTAAATCATCAATTAATACTCCGATATAAGCATCACTTCTTTTTAATATTAGAGGATTTTTATTATCCACTTTTAAAGCTGCATTTATACCAGCTATTATTCCTTGTCCTGCTGCTTCTTCATAGCCACTTGTACCATTTATTTGACCTGCAGTAAACAAATTTTCTAAAACTTTATTTTCTAGACTTGGTTTAATTTGTAATGGATCAATCGCATCATATTCAATAGCATAGGCAAACTTACTTATTACCGCATTTTCTAGGCCATGTAAACTATGAACCATTTCTACTTGAACATCTTCTGGCATGCTTGTGGAAAAACCTTGTAAGTACCAATCATCATAATATAAACTTTCTGGTTCTAGAAATAATTGATGTCTTTCTTTATCAGCAAATCTTACAATTTTATCTTCGATTGATGGACAATATCTTGGACCTACTCCAGTTGCATATCCTCCATACATTGCGGACTTTTTTAAATTATCTCTGATGATTTGATGTGTTTTTTCATTTGTATAAAGTAAATAACATGGTTTTTGGTCTTCTAATTTATAGCTTGGTGCAAAATCATTTGAAAATGTCCAATAAGTGTTATCTCCATGCTCCTCGCTCATTACAGAAAAATCTATGGAATCTTTTTTAATTCTTTGTGGGGTTCCTGTTTTTAATCTTATTATTTTTAAGCCATATTCATTTAATTTTGTTGATAAATAGTTACTTCTTCTTTCTCCGTGAGGTCCACCTGGTGTATTTTTGCTACCCACAAGAATATTACCACGTAAATATGTACCCGTTGTTAAAATTACAGTTTTACCTTCAATTCTTTCATTATTTTCAGTAATAATACCTTTAACAATATTGTTTTCAACAATTAAATCTTCCACTAAAGATTCTTTTATTGTTAAGTTAGGCATTTTCATTAAATATTCTTGCATATTCTTTGGATATGTTATTTTATCTGCTTGGGCACGAAGACTTCTTACAGCTGGACCTTTAGAATTATTAAGCATCTTTATTTGAATGTGAGATATATCTGCGATATGTCCCATTAGGCCACCTAGAGCATCTACTTCACGTACTATAATACCTTTGGCTGTTCCACCGATTGATGGATTACATGGCATATCACCTATATTTTTTATATTACCTGTGATAAGTAATGTTTTTTTACCTAATTTGGCGGCAATATGACTTGCTTCAATTCCAGCATGGCCTCCACCTACTACGATTACATCATACATGTTTGTTCCTCACTTTCCTAGACAAAAATTACTAAATATTTTGTCTACTAATTCACCTTCGTAACTATCTCCCATTATTTCACCAAGATAGTTCCAGGCTGCTTTTAAATCTATTTCTATCATGTCCACAGAATATCCTGCTTCAAGATTATTTTGGGCATTTTTTAGTGCTTCTTCGGCTTTATTTACTAAATCTATTTCTCTTAGATTACATAAATAACTCATATCTTTATTTACAATACTATCTAAATTTAATTTGTTACTAATTGCTTCTTTTAAAGCGTTTAAGCCATCTAAATCTATTGTGTTACCATAGATAACATCTTTGATAATATCAGGTAATACTAGTTTCTTTTCCAAATCTATTTTATTTACAAATATAAGTAGTTTTTCACTATTATATTTATCTAGCATAGTTATTTCTTCATTTGTTAGTTCTTCATTGTTATTTAAAACAAGTAAAACTATGTCCGCATTATCCGCAGTTTTTTTACTTTTATCAACACCAATTTTTTCTACAATATCTGTTGTTTCTCTGATACCTGCTGTATCTATAAAGTTGATTGCTACTCCATTTAAGGTAATTGTGCCTTCAACAATATCTCTAGTTGTTCCAGGAATATCAGTTACAATTGCTTTTTCTTCATCAAGTAAACTATTTAAAATACTACTTTTACCTACGTTTGGTTTACCTATAATTGCAATATTTACTCCTTCTTTGATAAGCCTTCCGTTTTTAGCACCACTTGCTAAAACATTTAACTCTTTAGTAATATCATCAAGATAATCATGCATTAAATTTTCTGTTACTTCAAGTTCATCAGTATATTCTGGATAATCAATGTTTACTTCAATATTGGCAAGTATTTTGGCTATTTTTTCTCTTAGATTGCTAATTTGTTTTGATAATTTTCCATCAACATTATTTATTGCTAAAGTTCTAGCAGCGTCTGTTTTGGCAATAATTAAATCATTTACAGACTCAGCTTCTAAAAGATTTATTCTGCCATTTAAATAAGCTCTTTTAGTAAATTCACCAGGTGATGCTAATCTACATCCAGATGCAAGTAATATTTCCATTACCTTTTTTGTTGTGTTAATTCCTCCATGACAATTAATCTCAATTGTATCTTCAGTTGTATAAGTCTTCGGACCTTTCATGAGCATAACTAAAACTTCATCAATAACTTCATCATGATATTTAATATGTCCATAATGAATGGTGTGACTAGGAGCATTTTTTAAGTCGTGATCAAAAATACTGTCAACAATGCTTACAGTTTCTGGTCCAGTTACGCGGACAATAGATATTGCTCCGATCCCCATGGATGTTGATATTGCACAAATTGTATCTTCCATAAAAAATACTTCCTTTCATCGGAAGTATTATAGCACATATTTTACTAAAAATAAAATTTATTTTTTGTTTTTACAATGTTACTTTATTTGTTAATGAATCTGCATAACCAATTAATTTTAATTGATCTTCAGTTTTTAGATATATAAACTTTTCTATTAGTTCTTTTTCTTTGTTATTTAATATTTTGTTCATATATTTAATCGGTGTGTCATCATCTGTTAATCCTAATAAATAATCTGTACTTGTCTCTAAATATCTTGCAAGTGCAATTAATACTTTAGCACTTGGATAACTTACACCTGATTCATACATGCTTATTGATTCTTGTTTAACACCTACAGACATTGCTACATTTAATTGACTTTTATGTCTTTTTTCTCTAATTATTCTAAGATTTTCCATATTATACTTATTCCTTCCATATTTAATTTTATAATAATAATTTATATTAGAAATAAGTATATATTATTTTTATCATAAATTTAATTTATACAGATAATAATTTATAATTGTTTTTTTATATTTTTGAACATTCATAGATTATTGATTTACAATCTTTTGTATTTTATAATTTGTGTATAGGATTTTATGAAGAAAAACTTACTTTGGATGATATAGCCCAAAAAGTAGTTAGGGAAATTTCACTAAATTACAGGGTTTTTGAACATATTTTTACACATTTTTTCAAAATATAGGCAATTAAAAACCACTGTTATAGTGGTTTAATAACGATATGTCTGTTAGGTTCTTCCCCTTCACTTTCGGTTTTGATACCTTTGAAATCTGTTAAAGCACTATGAACTATTCTTCTTTCGTAAGATGTCATGTTGTCAAGTGCTACAGGAATATTGGTTTCTAAAACTTCTTTGGCAGTCTTTTTAGCTAACCATTCCAATCTTTTGTTATTTTTTTCTTTATAATTAGATACATCCAAACTAAATTTGTAATATATTCCTGTTGTATTTTGAATATATTGTTTTGCTATGGTTTCTAAAGCTTTTAAAGTAGCTCCTTCTTTACCTATTAAAATGTAATCTTTATTTGAATACATACGGATTGTTACTCTATCATCTTTAGTACTCATTTCCATTGTTACTTCAAGTCCCATGTTTTCTATAGTCTTACGTAAAAATTCCTTAATTTCATTATTAATATCTGTTTTTAAATAAGCTGTTACTTCATAGATTGTTCCTTGAAATAACTTACCTTTTTTAACAGAACTTGTGTATAAAAATTCTTCTTTTGAAAGATTATTTTCTTCCATTAAAGCACTTAATGCTGCTTCAACTGTTTTACCTTCTTTAGTTATTTTTTCCATACTTCATACCTTCTTTCTTAACTAATTTATCTTTAATTTTATCTTTTTTATTAGTTAAGTCTTTATTATTAACTTTATTCATTATTATATTTTGTACTGCGATGAATGCATAAGTTACAATCCAGTAGAATGCTAATGCTGTTGGAAGTGTAAGTGATGCATAAGTTATTACAACTAACATTACATATAACATGATTTTCATTTGTTTTGCTGCTTCAGGTGATTGATTTCCTGCTTGTGACATTGTTTGTTTAAATGAGAAATATGTTGATACTGCGATTAATATAAGTAATAATAAGTATAGGTAATTTCCGGTTTTTATACCTACGAGTGGTGTCATACCTAAATTGAATGTTAATAGACTTTCTTCATAAATAGCTGGTGTTCTATATATAGCTTGTAAGAATGCAAAGAATAATGGAAGTTGAATAAATGCCATTAAGCATCCAACCATTGGATTTACTTTATATTTCTTGTAAATCATCATTGTTTCTTGACTTTTAGCCATTAAAGATTCATTATCAGTTCTATTACGATATTTTCTTTCTAATTTTTCAAGTTCAGGCCCAGCTTTTTTCATATTCATTGTTTGTTTTGTACTCTTGATTGTAAATGGAAGTAAAATTAATCTTATGGCAAGACCTATAAGTATTAAAGATACACCTAAGTTACCTACTAGTTTACCTAATACCAATATTAAATATGCTAAAGGTTTAACAAATAAGAATTCCCATAAACCAGAAGATTCATTTGATGTAATTTTAAAATCAGTACATGCTGGTAAATCTTTAAAATCTATATTTAATTGGTCACTATATTCCTTATATATATTATAAAGCTCGCTATCTTTTTCTGGTAAACATAGTATATCTTTTTCAAGCATTTGACCTGTTTCTTCATATGTTACTATTTTTTTATCTTTATCTTGAATATATTTACTATTTCCACACCCACTTGTTAAAAGTAACACAAATATTAAACTTGCTATTTTTAATTTATTTTTCATGAATTTCCTTTCTTTAGTGTATTTATTAAATCTGTTTCTAATTCACTAAATGAAGCATTATTTGCTTCCTTTTTAATCATTATAATATAATTATTGTTATTTTTAAAGAGAAATCTGTTTTTATCTACAATATTTCTAAATTGTCGTTTAAATTTATTTCTAACTACGGCATTACCTAGTTTTTTACCTACTGCTATACCAAAGTTTGATTTGTCAAAGTCTTTGCTTTTAAAAAATATATAAATATATTTTCCTTTTAGTCTATTTCCTTTGTTTATAATCTCATTAAATTCTTCATGAGATTTTACCATTTCATATCTTTTCATAAATTGTTTAGGAAAAAAACCACATTAAAGTGGTTTTTTACTTACATAAAACTTTACGTCCTTTTCTACGACGATTTTTTAAAATATCAGTTTCTTTACGAGCAAAAAATCCATGTTTCTTTGCTGCTTTTCTTTTATTTGGTTGATATGTTCTTTTCATAATATAATTTCTCCTTTTCTTTAATAGCGTTATTATTATAATATTAATTTAGTGAATAAGTCAAGAAAAATTGCTTTTTATTGGATTAAAAGTGTCTAATTTTGCTAAAACTTTGTCTTTTTTTCATAGTTAGTGTGTATTAAAGTTCTATTTATTACAACATCCGGAGTTTTTCTAGATAATGTTAAAGTATGTGTTTCCTCAACAATTTTTCTCTTAAAGGATGGTTTTGATTCAATAATGTTTGAATTATATTTAAATCCTTTATATTGGTTTATTTCTAGTGATTTAAATATGATATTGCTTGATAAGGTACTTATTTGTTTTCTTTTTTCAATCACTTCTACTAGATATTCCGGAAGTGGGATTTCATTTAAATAAGGTTCACCATAACTAAATATTGAAATTTCAAATGGATTTTCATAATCTGTACTCTTTTCAATGTTAAAAAGTTTAAATATTTCTTGTTTAGATGGTTCTTTACTTGGTATCAATAAACTAGATATGCATGTACTAACGCTTTTACATTCTTGGTTTTCTGCAAAACTAATGATACGTACACTTTGTATCTTTTTTAGTGCCTCAGATACTTTCTCATATATATTAAAGATGGCTGCTTCATAAAAGAGTTTATCATTTAGAATTGATGATTTATTTTTACTTTTAAGATAGTATTTTAAAAATGAAAATTTTAAATTTATAAGAGATTGTAAATATTCATATTCTTCATTTGTTAGTCTTGATTTATTTTGTTCAATTAAATCTTCAAGAGCTTTTTTGCTTGCTATAAAATTGGTCATAGTATCACTCCTTTTAAAGTTAATAGCTATTTTAACATATGTTTTTGATTATTCAACTATTTTAGGAAGATTATAGATAAACTTAAACTTATAAAAATTATTTTTCATACTTTTGCTATAGTCATAACTTCTTGAAAATTTTACGTTATAATTTACTCCATATTTAAGCATATATAGAACTATGTTTGTCCATTCAGGAAATTCTTCGTAATATTTGCTTTTTAAATAGTAGTCTTTTACTTCATCAAAGTTATATGGTAATTCTATTTGTTCATAAAGGGCTAAATCATTATTTAAAGTAAGTATACCAAAGGTTGTTACACATTTTTTTCCTATGAAACAATTTATAGCACCGGAGTTTAAAAATAACTTATTTTGATATACAGTATTAAAATATTCGTGAGTATGGGCAAATAAATAAATATCTGCTGGATAATCAGTTATCAATTTTTTAAAAGTATCGGTTGATTTTGCATTTATTAAATCACGAGATTTATATGGACTTCCGTGTGACATGCATATTTTATGACCTTTAATTTCTGTAATTTTTGTTGTTGATAAGTTTTTGATAAATTCTAAATTTTCTTTTGTTAAATTTTTATATGTATAATATAAAGGATACATTTTTTCATTTAAATTGCTTAAGTCTGTTGAAATATTTAAAATGGATTCTTCACGATTACCTAATATTATTTCACATGGTAAAGTTTTTAATATATCAATTATTTTATTATCGTCTGGTCCATCTGTTAGAAAATCACCACATATTAAATATTTAGAGATATTTTTATCCCTAAGATATGCTAAAGCTTTATTTAGTAAATAAAGGTTTCCGTGTATATCATTTAATATTGCTACTTTTTCCATTTTACATCTTAACCATTATACCATATAATTTTGTTAATAACTAGTTATTTTTGTGGATTGTGGATAATTTGTTGATAACTATTAAAAATTATTAACAAAATTAACAACATTTTATCAAAACTTGGGTTGTTGATATGATGTTAGTAAGTATAGAGTTAACAATATTTTGTTGATAGTGTTGATAACATGCTAGAATAGGCATATCTTTGGGATATTTTAAGTGGATAATTTTGGGGATTAAAAAAAAGTTATCAAAATTGCAAATTTACTCTTTTATTTTTTGTCAAAATGGGTTAAAATTTAGTTAGGAAATTTAGTTAGCGGGGTGAGGTTTTGAAAACTGATAATCTTTTTTTACGTTTTTTAAATGATATTCAAACTCAAGTTAGTCAGAATGCTTATACTATATGGTTTTCAAAACTAGAGCTATTATCTATTGTTAACAATGTAGTAACAATAAAAGTTCCAATGGAAATTCATAAACAAATGCTATCTGTAACTTATGGGGAAATTATTGATGATGCTTTTTTTGCAATGACTGGAATGCATTATACATTTAAATATATTACGGAAGATGAAGTGGATAATTTTGTTGAACCGGTTGCTCCGGAAGAAACTACGGAGATGGAAATAGAGTGGAATACTAATTTAAATCCTAAGTTTACTTTTGATAATTATGTAGTTGGAAACTCAAATAGACTTGCTTTTGTAGCGGCGAGAGCTGTTGCAGAGGCACCTGGTACTATTCATAATCCATTATTTATATATGGAAGAAGTGGGATAGGGAAAACTCATTTGATGCAAGCTATTGGTAATTATATAAAAGATCATTCTAAATTAAAGGTATTATATACCACAAGTAATGAGTTTAGAGATGAATTTACAGGAATTGCAACAAGTAATAATAAGATAGGTTATGCTAATGATTTTAAGAATAAATATAGAAATGTAGATGTTCTTATTATAGATGATATACAGTTTCTGGTAGAAGCTGAGAAAACTCAACAAGAGTTTTTCCATACATTTAATGCTCTTCATCAAGCTAATAAACAAATTATTATAAGTAGTGATAAGAGTCCAGATGACCTTAAGAAAATAGAAGAGCGGCTTAGAAGTAGGTTTATGTGGGGACTTCCTGTTGATATTTATCCTCCAGATTTTAACTTAAGATGTGATATAATAAGGTCGAAGGTTAAAAATACAAGTATTGAGGATAAGTTAAATGAAGATGTAATAGAATATATTGCAAATTCATGTGTCAATGATGTAAGGCATATTGAAGGAACTATAAATAGATTGCTAGCTTACACAGCAATGATGGTTCCCGATAAAATAACCCTCGATTTTGCTAATGAAGCACTTAATGATTATGTTAATACTAACATATTTATCAACAATTCAATTGCTTCAATACAAAGTGCTGTTGCGGAATACTTTAAAATATCGGTTGATGATTTAAAAAGTAAGCGAAGAACTAATACAGTTGTAAGGCCAAGACATATAGCAATGTACCTTTGCAGAGTGGAAACAGATGAGAATTTACAGAAAATTGGCCTTGAGTTTGGGGGAAGAGATCATTCAACAGTATCTACTGCTATTGATAAGATAAAAGAAGAGTTAGAAACTAATCCTAATCTTAATAATATGCTAAAAGAAATTAAAATGAAGTTACAATAATGTTGATAACTTGGGTAAAAAAAATACAGAAATTTAAGGAAAAATAGTAAATAATAGTGGTTATCCACATTAATAACACCACTAATAAATAATAATAATATAAACATAAAGAAAGAAGGAATAAAAAATGAAATGGACAATTGAAAAAAATGTAATTTTGGAGGCTTTAAATAATGTTACTAAAGCTTTAAGTCAAAGGACTACAATACCTGTACTTAATGGGATTGTATTTGATGTTAGTGAAAAAGGAATAGAACTACTTGCTAGTGATTCAGAACTTACTATAAAGGTTCTTATTAGTCATGAAAATATAAAGATGCTTGAAGGAAAAGGAAGAATTATTATTCAAAGTAAATATTTTGTTGATATGATAAGAAAAATGCCTAGTGAGAATATCGATTTTGAACTTGAAGATAACCTAAAGATTAAAATAAGTACACCAAATAATCAATATAGATTAAATTGCTATAATCCAAGTGATTATCCTAATATTAATATGGAAAAAAGTGATGATGCTATTAATATTAAGTCTGAAGTTCTTAGAGAAATAATTAATCAAACTTCTTATGCTTTATCAACACAAGAAGTAAGACCACTTTTAACAGGTATTAATTTTAAAATAAATGGGGATATTCTAGAATGTATTTGTACAGATTCATACAGATTATCTAAGAAAAATATTAAGTTAGATGTTCCATGTAATAAACAAGTTAATATAGTAATTCCTGGAAGAAGTATAAATGAACTTGAAAAGATAATTACTGAAGATGATAATGTTGAAATCTATGTATTTACTAACAAGATATTATTTGTTTATAAAAATATTTATGTACAAAGTAATTTGCTTAGTGGAAGTTATCCAGAAACTAGTCACTTTATTCCAAATGATTTTGCATATATGATTAATTTAAATATGAAAGAATTTTATGATGCAGTTGATAGAGCAGCTTTACTTGCTCAAAATAAGGAAAAAAATATTATAAAGATGCATATTCAGGATAAAGATATGATTATTACTTCAACAAGTAATGAACTAGGTAATGCAGAAGAAAAATTACATATTGATAGTAATAATAAAGAAAAGATTGAAGTATCTTTCTCAAGTAAGTTTATGATGGATGCATTAAAAGTTATTAAAGAAGATAATATTTTATTACTTCTTAATACTGATGATAAGCCAATTTTGATTAAACCAGTTACTGATGAATCACTTACTGAGCTTATTTTACCTATTAAAACATATTAATTTTAATGAAAATTGAACAAATTTGCGTTTGTTCTTTTTTTTCGACAAATTTTGCACTTTCTTTGTGGTATGATAACAAATTAATGAAGGAGGTGCTCATTTTGTTTAAAATTGATAAGAAAGTTCTTATGATTGATTATGATGGGCTTAATACAAATGTGACAACTACTTATGGTGATGTGATTTTTAAAGGTAATAATATTAAAAGTATTCTTAATGAAAGTTGCATAAGCTATGGAAGTAGTTTGAATGGAAGAATAAAGGGCAGTAAATGGGCTTTAAAAAGTAAATATAAGTTGCCAATTGTAGTTAGTGAAAAAGAAAAATTAGTTTTTTTTCCTGTTAAAGAGCTGGGAAAAGAAATATGGGTTAATTTTGAAATGATTAACGATGTGAAGAGGTATAAAGATAGCGTAAAAGTGGAGTTTAAAAATGGTTTAAAGGTAGATATAAATGTTAGTTATACTGTATTTAATAACCAAGTTTTAAAAGCCAGTAGATTGTGGATAATTTTTTTATCATAAATGTTAATAATAAAGTAACTTTTTCTTTAAAATAGGGCTATAATGTGATATAATTAATATGTGTATAGGTATACCAAAATAGCTTTAATTTTTAATATAGGGCTACTTAAGGGGGTAAATTGATGAAAATTGATAATTTAAGTTTGACGAACTTTAGAAATTATGAAACTTTAAATATCTCTTTTGAAAACCTTAATATTATATACGGATTAAATGGAAGTGGTAAAACTAACATTGTAGAAGCTATATATATGCTAGCACTAACTAAATCATTTAGAATAAATAATGATAAGATTATGATTAAGAAAGGAAAAATAAAGGCTAAGATTAAGGGAAATGTTTTAAAGAAAAATGATGATAATGAATTTGGTGTGGAAATAAGTAATGATGGGAAAATTGTTACTATAAATGGAGAAAAAAAAGATAAAATTAGTGATTATGTATCAAGAATTAATGTTATTTTATTTAATCCAAGTGATACAAGATTAATAGATGATGCACCAAGTGAAAGAAGAAAAATGCTTAATATTGAAATAAGTCAGATTTATAAGGAATATTTAGTGGTTCTAACAAATTATCAACGTATTTTAAAACAGAGAAACTTTTATATTAGGGGAATGTATATTAATGGAAGTTATACTAGTGAATATTTGGATATTTTAACTAAAAAGTTGGTAGAATATGGAAAAGTTATTAGTAAATATAGACAAGATTTTATAGATAATATAAATAAATATATTACAAGTAATTATGAGAAAATATTTGGTAGTGGAACTTTAAAAATAAGATATGTTTCAACGTTTAAAAATAAAAGTGAAGATGAATTAGTTAAGAGATTTAAAGATAATTATCAAAAGGAACTTAGTGTTGGTAAGACTTTAGAAGGAATTCATCATGATGATATTATGTTTGTTTTAGATAATAATAATTTGAAAGAATGGGGAAGTGAAGGGCAAAGAAAAAATGCTATTATTTCCTTTAAGTTAGCTGAAATTAATGTTATTAATGATATTAAAGGTTATTATCCAATACTTATTTTAGATGATTTGTTTAGTGAGCTAGATAAAGAAAAAATTACTAATTTATTGAGTATGCTGGATAGAAATATTCAGACGTTTATAACAACGACGGACTTAAAAAATATTGGTAAAAAAGTAATTAAAGATGCAAAAAAGATTGAAGTTTGTGATGGTATACTAAGGGAGGAGTAAAAAATGAAAGAAACACATTATACTGATAGTGATATACAGGTTTTGGAAGGACTTGAGGCTGTTAGAAAAAGACCTGGGATGTATATAGGATCAACAGGAGAAAGGGGCCTTCATCATTTAGTTTGGGAAATTGTTGATAATGCAGTTGATGAAGCTTTAGCTGGTTTTTGTGATGATATTGAAGTTATTATAGATAAGGGTGATATCATTGAAATTAGAGATGATGGTAGAGGGATGCCAACAGGTATAAATGCTAAGACTGGTTTATCAACTGTTGAAACAATATTTACTGTTCTTCATGCTGGAGGTAAATTTGGTGGTGAAGGTTATAAGGTTTCAGGTGGGCTTCATGGTGTTGGTGCTAGTGTTGTTAATGCGTTATCTAAATGGCTTGAAGTTAAAGTTTATCGAGATGGAAATGTATACTATCAAAGATTTGAAAATGGTGGAAAACCCGTTGAAGCTTTAAAAATAATTGATAGTTGTGATATAGAGAGAACTGGAACTACAGTTAGATTTAAACCTGATGATGAAATATTTACGGAAACAACTGTATATAATTATGATACTTTATATAAAAGACTACAAGAAATTGCATTCTTAAATAAAGGACTTAGAATTAATTTATATGATTTAAGAGAAACTGTAGAAAGACATGATACATTCCTTTATAATGGAGGTATTATTGAGTATGTTGCAATGCTTAATAAGAGTAAAACACCTATTCATGATGATATTATATATATGGATGGTTCTGAAAATGGAATAGAACTTGAAGTTGCTTGTCAATATAATGAAACTTATTCACCAAGTATTTATTCGTTTACTAATAACATTAATACTTATGAAGGTGGTACACATGAAGATGGTGTTAAGGCAGCGCTTACTAAAGTTATCAACAATTATGCAAAGAATGCAAAGATTTTAAAAGAAAATGATGCACCTTTAATTGGGGAAGATTGTCGTGAAGGTTTAACTATGATTATTAGTTGTAAACATCCAGATCCTCAATTTGAAGGACAAACTAAGACTAAGTTAGGTAATAGTGAAGTTAGAAAGATTGCAAGTGACGTATTTTCTCAAGGTTTTGAAAGATTTTTGATGGAAAATCCAGCAGAAGCTAGAATTATTGTTGAAAAATGTATTAGTGCATCTCGTGGTAGAATTGCTGCGAAAAGAGCAAGAGAAGCAACAAGAAGAAAAAGTGATTTAGATATAGTTAATTTTGGTGGAAAACTTGTTGATTGTAAAGAAAAAGACCCAAGTGTTTGTGAAATATTCCTAGTCGAAGGGGATAGTGCCGGTGGTTCTGCGATTAAAGGAAGAAATAGTATGACTCAAGCTATACTTCCACTTAAAGGTAAAGTTTTAAATGTTGAAAAAGCTAGACTTGATAGAGCTTTAAGTAATGATGAAATTAAGACAATTATTACAGCTTTTGGTACTGGTATTGGTCAAGAATTTGATTTAAGTAAAATGAGATATCATAAAGTTATTATCATGAGCGATGCCGATGTTGATGGTTCTCACATTAGAGTACTTCTTCTTACTCTTTTCTACCGTTTCTTTAAGCCAATTGTGGAAGCTGGTTATGTTTATGCTGCTCAACCACCTTTATATTGTATTAAACACGGACAAACTATTAAATATGTTTTAAATGATGATGAAAGAGATGAATATATTAAAGGTTTAAATGAAAAGAATATTAGATATGATATAGCAAGAATGAAAGGTTTAGGGGAAATGGATGCTGAAGAATTAAATGAAACAACTATGGATATTGACCATAGAATTCTTCGTAAAATAACTGTGGATGATGCTATTAGTGCTGATGCTGCATTTAGTAAATTAATGGGTGAAGAAGTTGAACCTAGACGTAAGTTTATTGAAGAAAATGCAACTTATGCAAAGAATTTGGATTTTTAGGAGGTTAATATGGATCATAGTAGAGATAGATTACAAGAAAATAATATTGTAAGTGAAATTGAATCATCTTTTATAGAATATTCAATGAGTGTTATTATTTCGAGAGCTTTGCCGGATTTAAGAGATGGTTTAAAGCCAGTTCATAGAAGAATTATTTATGATATGTTAGAAAATGGGTTGACACCAGATAAAAAACATCGTAAAAGTGCTACGATAGTTGGGGATGTTATGGGGAAATATCACCCTCATGGTGACTCATCAATTTATGATGCTATGGTAAGAATGGCACAAGACTTTAATTATCGTTATTTACTTGTTGATGGACATGGTAACTTTGGTAATATTGAATATCCTAGAGCTGCTGCTTATCGTTATACTGAAAGTAAGCTTGCTAAAATTTCAATGGAACTTTTAAGAGATATCAACAAAAATACTGTTAATTTTGTACCAAATTATGATGATTCAACACAAGAACCTGAAGTATTGCCTTCAAGATTTCCAAATATTTTAGTTAATGGAACAATGGGGATTGCTGTTGGTATGGCAACTAATATTCCACCACATAATTTAGGTGAAGTTGTTGATGGTTGTATTGCTTATATTGATAATCCTGATATTACAACTGAAGAGTTAATGCAATATATTAAAGGTCCTGATTTTCCAACTGGTGGTATTATTTTAGGCAATTCTGGAATAAAGAAAGCTTATGAAACTGGTAGAGGTTCAATCACTATTAGAAGTAAGGCAACTATTGAAGAAAAAAATGGAAGACATTATATTGTTATTGAAGAAGTTCCTTATGGTGTTAATACATTAGATTTAAAACAAAAAGTTGCAGATTTAGTACATAACAAAGTACTTGAAGGTATTACTGATTATCATACAGATTTAAAGGATGGTATTAAAATTACTATTACTTTAAAGAAAGATGCTAATCCTCAAGTAGTTTTAAATAATTTATATAAGCATACGGCTTTTCAAACAACTTTTGGTATTATTTTCTTGATGCTTGATAAAGGTGTGCCTAGAACTTTAGGTTTAAAAGATATAATTAGTAAATATGTAGATTATCAACAAGAAGTTATTATTAGAAGAACTCAATTTGAATTAGATAAAGCTGAAAAGAGAGTACATATCTTAGAAGGTTATAAGATTGTATTTGATAATTTAGATGAAGTTATTAAGATTATTAAAGAATCTAAAGCTGATGGAGAAGCTAAATCTAAGTTAATGGAACGTTTTGGATTAACTGAAGCTCAAACTGATAATATTTTAGAAATGAAATTACGTCGTTTAACGGGTCTAGAACGTGAAAAGATTGAAGAAGAACTAAATGCACTTAGAATCGAAATAGAACGCTTACGTGGCATTTTAGCGGATAATAATAAGGTGTTAGGCATCATTAAAGATGAAATGACTGAAATTAAAAATAAATATGGTGATGAAAGACGTACTAAAATAGATATGACTGCGATAGATTATATTGAAGATGAATCATTAATTCCTGAAGAAGATATCTTAGTTGTGCTTACTAACAAGGGTTATATTAAAAGAACTACTGCGGATACATTTAAGTCACAAAATAGAGGTGGCGTTGGAATTAAGGGAATGTCTACGAACGATGAAGACTTTGTTGAACATATGATTAACTTATCAACACATGATTACATATTATTCTTTACTGATAAAGGTAAAGTCTATAGACTTAAAGGCTATGAAATTCCTGAATTTTCACGTCAATCTAAGGGAATTCCAATTGTTAACTTACTTCAAGTTGAAAAAGATGAAAGAGTTAATGCTGTTATTCAAATTGCTCGTGAAGAGAATAGTAAATACTTGTTATTTGCAACTGAAGCTGGTGTTGTTAAGAAGACTTTAATTAGTGAGTTTGATAATATTAGAAATAGTGGTAAGATTTGTATTTCTTTAAGAGAAAACGATAAACTTATTGGTGTTAAGAAGACTTCTGGTAATGATTTAGTTCTTCTTGGTAGTGAAGCAGGTAGAATGGTTAAGTTTAATGAAGATGAAATTAGAGTTATGGGACGTACTGCTTCAGGTGTTCGTGGTATTTCACTAGATGGAAGCAAGTGCATTTGCTCTGAAATAGTTAAAGAAGATGATACTATTCTTCTTGTAACTGAAAAAGGTTATGGTAAACAAACTAAGGTTAGTGAATATCGTCAAACTAGAAGAGGTTCTAAAGGTGTTAAAGCCATGAATATTACTGAAAAGAATGGTAATTTAGTTAGTGTTAAGATTGTTCATGAAGGTAAAGAACTTGTTATTATGACAAATTCTGGTATGACAATGAGAATGCCACTTGATCAAATTTCTGTTTTAGGTAGGGTTACTCAAGGTTTAAGACTTATTAATTTAAAAGATAATCAAAAAGTGTCTACGATTAGTTTAGTAGATAAACTAGAAGAAGAACCTTCTCAAGAAAATGTAGAAGAAAGTGAAAGTGTTGTTCAAAATGAAGCAGAAGCAACTGAAAATATTGAGGCTGAATAAGCCTTTTTATTTTGTATTAATTAGTATATACAATGTTTATTTATCTTTAATAATAACTTATTTTTTGGCTGAAATATGCCATTTTTTTAAAATTTTAATTAACTGATGTATTAGTTATCAACACAATTTTTGATTTAATCAATTATAATTTCATGTTTTTTATTTTTATGTTTCACGTGAAACTTTGTTCATTGGTTCTACTATTTATTTACTATTTTTTTTATTTGTTGTATACTTTTATGTTTCACGTGAAACATTGTGTTGATAATTTGTTACTTTTATATATTTTGCTTTAATATCGATTTTTAAAATTAATTTTTTAATATAGTTAATTAGGTTTCACGTGAAACATTATGTTGATAATTTGTTATTTTTATATAATTTGATTTAATATTGATTTTTTAATTAGATTTTACAAGCAAATTTAATTTATTTTTATAATGTTTATAACATTTTATTCATATTAGTATTTTTTAATTTTAAATTTTTATCAGTTATATTAACTTATAATTAATATAACTTATTTTATTAATTTTATCTTTTTTATGTGTTTTTAATGTTTCACGTGAAACATTGTGTTGATAATTTGTTATTTTTATATAATTTGATTTAATTTTAATTTTTAAATTAGATTTTATAAGCAAATTATTTATGTTTCACGTGAAACGTTGTTGATAAGAATTCATTAATTAATAAATTTACAATCCATTATATTTATAAAAATTTATTCTTTTCGATGTTTCACGTGAAACATCTGTTGATAACTTGTTTGTATGTTGTAATAATTATTCTTTTAATAACATATTTAACTTTTTTATGATTTTTTTATTATATTTATACGTTTCACGTGGAACATTTTGTTGACAATTTGTTATTAGTTACTAAATTTATTGTTTATTCATACTTTAAATTTATGTATGTTTAAAATTATGTTTCACGTGAAACATTGTTAATTATCTTAATAAATACCATAACAATTTTTCAAATAAACGTTTGTCTACACAAACAAATGTTTTTTTGGATGGATGACAAGTGCTTTGCTATAATTGCTGTTATTAAAAAAATATTATATATTATCTCAAATTATTTCCCGGGAAATATTTAGTTAACATAATTTTATAATAAAATGTTTTAAAAATATTAAAATTTAAAAATACAGCAATTTAAGTAATTAACTGGGATTGCTGATACTTATAAATTAAAAATTTTTATAAAAATATCAAAAATTTTAATTTATAAAAATTATTTCCCGGGAAATAATTGGTTAACATAATATTAAAAATGATGTTTTATTTAAATAAAGTAACTAATTAATGGGATTAATTTTGTGTTTTTAAATTTATTTTCTTAGTTATCAACATTAATTTAATATTTGTATTTAATTAAGCTTGACTTATTGATTATAATTTGATACTATTTAGACGTGCAACAAATATGCTGTAACCTGGTCAGAATTGGAAAATAGCAGCCACATCAGCCTATGTTTGTGTGCACATTTTTTTTGGAGGAAAACATGAATTCAGAAATATTTAATATTTTGATGGAAAATGCTAATAAATCACTTGAAAATAATGATGTGCCAGTTGGTGCTGTAGTTGTAAAAGATGGAAAAGTGCTTGCAATTGGTTATAATACACGTGAAAAAAATCAAAATGTTTTAGGGCATGCTGAAATTAATGCTTTATTGGAAGCACAAAAAGTCATAAATAATTGGAATTTAAGTGGTTGTGATTTATATGTTACATTAGCTCCTTGTTTGATGTGTTTAGAAATAATTAAGCAAAGTAGAATAGATAATGTTTATTATTTACTTGATAAACCAGAATCCAAAAGAGAGTTTTATAAAACAAAGTTACAAAAAATTAATGAAGTTAATTATGAAAACAAATATTCAGAAATATTAAGTAACTTTTTTAAAAAATTAAGAGAAAAAACTAAATAACTGTGGTATAATTATTATGTAAGGAGGTTGTTATGAATTATAAGGTTTTATATCGTAAATATCGACCAGATGGTTTTGATGCTTTAGTTGGTCAAAAGCATGTTGTGGATATTCTTAAAAACTCTATAAAAGAAAATAAACTGTCTCACGCTTATCTTTTTTCTGGACCTAGAGGAACTGGTAAAACATCAACAGCAAGAATACTTGCAAAGTCAGTTAATTGTTTAAACAATAAGGATGGCATGGCTTGCGGAGAATGTGAAAGCTGTTTATCATTTAATGGTAATCCAGATATAATAGAAATAGATGCAGCATCTAATAATGGCGTTGAAGAAATACGCGAACTTATTAATAATGTTAAGATTATGCCTACGAGCTTAAAGTATAAGGTTTATATAATAGATGAGGTTCATATGCTAAGTCAAAGTGCTTTTAATGCATTACTTCTTACTTTAGAAGAACCACCAGAACATGTTTTATTTATTTTGGCAACAACAAACTTAGAAAGTGTACCAATTACAATTGTATCGAGATGTCAAAGATTTGAATTTCATAGAATTACCGAAAATGATATAATTGATAGACTTAAATTTGTATGTGATGAAGAAAAAATAGCGTATGAGGATGACGGTCTTAAAGAAATTGCCACTTTAGCAGATGGTGGTCTTCGTGATGCCCTTAGTATATTGGATCAACTCTCTAAAAATAATGATGTTATTACAAGTAAGTTAGTTTCTGAAGAAATTGGTAGTATTTCTAATAAAAAAATAGATGATTTAATTAAATATTTAGATAAAAATGACATACAAGGTGTTGAAGAAGTATTTAATCACCTTCAAAGTGTTAATTTAAACTATAAGGTGTTTGTTAAAAAATTAGTTTATGCGTTAAGTGATGTAGGAGTTAAATTACTTAGTAGTCCAGATGGATGGAGATTAAGTTATGATGATTGTAAAAATTTAGTTCTTGAACTTAATAATATACTTATGAAAATTAATATTAGTGTTAATCCATATCTTATAATAAAAATGTTAGTTTTGGGTTATATGGATGGAGCAAAAAAAGAAGTTCAAATTGATAAAAATTATGAAAAAATAAATTCTGTTCAACCTAGGAACAAACAGGAAAAAATAGAAGTACAAAGTAAAAAAATAATTTCTGAAAATGAGGTTACAAAACTACAGAAAAGTGATAATAAAAATGTGAATATAAGAATCAACAATTGCTTTGCTGAAGCTTCTAAAAATGATTTAGTTAATATAAAAGATAAATGGAGTACTTTTGTGAGTAATTTAGATGAAGCTTCACTAAAAGGACTTCTTAGTGATACAAATGTTGTGGCAGCCTCAAAGTCTTATGCAATTGTTGAAGTTACAATTCCTCATAAGGATAAGGAATTAATGACAAAGTTAGATGCTATAGAAAAAAAATTTAATAATTATGCAGTAGTTAATTATAAATTAGTATTTCTAGAGGATACACAGTGGAATAATGAAAGAAATGAATATATAAAGAAACTTAAGAATGGTTATAAATATACTATTCTTGAGGAAAAAAATGATAATCAAGATAACAAAAATGATATTGATGTATCAGACTTTTCTGATATATTTGATATAAATAAAATAGAAGTTGAATAAGGAAGGAAGATAAATTTATGAATATGCAACAAATAATGCAACAAGCACAAAGAATGCAAAGAGATATTACTAAGAAAAAAGAAGAAATTGATGCTATGGAATTTACTGGCAAATCAGAATGGGTTGAAATAGTTTTTAACGGAAAAAAAGAAATTAAAGCATTTAAATTATTAAATGAGGGAACTATTGATGCTGATGATAAAGATATGCTTGAAGATATGATTATGTTAGCAATTAAAGATGCATTTACAAAAATTGATAAAGAAACTGAAAGTAAACTTGGAAGTTATGCATCTATGAGTGGACTTTTCTAAAATGATATATCCTGAGTCATTAGAAAAATTAATTAATTATTATAAGAAATTACCTGGTATTGGTGAAAAGAATGCTGAAAGACTTGCTCTTGCAACTTTGAATTTCAAAGAAGAAGATTTAGATAAGTTTTCTGACGCTATTAAAAATATAAAAAAGATTCACAAATGCAGTATTTGTGGACATTTAACAGAAGATGATATTTGCAATATTTGTGCAGATCCATCACGTGATAAGAATTTAATATGTGTTATTGAAGATTATAAAAGTGTATTTTCTTTTGAAAAAGCTGGTAATTTTCGAGGAGTTTATCATGTTTTAAATGGACTTATTAGTCCAGCTGATAATATTGGTCCTGATAATATTAATTTATCTAGTTTAGTTAAAAGGGTTGAAGAATCAAAGAAACCTGAACTAATACTAGCATTAAAATCAACTGTTGAAGGCGAAACAACAACGCTTTATATAAAGAAAATATTTGAAAAGAAAAATGTGCTTATATCTAGGCTTTCTTATGGAATACCTATGGGTGCTGAGATAGATTATTTAGATATAATTACTTTAGATAAAGCTTTAGAAGATAGAAAAAAAATAAGTGATTAAAAAATTATTTTTTCATATAGTTTTATTGGGAGAAACTTATGAAAAAAGTAATATTTATTATAGTAAAAAAAATAGTTCTTGCAATATGCTTAGTATATGCTTTTAATTTACTAGCATCTGGGTTAAAAGTGTTTATTCCAATTAATGTTATAACAGTAAGCGTTGTTGCATCTCTTGGAATGAGTGGACTTTTGGCTTTAGTGGCAATATATTTTGTTTTACTCTAGGAGGCAGAAGTGGAAGCAAAAGCATTAGAAAAATTAGTAAAATATTATCATGAGAATAAATTATCTCATGCTTATTTGCTTGAAACAAATAATTTAGAAAAATGCTTTTTAGAGCTTAAAACAGTTATAAAACAATTATTTTGTCAAGATGAATATAGTGAAAAATGTTCTAAATGTAATTTATGTAATTTGGTAGAGCAAAATTATTTGCCATCACTTGTTATAATTGAACCAGATGGAATGAATATAAAAAAAGAACAAGTACTTGAATTAAAAAAACAATTTAGTATGGTACCAATTTATACAAAAGATAATATTTATGTTATTAAAAATGCTGAAAAGCTAAATGGAGCTTCGGCAAATACTATGCTTAAGTTTTTGGAAGAACCAGAACCAAATATTATTGGTTTTTTTATAACTGACAATGCAAATAATGTTATATCTACGATTAAAAGTAGATGTGAAACTGTAAAAGTTTATTATAATAATCTTGAACTTGATATTAATTCGATTAATAATGATACTTATAAAAATTACACAGATGTAGCAATTAATTATTTATTTAAATTAGAAGTAGAAAAAAAAGATGTAATAATGTATAATAAAGATGTAATTTTGTGTAAGTTTAAAGAAAGAGAAGAAATTAAAACTATTTTTAAAATAATTCTTATTATTTATGAAGAATTACTAAATAAAGTAATGGGATTTGAAAATAAGTTTAGTTTTGATAATTTGATTAGCTTATGTAAATTAGATTATAAAGATATATTAAAAAGAATAAATTTAGTCATTAAATTTATTGATGATATAGATAGTAATGTTAATATTGAATTGTTACTTGATAGATTTGTTATAGAATTAGGTGATTATAGTGAATAAAATTTATGGTGTAGTGTTTAATGGTTTAAATAAAAAGTATTATTATGAAAGTGAAAAAGATTTAGCGCTAGATACACTTGTAATTGTTAATACTGAAAGAGGTCTTCAACTTGTTAAAGTTGTTGAAGTTTTGGATAAAAAATTGGAAGAAAACTTAGAAAGGATAAAAAGAGTTGCAACTGATGAAGAATATGAAACTTATTTAAATAATTTGAAAGATGCAGATAGAGCTTTAAAAAAGTGTAACGAGTTTGTACGTGAACTTGAACTTGATATGAATGTTGTTAATGCTCAATTTAATTTAGATAGAAGTCAGCTTTTATTTAATTTTACAGCCGATGCCAGAGTTGATTTTAGAGAGCTTGCTAAAAGACTTGCTTCAATATATCATACAAGAATTGAATTAAGACAAATCGGAGCACGTGATAAAGCTAAAGAAATTGGAGGTATTGGTGTTTGTGGCGGAGAATTATGTTGCCTTAGATTTTTGAAAAAAATTGATACAATAAGCATGAATATGGCAAAAGATCAAAATATTGCATTAAATCCATCAAAGATAAATGGTGCGTGTGGAAGACTTTTATGTTGTCTTCTTTATGAGGATGAAGCTTATATTGAAGCAGCTAAGAAATTACCTAAAGTTGGTGAAAAAATTAAAACTAGAAATGGTGAGGCTCAAGTTGTTAGTGTAGATATTATAAATCATCGTGGAAAGATTATGATTAATGGAGAAAAAATAGATTATGATTTTGAAAGTGAAGAATGATTTATTTGATTATCCGAATAGATACATTATGCAAATTAAAGATGGGTTTAAGTTTTCCTTGGACTCACTTTTACTCGCGGAATTTATAAGTTTACGCCAAAGTGATAAATTAATTTTAGATATGTGTACTGGTAATGCTCCGGTTCCTTTAGTTTTGAGTTTAAAAACAGATGCTAAAATTATTGGCTTTGAATTACAAAAAGATATAGCAGAACTTGCCTTAGAGTCTATATCTATAAATGGACTTGATAAACAAATAAAAGTAATTAATGATGATGTTAAAAATATTGATGAATTTTTTAAACCTAATTCATTTGATGTAATAACTTGTAACCCACCTTATTTTAAAGTAAATGATGATAAAAGCAAAAATAAAAATGATTATTTAACACTTGCAAGACATGAAATTGCTATAGATTTAGAAACTATTTTTAAGCTTGTTAATAGATTTTTAAAAGATAATGGTAATTTTTATATGGTGCATAGGTCTGAAAGGCTTGACGAAATTATAATTTTTGCAAATAAATATAGGTTAAATGTTAAAGAAATTCAGTTTATTTCAACTAAAACGAATAATAATCCTAATACTATTTTAGTAAAGTGCGTTAAAAATAGTAAGTTGGGTGTTAAAATAAAAAAAGAAATTTGTGTTGATAACATAAGCACTTATCAACATATATTTGAAGGGAGTAGTAAATAATGAAACTTATTGTTGGACTTGGAAATCCTGGTAAAGAATATGAAAATACTAGACATAATGTTGGTTTTATGATTTTAGATGATTATTTAGGAAATGTTAAATGGTCAAATAAATTTAATGCTTTATATTATGAATGCTTTATTAGTATTGAAAAAGTAATATTTGTAAAACCCTTAACTTATATGAATAATTCTGGTAATGCAGTTGGAGAATTTGTTAGATATTATAATATTGAGGTAAAAGACATTTTAATTATTCAGGACGATTTAGATGAAGAAATAGGTTTATATAAACTAAAATTAAATTCATCTAGTGGTGGTCATAATGGTATTAAATCAATTATTAGTTCTCTTGGAACTCAAAGTTTTCCTAGATTAAAGGTAGGAATTGGAAGTGTTAAAAAAGATGAAGTTATAGATTATGTACTTGGAAAATTTAGTAAAAGGGAAATGGAAATATTAAATAATGAATTTAGCACTTTTAGAAAAATAATTGAATCTTTTGTAAATGTAGGAATAGATAAAACAATGAATGTTTATAATACTAAATAAAGAGGAAATATGAAGTTTTTAGATGATTATTTTAATTATGAAATTGGAACGGAAATATCTGGTTTAACTAATGAGTTAAACGTTTTTTACATTGATAAATTAGGTGAAAAGTTTGATAGAAATATAATTGTTCTTACAAGTTCTTTGTTTGAAGCTAATAAAATATATGATAATTTAGTTAAAATGCATGATAATACTTTACTTTTTCCAATGGATGATTTTTTGTCATCTATGTTGGTGGCAAGTAGTCCCGAACTTAAGTATAAAAGACTTGAAACTTTAGATAAATTAAAAAGTGGTAATAAATATATTATAGTTACAAATTTAATGGGGTATTTAAAATATTTACCTAGTGCAAGTATTAAAAATTTTATTGATATTAAGAAAAATGATATTATTAAACGTGATGATTTAGTTAAAGAAATGGATGACTTAGGTTATCATCGTGAGTCTTTAGTAACAATGTCCGGAGAGTATGCTGTTCGTGGATTTATTTTAGACTTGTATCCGATTGATTATGATCATCCGATTAGAATTGAATTTGATGGTAATGTAATTGATAATATAAAATATTTTGATGAAAATACACAGATGTCAAATAATGATATTCATGATATTAAAATTAAGGCTATTGATGAAATTGTATCAAGTGATAAAAATTCGTTATTTGATTATGCAAATAATCCTTTGGTAGTTTATGTGGATAAATCTCAGATTGAAGCTTCATATTCTAAGTTACTTGATGATATATCGGAATATAAAGAGTCAAATGAAATAACAAATGATTTAATGTATTCTTTAAATGATATTCATGATACTGATAGAATATATGTTAATTTATTTGCTAGTGAAGGTTTAAATTTGAACGCTCAAAGTATTATAAATTATAAGGAAAATTTTGAAAAATTATCTGCGGATTATGATGCTTGGATTAAAGCTGGAAAAATAGTATATTTTTATTTAAGTAAAGTAGAAGAAAAGAAAAAGTTACTTAAGATTATACCTAGTGCTCATATTGTAATGAAAGAATTATCTCATGGTTTTATACTGGATAAGTATGTAGTTATTTCTGAAAATGATATTGAAGATGTAAAAGTAAGTAATGGAGTTTATAAAAATAATTTTCATGTTGGTAAAAGAATAAAGGATTTTAATCAACTCGAAAAAGGAGATTATGTTGTTCATATTTCTCATGGTATTGGTATTTATCAGGGAATTACCACGCTTTCTGTTCGCGGTGTTCAAAAAGATTTTTTAACAATATTTTATGAAGGATCTGATAAGATTTATGTGCCTGTTGAAAAAATAAATTTAATATATAAATATACTGGTAAAGATGGAATAAAACCTAAACTTAATAAACTTGGAAGTACAAACTGGGAAAAAACTAAAAAATATATTTCTGAAAAAGTTAAAGATATTTCTAGAGAACTTATTATTCTTTATAAAAAAAGATTAGAACTTAAGAAAAAACCTTATAAGGATTATCCTGAAGAAGATGTGTTTGCTAGTGAGTTTAAGTATGACCTTACGGTGGATCAAGCTAAAGCAGTCGTAGAAATTAATAATGACTTGAAAAAAACTAATCCGATGGATAGGTTACTTTGTGGTGATGTAGGTTTTGGTAAAACTGAAGTTGCTATGAGAGCTATGTTTAAGGCTGTTTTAAATAATGAACAAGTACTTTATTTGTGTCCAACTACTATTCTTTCAAAACAACAATATAATGTTGCAAAAGAAAGATTTAAAAATTGGCCAATAGAAATAGCCCTTTTAAATAGACATGTAAGTGTTAAGAAAGCTAAAGAAATACTGGAAGATTTAAAGAATGGCAAAATTGATATATTGTTTGGTACTCATAGGATACTTAGTGATGATATTGTTTGTAAAAATTTAGGCATGTTGGTAGTTGATGAAGAACAAAGATTTGGTGTTACTCATAAAGAAAAAATTAAAACCATGAAAAGTGATGTTAATGTTTTAACGCTTAGTGCCACTCCGATACCTAGAACATTAAAGATGGCTATGTCTGGTCTTAGAGATTTATCAGTTATCGATACACCACCAGTTAATAGATATCCAGTTCAGACTTATGTAGCAGTTGAAGATGATTTTTTAATTAAAGATGCTATTTATAAGGAATTAGCTAGAAAAGGACAAATATTTATTCTTTATAATAGAGTGGAAACAATTGAAAAATATATGAAACATATAAAAGATTTGATTCCAGATGCTAGAATAAATTTTGCACATGGTAAAATGGAAAAAGATGAGCTTGATAGCATAATGACATCATTTATAAATAATGAATTTGATATTTTAATTTGTACAACAATAATTGAAAGTGGAATTGATATTCCAAATGTTAATACTTTAATAATTCATGATGCAGATAATTTTGGCCTAAGTCAGCTTTATCAAATTCGTGGTCGTGTGGGTCGTAGTGATAAGGTTGCTTATGCTTATTTAATGTATGAAAAAAATAAAATGCTAAATGATATTGCTATTAAAAGGCTCAATACTATTAAGGAATTTACAGAACTTGGTAGTGGATATAGAATTGCTATGAGAGATTTAAGTTTACGGGGTGCAGGTGATGTATTTGGGGCTTCTCAGGCTGGTTTTGTGGATAGTGTTGGTATTTCCCTTTATATGAAAATGATTGAAGATGAAATTAAACGTCAACGCGGAGAGAAAGTGGAAGATGAAGATACTGAAACTCAAGCTTTAATTAATGTAAATACCCATATTAGTGATACATATGTAACTGATGAAGATATTAAAATTGAAATACATCAAAAGATTAATGAAATTGATTCTTATGAAAAATTATTAGAAATAAAAGGTGAACTTGAAGATAGATTTGGTAAAGTTACTCAAGATATGCTAGTTTATATGTATGAAGAATGGTTTGAAAAACTTGCTAAAAAATATAATATAAAACAAGTAGTCCAAACGGATAGAAGCATTGAAATAACCTTACCTGAGGATGTATCAAGTAATATTAAAGGTGATAAGCTTTTAATTGAAGCAATGAACTTATCAAGAAGCTTTAATATAAAGTATGTTAATAAAAAAATTAGTATTTTACTTTATACTAAAGATTTACCTAAACACTTTATATTTTATATAGTAACTTTACTTGAAAAGATACTTTAATACATAAAAATTTTAATTTGCTCCACAATAAGTAATGAAGTGGAGTGAATTTTTTTGAAACAAACTGGTGTAACAAGAAAAATAGATGAACTTGGAAGAATAGTTATTCCAAAGGAAATTAGAAAGAACTTAGGTATTAGAGATGGTGAAGCTCTAGAGATATTTACTAGTGAAGATAGCATTATATTAAAAAAATATTTTGAGGTAAGAAGGTATGAAGATTTAAGTAGTAAATTATGTGAACTTATTAAAAATATTTATAATGTTGATTTAGTAATTACAGATAGAGAAAAGGTTATTACTTCTTCGAATAAGGATATTGTGGAAAACTCTAAACTTAATAACAAATTTTTGGAACTTATTGATAACAGAGAAATGTTTATAACTAAAGAGTTATCAACAATAAATTTAGGTGTTGATATAAGTGGATATTTTACTTTGATACCCATTATTGCATCAAGTGATTCTTTGGGGCTTGTTATTATTATAAGTGATAAAATAAATGATTATAGTTCTTTGGGAAAATTACTTGCAAAAATTATTGCTGATAAAATTGATATATTTTAACTTGAATTAAACTAAGATTTATGATAAACTAGTTTTAATTAACGAAGAAGGAAAGAGTAGATATCATTCGTTTCATAGAGATTTTTTGGTTGGTGGAAAAGAAAAGATGAAGATATTCGAACATGGCTCTGGAGTTAAAAGCGGGTAATTACGTTATAAATTTTAAGTTGCATGATAAATCATGAATTAAGGTGGTACCGCGGGTTATACTCGTCCTTAGTTTGTGGTTTTTTTATTGGAGGAAATATGAGAAAGTTTGAAAAAATAAGTTATCCTGAATTTGTTAAAGTTTTTGGAGATAATAAGACTTTATATGATGATTATATGCTCCCTTTAAGAGGGACAAAATGTAGTGCAGGTTATGATTTTTTTGCCATAAAAGATTATGTTATTAAACCAAATGAGATTGTTAAGATACCAACTGGTTATAAGGCTACTTTTGAAAGTGATGAAATGCTTATGATCGTGGTAAGAAGTAGCATGGGTTTTAAATACAATATAAGACTTACTAATCAAGTGGGAATTATTGAAAGTGATTACTATAATAATTCAGATAATGAAGGCCACATGTGGGTATGTTTACAAAATCATGGTGATAAGGAATATATAATAAATAAGGGAGATGCTTATGCCCAAGGGATTTTTGTTAAGTTTTTGATAACTGATGATGATAAAGCTGATACAATTAGAACTGGTGGTATAGGTAGTACAAATAAAAAGAAAGAAGGAAATGAAAATGAATAAAAAATATTACATAACAACACCAATATATTATCCAAGTGCGAATTTTCATATTGGTCATTGTTATACAACTATAATAGCTGATGCTATTGCAAGATATAAAAGATTAAATGGATATGATGTGTTTTTCCAAACTGGAACAGATGAACATGGTGCAAAAATTGAACAAAAAGCAAAGGAAGCTGGTGTTACTCCGAAAGAATATGTTGATGAAATAATATTAAATGCAAAAGATTTATGGAAAAGCTTAAATATTTCATATGATTATTTTATTAGAACAACTGATGAACATCACGTAAAAGCAGTACAAAAAATATTTAAAAAATTGTATGATAAAGGTGATATTTACAAGGGCTCTTATGAAGGATTGTATTGTGTTCCATGTGAGTCTTTTTGGACTGAAACTCAACTTGTAGATGGTAAATGTCCAGATTGTGGAAGAGATGTTAAAACTGTTACTGAAGAAGCATACTTTTTTAAGTTATCTAAGTATCAAGATGCCTTAATCAAATTATATGATGAAAATCCTGAATTTATTTTACCTGTTTCAAGAAAGAATGAACTTGTAAATAACTTTATTAAACCAGGACTTGAAGATTTATGTGTTTCAAGAACTTCAGTTAAATGGGGAATTCCTGTAGATTTTGATCCAAAGCATGTAATTTATGTATGGATTGATGCTTTATCAAACTATATTACATCTTTAGGTTATCCAGATGAAAATGCTCCATTATTTAAAAAATATTGGCCTGCTGATTTACACTTAGTTGGTAAGGAAATAACAAGATTTCATGCTATTATTTGGCCAGCACTTCTTATGGCTTTAGATTTACCACTTCCAAAGCAAGTATTTGGTCATGGATGGCTTGTTATAAATGGTGGTAAGATTTCTAAGTCACTTGGAAATTATAAAGATCCTAGAGAATATATTGATGCTTATGGTGTTGATGCAGTTAGATATTTTGCTTTAAGGGAAGTATCTTTTGGAAGTGATGGTGCTTTTTCTGAAGAAGCTTTAATTAATAGAACAAATGCAGATTTGGTAAATAACTTAGGTAATTTAGTTAATAGAACAATAAGTATGAGTCATAAATATTTTGATGGTGTGGTAGAAAATCCAAGAGTAAATGAAGAAATTGATAATGATTTAATTAGTGCTGTTACAAGTTTAAAAGCAAAAGTTGATGAAAAAATGGATGGTTTAAAGGTTAATGAAGCTTTAGAAGAAATATTTGAAGTTTTAAAAAGATGTAATAAATATATTGATGAAACAACTCCATGGATACTTGCTAAAGATGAAACTAAACAAGATAGATTAAAAACTGTTTTATATAATATTTTAGAAAGTATCAGAGTATGTGCAATACTTCTTGAACCATTTATCAATATAACAAGTGAAAAAATATTAAATGAAATTAATACTAATGAAAGAAATATTGAAAGTATAAGTAAGTTTGGTAATTTAGAATGTGGAATTACATTAAATAAACCAGAAATTTTATTTAATAGGATTGAAATAAATGAATAATTATTTTGTAGATACGCATTGTCATATATTTAAATCTGATTATGAAAATATTGATGACGTATTAAAAGATGCCAGTAATAACTGTATAAAATATTTTATTAATAATGGTAGTAATGATAAATACAATAAAGAAGTACTTGAACTTATAGAAAAATATCCATGTATGTATGGCGCAATTGGTATTCATCCAGAAGATGTAGATAGTTATTCTTTAGATGATATAAAATTTATTGAAAATAATATTTCTAATAAAAAAATTGTTGCTATTGGTGAAATTGGTTTAGATTATCATTATACAAAAGAAAATAAAGATGAACAGATTAAATTATTTGAAATGCAACTTTCTTTAGCTGAAAAGTATAATATGCCTGTTATTGTGCATTCAAGAGATGCTACGGAAGATACAATTAATTCTTTAAAAAAATTTAATTGTAAAGGTGTAATTCATTCATTTTCGGGAAGTTTAGAAACTGCGAGAATATACATTAAAATGGGATATATGATAGGTGTTAATGGGGTTATAACTTTTAAAAACGCTAAAATTAAAGACGTTATTAAAGAAGTAGGACTTGAACATATTGTTCTAGAAACTGATAGTCCATATCTTACACCAGAGCCTTTTAGAGGAAAACAAAATAATCCTGGACATGTGTTAGAGGTAGCTAAATTTGTAGCTAATTTGTATGGCATTTCTCTAGAAGAACTTGCTGTTCAAACTAATAAAAATGTTACAAATATGTATAAAAAGATGAAGTTAGATTAATTTTAACTTCATCTTTTTTTGACTAATTTAAAGTGGTACCCCTTGAATAATTTAAAATTACTTGTATGTTATTAATATTACAAAATAAATATGTAAAATATTGTCAATTGCTTTATTAGAATATTAATGTTATAATTTAGATATCCAAGAAGGAGTGGATATCTATATGAAAGTAGTAAATTACTTTATTAGAATGTCAATTGTTATATTTATGTTTATAGTTGCTAAAAGTAGTTCTGATATTAAAATTGCTACAGTTGAAAATAATAATGTTAATAAAACAGTTAATTTAACTACGATGGCTATGAAAATAATTGAAGTTGAAGATAATATAAAATATAGTCCAATTGCTACATATACAGGTGATTTAACTGGTTATGCTTATAATTGTCCATTATGTAATGGTACTTTAGGATGTATGCCAAAGTATAACATTAAAGATGGCACAACAACTTATAAAGATTATGAATATGGTGAAGTTAAAATTGTTGCTTCAAGTAATAATATAGCTTGTGGTTCAATAATTAGGTTTAAAAGTGATAGAGTTGGTGAAGGGGAACAATTTGCTATAGTTCTAGACCGTGGTGTTGGTGGCTATGCACTTGATTTACTTACACCAAGTGAAGATTATGCATCCAAATATATTGGAAGAAGTAAAATAACATATGATGTTTTAAGGAGCGGGTGGGAATAAAACCCTACCCGAATTTTTTTATGAAGGCAAAGAAGAGTTTAGGACAAAATTTTTTAATTGATAACAATATAATAAATAAAATTGTTGATGAAGTTTCAGCGTGTGAAGATGATTTAATTATTGAAATCGGGCCTGGAAGAGGAGCCCTTACAAGTAAACTTAAGAAAAAAGGTTGTAATTTAATTGCTTACGAACTTGATAGAGATTTAAGTAATATACTAAGTAAATTAGAAGATGAAAAATTGCATGTAATTTATGGTGATTTTTTAAAAAGTGATATAAAGGAAGATATAAAAAATATTAAATATGATAATTTGTATTTAGTTGGTAACCTTCCTTATTATATAACTACACCAATAATTGAACATATTATTGATGAAAATATAGATTTTAGTAAGTTTACAATTATGATACAAAAAGAAGTTGCAGATAGATTTATGGCTGTTGCAGGTACTAAAGATTATGGTTATATTACCTTAGTGCTTAAATATTATTTTAATATTAGTAAAGTTTGTGATGTATCTAAATATTCTTTTAATCCTGTACCAAAAGTTGAAAGTAGTGTTGTAAGTTTTGTGCCACGAAAAGATAAGTTAGATGTTGATGCTGATGGTTACTTTAAGTTTTTGAAAAATGCTTTTAGACAAAAAAGAAAAAATTTGAGAAATAATCTATATGGATTATATAATTTGGATATTGTCTTGCAAGTGTTAAGTAAATATGATTTAGATTTAAGTGTTAGAGCGGAAAGTTTAAGTGAAGAAATATTAGTAGATATCTATAAAAGTGTTACCCGATGAGGGTAATTTTTTTTTGGCAATTTTCATATACTTTATTGGTGATAATTATTTTGAATATAGAAAAAGGTGATTATGTAACTAGAAATAGTTATGGTAATGATACCGTATTTAGAGTTATTAATATAAAAGATGGAATATATTATTTAAAAGGTGTGGAGGTTAGATTGGTAGCGGATGCAGAAGTTTTAGATTTAAGAAAAGAAGAGAATATCAAATCAGATGATTTACTAGATGATATTGATTTATTAGATGATAATTTAGATCGGGGGGAGTTTTTTTACTTGCCTGCGAAGGCTTTGCATATTGATTCTGATGAAGAATATCTATCAAGATGCCTAAAGTTTTACAAAAGAAATGGCATAATGGCTGTTGGCAAAAAAATAAATGAAAAAAATGTTTATGAACAGCTTCCCATGCTTTTAAAAGAGTTTAGACCTGATATTGTGGTTATTACTGGACATGATGCTTATTATAGAAAAAAGGGAGATGCTAAAGATATCAAGAATTATAAAAATTCGGCATATTTTGTTAAAGCAGTAAAAGCAGCAAGAAATTATGAAAAAAGCCATGATAAATTAGTTATAATTGCTGGTGCTTGTCAAAGTGATTATGAAGAATTAATTAAGGCTGGTGCTAATTTTGCATCAAGTCCTAAGAGAGTTAATATTCATGCTTTAGATCCAGCTATTATTGCAAGTACTGTTGCTCTTACTGAGAGAAATAAAGAAATCGATTTAAAAAAATTACTTGATAAAACAAAATATAAAGAAGATGGGATGGGAGGTCTTATATGTAATGGTCTTATGTATGTAGGTTATCCTAGATAAGGAGGAATAATGAATATTAATTTAATAAAAGAAGAAATAAGTAAAAAGCTTAATAGTAAAGTGCTTGTGTCTGTTTATGGTATGCGTAATAGAGTTAATAAAATGGTGGGAATACTTTATAAAATTTATCCAAATTTGTTTACTGTTATGGTAGATGGAGAAGAGAAAAGTTTTTGTTATAGAGATGTAATAACTGGTGATGTCAAAATAAAATATTTATAAAATATCAAAAAGATATTGCAAAATATTTGATTATGCTTTAAAATGAAATTATGTAATACATCATAAGGAGGTAATGTTATGGAAATTACAAAAATAGAAATTTATAGGAGAGAAAAAGAAGGGTCAAGATTAAAAGCTTTTGTTGATTTTACTTTAGATGATTGCTTAGCTATTCGTGGCGCTAAGATTATTGATGGTAATTCAAGAATGTTTGTTTCTATGCCAGGAAAATTGAATAAGGCTGGTAAAGAAGAAAATGTTGTTTTTCCAACAAATAAAGCAACAAGAGATAAATTTGAAAAAGCTATTCTTGATGCATATAATAAGAAAGTTGAAGAAGATGAAGCTTAATAAGCTTCTTTTTTGATAAAATTCATAAAATTATTCAATAAAAAGGTTATCTTGACATATTATGAATATGTGGTATAATTAGAAAACGTCGCTTAAAAAGGAGTGAATTTAAATGTTATACAATATTCAATATGTTTACGGTAAAAATAAAAATGATGAAAAAACTTTAATTGGTGCTAAGGTTTTAGAATTTGATGGAGAAAAAACTTATGTTCAAGAAATATATATTGGTTTAGAATTCTCTTTAGAAGATATACTTGAAAATAAAATAAATGCAGATGCTATTGGTATTACAAATACTGATATTTTAAAAACTAGATATAAAAATTTAAATGCTGCAGGTATTGTTTATTTTCCTGAATTAGAACGTTATGAGTTTCTTGAAGAAGGAGATTTAGTTATTCCTTGGATATCAACAGAATTAGTTGCTAATTCATTAGAAGATGCTTTACAACCTTATAGAAACAAAGCGACAGATATGGTTGTAAAAGAAAAAATAGCTGCTAAAAAAGCTTATGTTGAAAGTTTAGATCCTGCAGATCCAATGGTTGAACTTAATGGTTTATCTTTACGTAGACGTGTTTCGAACAGATAGTTATAAATTATCTGTTTTTTTCATATAATTAATTGGTGATATTATGGATAATACTTATGGTACTCAAGAAGTAAAAATTATTGATAGAAGTAGTATTAGTTTAAATGGGGTTAATAAAATAGTAAGTTTTGATGATGAAGAATTCTTAATGGAAACAGTAATGGGGAATTTAAGAATACTTGGTAGTGGACTTGAGCTTTTAAAACTTGACACTATTGATGGAAATGTAAAGATAAAAGGAAAGATTAATTCATTTATGTACATTGATGGTAAAACTAAAAATAAGGAAGATAGCATTATAAGTAAATTGTTTAAATGAATAGTTATGTTCAAGTATTTTCTTTCTTAGTATCTTTTATTTATGGTGTGTTATTTTATTTGTTTGCAAGATTTAATAGATTTATGATTAGTAATAAAAATAATGCTATTAAGTTAATCGTAACACTTGTTTTTGTAATAGATATGGTTATTTTATATATTTATTTAATGTATAGAATTAATTTTGGAATTATTCATCCATATTTTGTAATTGTAGTTGTCTTAGGTTTTTTGTTTATGATGAAAATGTATAATAAATGTAAAAATTGTGTAAAAAAAATAAAATTTCTAAAATAATGGTTTATGTTTTAGAAATTTTTTTGTATAATTTTTGTTGAAGAATGAGGAGGATCCGGTATGAAGAAAACAAAAAAAGAAAAAAAACGGCTTTTTGTAATATCTGCCGTGATTATACTACTTATTGTTTCTTTAGTTAGTTCTGTTACAGGAGATTGGACTAAAATTATGGAAAATAAAAGTAAAATTACAAGTTTGAATAAAAAATATAATAACTTATTGGGTGAAGAAGAAAAGTTGGTTAGTGAAGTTACTAAATTACAAGATGATGATTATGTCCTTAGATATGCAAAAGAGAAGTTTTTGTATTCTGAAGATGGAGAAGTTATAATTAGAATGAACTAGAATTCATTCTTTTTTATTATATCATCAACTAGCCCATATTCTTTAGCTTCAATGGCATTTAAAAAATTATCTCTTTCTGTATCTTCATATATTTTTTCTAGTGGTTGATGTGTGTTATCCGCTAAAATTCTGTTTAGTTTTTCTTTTAGTTTTATGATGCGTTCAGCAGCTATTTTAATATCTGTTGCCTGTCCTTGAGCACCTCCGAGTGGTTGGTGGATCATGACTTCGGCATTTGGAAGAATATATCTTTCATCACCACTTGAAAGTAAAAATGCTGCCATGCTAGCACACATTCCAACTCCGATTGTTATAACTTTACTTTCAATAAATCTCATTGTGTCATATATACCCATTCCTGAGGTTATGGCACCACCCGGAGAATTTATATATAAATAGATATTCTCATGATTTATATTATCTAAATAGAGAAGTTCACTTATAATGATATTAGCCATAGTGTCATCTATTTCACCAGTTAAAAATATAATTCTGTCTTGAAGTAGTCTAGAATATAAATCATAAGCATATTCTTTATTATTACTCTTTGTAATTACTGTTGGAATTATGTTCAAAATATATCACCTACATAAATAATAGTAAAATGTGTTATTTTTTATTCACAAATGATAAAAAAATTGATATAATTAATAAGAATAGAGGGAGATTAGATGGATATAGTCAAAGTTACATTTAATGATAATACTGTTCACGAGTACAGAAAAGGTACTTTGTTTTATGATGCAAGTAAAGACTTTGATATGGAAAATATTGTTGGTTATAAAATAAATAATGAAGTATTTTCTTTAGATAATAAAATTCTTGAAGATGTAAAAATAGATTTTATAAATACAAATGATTTGATTGGAAATAGAATTTATAAAGCAGGCTTAAAATTTTTGTTTTTAGTGGCATTGCAAGAAGTTTTTAATGGTTTTGATGTTTCGTTTGAACATAGTGTTCCAAGAGGAATGTTAGGAATTATTGAAGGGACTCGTATACTTACTCAAGAAGATATTTCTCTTATTAAAGAAAAAATGTGTAAAATAATTAGTGACAATGAAATAATTACTAAGTTAAATGTATCTCCGAAAGATGCAATTAAGTATTATAGAGATAAAAAAGAGTATGAAAAAGCAAATAATATACAAAATATAAGTGATAAGGTTGTTAATTTATATAAACTTAAAAATAAACTTAATTATTTTTATTCGTTAATGCCTTATAGTACAGGAGTTTTAAATAAGTTTGAACTAGTTTATTTGGGAAATAATAGGGTAATACTTTTGTTTCCTACGACTAGAAGCAACGGAAATGTTCCTGAGTATGTTCATTATGATAAGATTATTGATAGTTTTGCAAGTGGAAAAAAATGGCTTGAAAAGTTAAATATGCCATATGTTACTGATTTAAATAAAGATGTTGGTAATGGAAAAATAATTAACTTTATTAAATCTAGCGAACTTGTATTTAATTTAAATATTGCCGGGGCTTGTAAAGAAATAGAACAAAATAAAGATATTAAGTTTATACTTATTGCGGGGCCTTCATCAAGTGGAAAAACTACTACAACAAGTAGGTTAGCATCATATTTTGAAGCTTTAGGTTATAATCCAATTAGTATTAGTTTAGATGATTATTTTGTAAATAGAGATGATACTCCAAAAGATGAAAATGGTAATTTTGATTTTGAATGTTTAGAGGCATTAGATGTTAAATTGTTTAACGAAAATTTAAAAAGATTACTGGCGGGTGAAAGTGTTAAGTTTCCTAAATATAACTTTATGACAGGTCTTAGAGAATACTATAAAGATGAAGTTAAAATGACTGATAAAAGTGTTTTCTTAATTGAAGGGTTGCATGCGTTAAATGATGAACTTACAAAAGATGTTGATGCTAAGTATAAATATAAAATTTATTTGAGTCCATTTATTCCTTTGAGTATAGATAAATACAATTATGTATCAACGCTTGATTTACGGTTGCTTAGAAGAATAGTTAGGGATAATAGAACACGTGGATATGATGCTTTAAAAACTATTGATAATTGGCAAAGTGTAAGAAATGGAGAAGAAAAATATATATTTCCGTATATACATCAAGCTAATACAATAATTAATACAGCCCTTCCATATGAAGTTGGGGTTTTGAAGGTTTATGTAGAGCCGCTTCTTTTATCAGTAAGTGTGGATAACATTTATTATGAGGAAGCTAGAAGATTAGTGGATTTTTTAAAACAATTTTTTCCAATACCGGGAGAATATGTTAATGATGAATCAATATTGCGTGAATTTATAGGAGGAAGATATAATGATTAAAGTAGCAATTAATGGTTTTGGTAGAATAGGTAGACTTGCTTTTAGGCAAATAGTTACACAAACAGATTTTGATATAGTAGCTATTAATGATTTAACAAGTGCAGAGGATTTAGCTTATTTAGTTAAATATGATACAGTGCATGGTTCTTTTCATGAAGATGAAATTAAAGCAGAAGGTAATGAAATAGTAGTGGCAGGTGTTAAGAGAATTAAGGTTTTTAGTGAAACTGATCCAGCTAATTTACCTTGGGGTGAACTTGGAGTTGATTTAGTACTTGAATGTACTGGTAAGTTTACTCAAAAAGAAGATGCAATGAAACATATTACTGCAGGCGCTAAAAAGGTACTAATTAGTGCACCTGGTAAAGGTGATATGAAGACAATTGTTTACAATGTTAATGATAATATTTTAACAAATGATGATGTTATAGTAAGTGCAGCGAGTTGTACAACAAATTGTTTAGCACCAGTTGTTAATATTTTACAAAAGAATATTGGTATTAAAAAAGGTTTTATGACTACTATTCATGCTTATACAAATGATCAAGCAACTCTAGATATAGCACATAAAAAGGGTATTAAATCAAGACGTGGTAGAGCTTGTGCTCAAAATATTGTTCCATCTAGTACAGGAGCTGCTAAAGCAATTGGTTTAGTTATTCCTGAACTTCTTGGTAAATTAGATGGTAGTGCATTAAGAGTTCCTACTGCTGATGGTTCTGTTGTGGATTTAACATTAGAACTAAACAGAAATACAAGTGTGGAAGAAATTAATAAATTATTTAGTGAAAATCAAAATGAAACAATTAAATTTACAATGGATCCAATCGTTTCAAGTGATTGTCTAGACAAAAAGGTTGGGGCAATAGTTGATGGACTTTCTACAAGTACTCTAGAATCTGATGGTTCTCAACTTGTTAAAGTACTTGCTTGGTATGACAATGAATATGGTTATACTGCTCAAATGCTTAGAACTGCTAAAAAAATGTTTCAATAAAAATAAACTCTCAATAATTTGAGAGTTTTTGTGTGTCTTTAAAAAGTTAATAAAACTTCTTTTAATAATGATTTTATTACAGCTATTTGCCATTTTTGTGTTAGTTATAAAATAAAAAACGCATCTAAATCAACGGGGGTGATTTAGATGCACCAAAACAAATTGATAGCATCCAATCTCTGAAAAAACTGGATGTTACTTTTTCTATTTTTTTATTTTTTTATTAAATTTATTTAATAATCTATCTCCGAGGAGTTTGTTAAGTAAGTCTTTATTCATTAAATAATAAAGTATTAGACAAATAAGACCTATAAATCCTAGAGCTAGTAACATATAGAATTTACCATTAATATGATTAAATATAACTGGTTTAATAATTAGACATATTGCTATTAATATTGCTATTGTTAATATAAGTTTTGGTATTGATTTAACTGTTTCTTTATAACTAAAGTTGTATTTATGATGTAATGTATAAAGCGGAATTATTAATGATAATATATAACCAATCGTAGTTGCGAGTATTGCTCCGTAGAACGGATATATACCAATTTTATTAAATAATAATATCAATGGAATATCTAATATTGTTTTGGTAATTAATCCGGTTCCACAAGATATATAAATTAGTTTTGTTTTCGACAAACCTTGTAGAGCACTGCATATCATTATGTAAGCGGAATCTAATATTGCAAGTAATATTGTATATTTGAATATTAATGGACCATAGAAGCTTTTACCATAAAATATTGTCCAAACTTCTTTTGAAAAGATGCTTAAGAATATTGAAAGTGGTAATATTACATATAATAGCACTTGAAGTGTTTTATTAAATTGTGAGTTTACTTCTTTCATATCTTTTTTTGTGTAAGACTCCACAATTGTGGGAATTAGGCTTATTACAAGTCCTGTTGCAATTGCAGTTACTACACTTACAAGTTTACTTCCCCAGGTGGTAAATACTGAGGAAATTGTTTCAATATCCCCAGCTGGGTAACCTATCCAATTTAAACCTTTGATAACTAGTATCATATCTACAGTATTATAAATACTATTGGCAACGTTGATAACAATAAATGGTATACAATAACCAATTAGTTTTTTAAATATTGTTTTCTTTTCATCTTTGGATACTTCTTCATATGGTACAAATAAATCTTTTTTTACTTTGTTTGTTTTAATAAGTAGGTAAAGATATGAAACTAGAGCACCTGCGCATGCTCCGAATACAGCAATACCAACAGCCTCTGCAATTGATAAATGGAATACTTTAAGTGCTAAGTAAGAACCGACAATAATTACTAGAACTCTTACAAATTGTTCAATTACTTGTCCAATGGATGGGGCAGCGATATAATGGTGTCCTTGTAAGTAACCTCTGAAGATACTTAAAAGTGGTACAACTAAAATGGCAAATGATACACATCTGATTACAAATGCAACATCCGATACTGTGTTTCCTCCAGTTAAATCACCAACTATAGCATTTGCTATTAAATTTGCTCCAAAGAAACAAATACAAAACGATACAATTGAGAATATTCTTATAATTTTTTGCGAATATTTAAACATGTAAGTTTTTTCTTTCATTTTACCCAATGTGTTGTATTCGCTTGTGATTTTACTTATTGCAAGTGGAATACCTGCGGATGATATAATTAAAAAGAAATTGTATATATTGTATGCATAACCATATAAGGAACCACCATTTTCACCAATAATATTATAAAATGGAATTACATAAAGAACTCCGAGTATTTTGGATAAAATTATGGCTATGGTTGCTATAAGAGCACCTTCGATAAATTCGTTTTTTTTCAAAAAATATCATCTCCGTATGTAGTTATTATATTAAAATTATGTACGTGTTTCAAGTAAACATGAGTTAAATCTGTGTAAATTACATAAATTTGGCATTTATTTGAGGCAAAAATCATGGTATAATTATGATGGAGGACCATATGAAGTTTATAGAATTAAAAAATGTTAATAAAACTTATAAAAATGGAATTACTGCGGTTGCAGATATGACAGTTAGTGTAGCTAAGGGTGAATTTGTTTTTGTTATTGGTCTAACTGCAAGTGGTAAATCAACATTTATTAAGATGCTTTATAGAGAAGAAAAACCAACAAGTGGTACTGTTTTTGTTGGTGGTTTAAATGTTGGAAAACTTAGAAATAGAAAAGTTTATAAATTAAGAAGAAAAGTTGGTATTGTATTTCAAGACTTTAAATTATTACCTAGGCTTACAGTGTATGAGAATGTAGCATTTGCTTTGGAGTGTATTGGTATGAAAGGTTCTGAAATAAGACCTAAAGTTTTGAATGCTTTAGAAAGAGTTGGACTTAAAGAAAAGGTACGTTCTTTTCCTGGAGAACTTTCTGGTGGAGAACAACAAAGAGTTTGTATTGCTAGAGCAATTGTTAATGAACCAAAATTATTAATTTGTGATGAACCAACAGGAAATTTAGACCCTGAAACTAGTAAAGAAATAATGAAAGTTATTGAAAATATTAATAAAGAATTGGGAACCACTATAATTATGGCTACTCATGACAAAGAGATTGTTGATAGAATGAAGAAAAGAGTTCTAGTTATTAATCATGGTGTTTTGACTCATGATTATGCGAAAGGAAGTTATAAGACAAATGAGGGCATGTAGAATATTTTTTAGAAGTATAAGAGATGCTTTCAAAAGCGTCGTTAGAAATTTTTCTTTGAGTTTTGCATCAATTATGTGTACAACAATTACTCTTATTTTGGTGGCTGTTGCTATTGTGGCTGCTGCTAATGTTCAAAATGCAACTAAGTTAATTGAAGATGAACTTACAATTGTTACATATCTTAAAAAAGATGTAACTGAAGAACAAATTGAAAATATAAAAACTGAGTTGAAAAGTTATAGATATATTGATGAAGTAGTATTTAAAAGCAAAGATGAATGGAAGCTTGAAATGAGTAATTATGATGACTCATTTAAGACAGTTCTGGATTATTTAGATGAAAATCCTTTGAAAGACTCTTTTGTATTGAAGGTAAATGATGTTAAAAAATTAAGTGAAACAAGTGAATATGTTAAGGCCATAACTGGAGTTGATACTGTTAAGTATGGTGAAGGTATGGTTGAACAAGTAATATCTGTATTTGACGTTGTTCAAAAAATTGTTGTAGTTGTTGTAATAGCTTTAATTTTAGTAACGGGTTTTTTAATTAGTAACACGATTAAACTTACAATATTTAGTAGAAGAAGTGAAATTGAAATTATGAGGCTTGTTGGTGCTAGTAATATTACTATTAAACTTCCTTTCTTATTTGAAGGGTTAATTATTGGCTTGATTGGTTCTGTTATTCCAATATGTGTTACTATTTATGGATACGTTATTCTTTACTCAAGACTTCATGGCAAATTATTTTCAAATATGATTATGCTTATTAAGCCTTATCCATTTGTGTTCTATGTATCATTTATTGTAGTTGCAATTGGAGCTTTGGTTGGTATGTATGGCAGTATTAAAGCTGTTAGAAAGTACTTGAAGGTGTAAATATGAGTGTAAAAAAATTAAGTGGATATTTTGTTAGATATATTTTAGCAATATTTATATTTGTTTCATGTTTTATTTTTAAACCTGCGGATACTTATGCTAAAGCAAATACTTTTGGAGAATTAAAACAGGAACTTGCTGATTTAAAAGCTAAACAACAAGCTAATAATAATAAAAAGAATTTGACTAAAAATCAAATTGCATCTAAGAATAATGATATTAATAATGCTGAAAAAGAAATTGATAATGGAAGACAAAAGATTGAAGAAGCTAAACAATTAATTAATGATACTCAGGTAAAGATACAAGAACTTGAAGAAAAAACTAATCAGTTAATGGAAGCTTATCAAGTTATGATGAGCAATAATTCATATATCGAATTTGTTACTAGTTCTTCATCAATGACCGATTTAATCATGAGAATTGATGCTGTTAAAGAGTTATCTAATTATAATAAAGATAAATTAACTGAATTTGAGGAATTAATTAATACTAATAAACAAACTCAAGTTGATTTAGCTAATTATGAAAAAACTTTGGAAGCTAATATAGAAACATATAAAAATAATATTCAGTCTCTTCAAAATGATTTAGCAAGTCTTAATGAAATAGGAATGGATTTAGTCGATGAGATTAATTCTAAACAACAACTTGTTGACTATTATAATAAAATAGGTTGTAAAAGTGAACAAACTTTAGAGGATTGTTCTAGAATTGCTGGTAATGATGCGTGGCTTAAACCTTTAAATAAAGGTAGGGTTAATAGTAAATTTGGACAAAGAATTGACCCAATTAGTGGTAAACTTAAAATACATAAAGCTGTTGATTTGGGTGGTAATGCAGAAGGTACAAATGTATATTCTATTGGTAATGGTGTTGTTGTTGGCATTGTTGATGCTAAAAAAACCATGGCTAGAACTGGTAGAAAAGTGTGTGGTGGTAATCAAGTTTATATTCAGTATGTTATTAAGGGTGAATATTATACTATTTTATATGCTCATTTGCTTACTTTAAATGTTTCAGTATCTCAGAAAGTAACTTCAGAAACTGTAATTGGAAAACAAGGCGGAGGTACACAAACTAGATCTTGGGAAAGCTGTTCAACTGGCACACATTTGCATTTTCAAGTAAGTAAACACCAATATGAAGGTTATAATACATTTATGGCTTATAGTATTGTGCCACCAGGATATCCGGGAGGAGGAGGCTGGTTCTATTCAAGAACTCAGTACTTTAATTAATATGAAGATAGATATATTAGTTGTTGGTTCTTTGCAAGAAAATTGTTATGTTGTAACTATTGGAAATAATTCATTTATTGTTGATCCAGGTGATGAAGCAGAAAGAATAATTAATGCTTGCAAAGATAAAAATATAAAAGAAATACTTGTTACTCATCATCATTTTGATCATGTTGGAGCTTTAAAAGAGGTTGAAGAATATTTTGGATTAAAAGAAAATGTTAAAAGTGGTTTATTTGATTATGAAGTAATTAAAACACCGGGACATACAGTTGATAGTTTAACTTATTATTTTTCAAATGAAAAAGTAATGTTTACTGGCGATTTTCTCTTTTATCATACAATTGGTAGATGTGATTTACCAACTGGAAGTGAAGAAGATATGATGAAAAGTCTTGAGTTAATAAGCAAGTATCCAGATAATATTGAAATATATCCTGGACATGGACCTAAGACAAGTTTAGGTAAAGAAAAACAAAACTTTAAATATTATTTTTGAATATGTAAAAGACACGTTGTGTCTTTTTTAGTATTGACATGTATATTTTTTTATGATATATCTATTTTAGATATAAATAGGAAAAGGTGAAGATGAGTGAAGAAAAAAGTTGATTTTAAAGTTATTCAAATTAGTTTGTTGATTGTGATAATAGTATTGCTTTTAATATTGTGTTTTATGAACTTAAAACATAAAAAAAATGAAAATATAGATGGAACATCAAAGTTGTGGGATATATATGATTTAAATTTAACTGAAATGAAATATAATCTGGATAAAACAATGGATAAACCGAAGGAAAATGTCACTTGTGGTAATTTAAAAGGAATAACATTAAAAAATGACTCTTATGAAGCTTTGCTTAATAATTTAGGGTGTTATATTACTTTATATTATTATGGATTAATTGAATATAATGAAACCTATCATAATCCTATAGCTGATTATAGAAATAAGCATGAAGTTACAAAAAAAGATATTTTAGATTTAAAGCATAATTTGAAAAGCGATACAAGTTTATACTCTAATTTAAAAGGTATGTTAACGTTAAAAATGGATAAGGAAGGTTCTGGAAATGATTTATATAATGTCGTATCTGAATTTATAAATAAATTTGATGTTTCATTTTATGATGGTAATAAAACATATCAAGAAATTTTTTCTTATAAACTTTCTGAGATTTCTTATGTTACTTATTTATCTGATTGGTTAAAAAATGAATATTATAATCTAGTGAAATAATAAAAAAATACCTCTGCAAAATTGATTGCTGCAGAGGTTTTAAAATAGCTGAATATCCTAGTTATCGACATAAAATTGATGCAAATATAGTAAAATATGTCGATAACTGGCAATTTCAAGCCGATTTATTAAGAGATTATATAATGGTTAATGATTAAAATTAATGTTAATGCTGAAGTTTCTTATAATGAAAAATTACATAAATTTAAATTGATAAAACATCGACATTAAAATTGTCGATGTTTTCTTAGTATGTTTTTTCTGAGAAACTGTGAGAATAGATAATTGGTTCCATGAACTCAACATAGTTTAAATAAATTATTCTAATTAAGTACCAAAGGTTATTTGTGTTATCTCTAATTATAAGATGATCTCTGCCGGCTTCTTCAATTATACCTTCATATACTTTGTTTTGCCATGCACTACTGTCTGGGTAAGAAACATAAGCTTTAATCTTTCTTCCTTTGTTAAGTCTTAGAATATTTTCTATATAACTTTGTTCTTCTGGCAATTTATTATTTACCTCAGTTACTGACATATTTCCTGGTGGTGTTTGAAAACTTTGACTAGGAAATGTTGGATTTTGATAGAAATTACCATTCATTTTTAAATTCACCTCTAAAACAATATATGTTTTTTATATTAATAATTGCTAAAAAGTTGTTAATCGTTTATAATTGATATAGAAAAGTGGTTGGAAAAATGGAAAAGATAAATTATAAAGAAATTATATTAGATGGATGTTCTTTGGTTTTTGGGTTATTCTTTTATGCTCTTTGTTTTAATTTGTTTTTAACTCCGAATGATTTAGTTGTATCTGGTTTTAGTGGTATTGCGATTGTTATGCAAAAATTATTTGGGTGGACACCATCAATATTCTTATTATGTGCAAATGTAATTTTACTTATTATTTGCTATATATTTTTAGGATGGGGTACAACGAAGAAAAATATAGTTGGTTCATTACTTTATCCCATTATGGTTACAATTTCACTTCCAGTGTCAACTTTCTTAAGTAAGTACCTTATTACTGAAGATTTTTATTTAACTTTGTTATTTGCTCTTATTTTGTATGGCGTAAGTAGTGGATTTGTTTATAGAAGCGGATTTACTGCGGGTGGTTCTGATATTATAATGCAAATTATTAATAAATATTGTAAAGTTAGTGAATCAAAAGCAATGATATTTGCTAATGGTTTAATTATTGTTTCAGGTATGTTTGTATTTGGGTTTACTAAAGGTGTTTATTCATTTATTATTTTGTATTGTTCAACATTCTTTGTTGATAAAATTATGTTTGGTATTTCTGACAGTAAGTTATTTTATATTTACACTAGAAAAACTAGAAAAATAAAAAAATTAATTTTAGAAGAATTTCAAACTGGTTTTACTACAATACCTGGAACTGGTGGATATTCACATAAAAAGGGACTTATGATTATGTGTGCTGTATCTAATAATGATTATTATAATTTAAAGAAAAGAATTTTAGAAATAGACCCTAGTGCTTTTATGATTATTGATAAATGTTATGAAGTTAATGGAGGAGTTAAGCGAAGTAATATTCCATTTTTGTAATATTTGTGATATAGTTATTATGTGATAAATTATGAAGAAAATTGTTATATTTGGTGGAGGAAGTGGTCTTTCTCAACTTTTAAAAGGTATTAAACTTTTTCCCGTAGAAATAACTGCGGTTGTTTCTGTTGCAGATAATGGAGGAAGTACAGGTTTACTTAGAAGAGAACTTAATATTCCCGCGGTTGGTGATATTACGAAAGTTATGCTTAGTATGGCTGATACTAATCAAGATGTTATAGATTTAATGAATTATAGATTTACTAAGTCTAAATCTTTGGGTATTCATTCTGTTAAAAATTTGCTTTTAATTGCTTTGATGGATTTGAAGGGTAGTTTTGCTGGGGCTATGCCAGTTATGGAAAAATTACTTGATGTTAGAGGCAATGTTTTGCCTTTAACTGAAGATAATGTTAATTTGGTGGGAATTACTTCAAGTGGTAAAAAAGTGTATGGAGAGCATCAATTAACTAAGTGTGCAAATAAAATTGTAGAAGTTAAATATGATAAAGAAATTGAGGTAAATCCTAAGGTTATTCATGCAGTCGAAGAAGCTGATTTGATTATTTTTTCATCTGGTAGTTTACTTACAAGCATTGTACCACATTTAATTAATAAAAAGTTAGTTAATACAATTAATAAAGCTAAGGCTGATAAAGTATATATTTGTAATTTGTTTACTCAACCGGGAGAAACAGATGATTTTACTGTAAAAGATCATGTTGATTATTTAGAAAAATATTTAGGTAAAGGTAGTATAGATGTTGTTATTGCTAATAATGAAGTTATTAGTAGTGACTTAGCAAATAAATATGCAACAGAAGAACAAAAAGATCCGGTTATTTTAGATATGCATGAACTTGATGAAAAAGATATTTATGTTATTCAAGATAAATTATTTACAATTGAAGATGGTTGGTATAGACATGATGCGCTCAAAACTGGATATTTACTTTTCTCATATTTAATGGATGGTAAGAGAAAATGACATTTACTACGAGTTTAAAAGAGGAAATAACTAAAAATAATATTAATTCTATGGAAGCTAGATATGAATTAATAGCATTTTTAAATAGTGTTGCTAAGTTTAATAAAGAAGAAATTAGTATAACTTTAGAGAATGCTAGTATTGCTAGAAGAATTTATAAAGAAATAAAAGAAATATATGGTGTTAATCCTAGTATCGTTATAAGAATGCAGAAAAGATTTAAAGTAAAACAAATATATATTCTTAATATTAAAGAAAAAGTTGATTTTATTAAAAAAGATATTAGTGTTGGAATAAAAATAGAAGTTGACGATTTGGTTAGTGATGAGGAAAAAATAGCTTTTTTGGAAGGTGCTTTTCTTGCGGTTGGGAATGTTTCTAATCCAAGTACAAGTGGTTATCATTTAGAATTTATTTTTACTAAGGAAAGATTAGCTAAACAAGTTCTTAATTTACTTATATATTTTAAACTAAATGCTAAGCTTATTAAAAGAGGTTATAAAACTGTTGTTTATATTAAGGCTAGTGAAGATATAAGTGATTTAATTAAAAGATTTAAAGCTACTAATTCGTTATTTTATTTTGAAGATATAAGGATATATAGAGATCATAAGAATATGGTTAATAGATTAAATAATTGCGAAATTGCTAATCAAGAAAAGACTTTTAGAACAGGACAGATGCAACTGGAAAATATTGATTATTTGAAAAATTATGATTTATATGGATTACTTGATGAAAACACTAGAATTGTTGCGGATGCAAGAGTTAAGTATCCTGAAGTTTCTATGCAAGAACTTGCAGATATTGTAACGCTTGAAAATGGTTATAAAATAGGTAAATCTGGGGTTAATCATCATTTTATTAAGATAAAAAACCTAGTTAATAGACATAAAGAAAGAAGTGAAGATTATGATAGTTAGACTTGCTGCAGATATTCAACCTGATAGTATTTTAGATGGTTCTGGTATTAGAACTGTAATTTGGTTTCAAGGCTGTTTGCATAAGTGTGAAGGATGTCAAAATCCTGAGACTCATGATATGAATGGTGGATTTGAAATCGATACTAAAGATATTTGTGAAAAATTAAAAAATTTAAAGTATCAAACAGGTATTACATTATCTGGTGGAGATCCTTTTTTTCAAGCTAAAGGAGCTTTGGAAATAGCTAAATTTGCTAAAAGTATTGGACTTAACGTTTGGGCTTATACTGGTTTTACATATGAGGCATTGCTTGCTGGTGATAAAGATAGATTAGAACTTTTAAAAAATGTAGATGTTTTAGTAGATGGTAAATTTGTACTTGCTAAAAAGAGTTTAAATTGTAAGTTTAGGGGTAGTACTAATCAAAGACTTATTGATGTAAAAAGAAGCATGGAAGAAGGAGATATTGTTTTATATGGAGTTTAGTAATAATGTAAATTATGTTATTCTTTCAAATAATGCTGATAAAAAGTTTATGTCTATGTTTGGTATGTATCAAGTAATTGATGTATTATCGTTTGAAAAACTTAAAAATACTTTAGAAATGTTTCCAAGTAAAAGAGTAGTATTTAATGAAAGTTTAAGTGTATTAAGTAATAAGGAAAAAAAAGAAATATTTGATTTATTAGATAAACAAAATATTAATTATGTGAATATTACAAGTAATATAGAAGAATCTTTATTTGGTGATTATGTAATAGTATATGATGAAGATTCTAAAGTTCTTGAAGGTAATAGAGATGTTGTTTTAAAGAATGAAAAAATACTTAAGAAACTAGGCTTTGGTGTACCTTTTGTGGTGGATTTATCTATACAACTTATGTATTATGATATTTTAGATAAAGTTTACTATGATGTTGATAACTTGTTGGAGGCTTTATGGAATTAAGTGGTTTAAAGGGAAATATTATCGGAGTAATTAGTAAGGATTACATAGAAGATGATTATAGCGGAAAACTTGTTAAGGATATTGTTTTAAATAAAGCAAGTGATGCTTTGAAAATGGTTGGGCTTAATGAAAATACACTTGAATGTAATTTTGATGATTTGAGTCATGGTAATAAAAATAGAGTAATACTTGCTAGTAAACTTCAAGATAAATGTATTATTTTAAATAATTTTAGTATTGGATTAACAAGTAAAGATATAGAATTTTTTAAAAAATTATTTAAAAGAATAACTAGTTATGGAAGAAAAATAATTTTAGTAGATGTAAATAGTAATTTGTTTTTTAATCTTGTGGATAAAGTGTATGTTATAAGCGATGAAAAAATTTATGAAACAAGTAATATGTTTGATAAAACTTTGGGTGAATATATTGATTTACCAAATTTAGTGGAGTTTACTAGCCTTAGTGAAAATAAAGGAATTAAAATAAATCATTATAAAGAATTAGATGAACTTTTAAAGGCTATTTATAGGATTAAGTCATGAGATATTTAATTAGATTTAGTTATGATGGAACATTATTTCATGGTTTTCAAAGGCAAAATGATGTTAAAAGTGTGCAAAAAACTTTGGAAGATGCTTTAAGTAAACTTTTGAGTGTGGAAATAGTTATAAAGGGTAGTGGAAGAACTGATGCTGGTGTTCATGCTTTGGATCAATGTGCTCATTTTGATTATGATGGTAAAATTACTAATAAAGAAATTTTTAAATTAAATGAAATATTAAATGATGAAATAGTAATAAAGAATTGTAAAAAAGTACCTAATGATTTTCATGCTAGACATAATGTGAAGAAAAAGACTTATGTTTATAAAATAAATAATGGTATGTATAAAAAATGTTATGATGGTTATTATTTTCAAATTAAATATTCTTTGGATATAAAAAAAATGAAAAAAGCAAGTAAGTTGTTTGTTGGAGTTCATGATTTTCATAATTTTGTAAGTGGATTTAGAGTTGATTATACTACTTGTATATACAAGATTAATATTAAAAGACGTGGAGATATTGTTCTTGTGAAGTTCGTGGGTGCAGGTTTTTATCGTTATATGGTTCGTCATTTAGTTGGTGCTTTACTTGATGTTGGTAGAGGTAAGGTAGACATTAATGTGATAGAAAATATGCTTTTAAATGAAAATTTAAATAAAAAGCTTAGTATAGTGCCAGCGGATGGACTTTATTTGGTTGAGGTAGATTATTAGTTTCTTAATCGTTGACATTATTACTTTATCGGAGTAAAATAACAACTTGTGATGAAGGAGATATAAGGTTATGAATAGAATTAAAAACGGAATAAAATATAAAGTTAAGAAAATAAGTAAAAATAATAATTTTAAACTTAGAGAAACAGCGTTAGAAATGGGAACAGTTATATTTATAAATCGAGCTTTGAAATGCCAAAATGCATATGATCAAGCTCTTTTTGCGAGTGCTGCTGCGGGAATGTGCGCTAGTACCTTGTTTTTTAGTACTTTTATAATTGAGTTAAAGAAATATATTAAGAAATATGATTATTTAGAAAATTATTTACAAAGAATGTCATTTGATAAAGCTATAAAATATTGTGATCGTAAATTTAGTAAGACTAATATTAATGAAAATAAAGTTTCTCAATTAGTTGGAATTGAAATTGTTTTTGGTTTATTGATGTTATTTGCTACAAGGTTTTTAAAAATAGATAATTGTGCTGAATTTATAAAAAGTATTATAATTATATTTAGTTCTTTGTTACTTGTTGATGGTGTTAATAATATTTTTAAATCACTTTTTTTAATGAAAGAAATGTATTATTATCAAAATAAATCTAAAGATTTGGAAAATGTTAGAAATTTGAAAAAATAAGGATAGATTTGACATTTGGTGTGGAATAATGTACAATATTTCGTAACAAATTGGGGCTTGTTATGAAATATATAAATTTTCTTCGCGTGAGTATGTTGTTAAAAATATTAAACATTGTAAGTGGGGTATTTTAAGTAAAGTTTATTATAACTTTATGAAGTTAGCTACATTTTCATCTGTTAGTACAATGTTTTTATGGGACTTTATTCACAACTTGCAATGATGAAGAATGTAGATGAGTTGAGATATAAGAGATTATATAAATGAATTTGCTCTTAGATGTCAAACTAAAGAGAATTTAGCAATGAACTTGTATTAAGAGAAGTTGTTGATGATACTATTTTAGAAAAAAATAAGTTACAAACAATGAAAGATATGAGAGAATTGCTTAATAAAATAGTGCAAATTTAAAGAAATTTGTAAAAATATAGAGAAAATGGCTAAAAACGTTTGACTTTTGGTCATTTTTTTCATATAATTTTAATCGGTACATTTTATTTATGTGATTTGTTTAGTCGTGGGAAAATTAAACAGAAAACATGATGAAAGGATTAGTATATGAAAACATTTATGCAAAAAAAAGAAAATATCGAAAGAAATTGGTATGTTATTGATGCTGAAGGTCAAACTTTAGGTCGTTTAGCTACTAAAGCTGCTCACGTTTTACGTGGAAAACACAAAGTTACTTACACTCCATATGTTGATTGTGGTGACTATGTAATCATTGTTAATGCTGAAAAGGTTGTTTTAACTGGAAATAAGCTAGAAGATAAGAAATATTATAATCATAGTGGTTTCCCAGGAGGACTTAGAGAAAGAACTGCTAAAGAAATGATTAATAATTATCCAGAAGAAATGGTTGAAAGAGCTGTTAAAGGAATGCTTCCTCATAATAGATTAGGAAGAGCTATGGGTAAGAAATTATTTGTTTATAGCGGACCTGATCATAAACATGAAGCTCAAAAGCCAAAAGCTTTGGAAGTTAAATAGGAGGAATTATGGCTAAGAAACAAGAATGGACAGCAACTGGTAGAAGAAAAAGAAGTGTAGCAAGAGTTAGACTTGTTGGTGGTACTGGTAATATTACTGTTAATGGTGTTGATGTTAATGAATATATGCCATTTGCAACACTAGTTATGGATTTAAAACAACCATTAGTTGCAACAGGTAATGAAAACAGATTTGACATTGATGTTAATGTAACTGGTGGTGGATTTTCAGGACAAACTGGAGCAATTCGTTTAGGTATTACTAGAGCATTACTTGCATTTGATGCTAATACAGATCAAACTAGAGAAGATAGTTATAGACATATTCTTAAGAATGCTGGATTTGTTACAAGAGATCCAAGAGTTAAAGAACGTAAGAAATATGGTCTTAAGAAAGCAAGAAGAGCTCCACAATTTAGTAAACGTTAGTAGATATTTTGATTTTAATCCTCATGAACCTTTGGTTTGTGAGGTTTTTTGATGACATTTACTTAGAAATTTGGTAAAATATTTATGAAATAGCTGAGATAGGTGGTTAGTCATGAGAATTAGTAATGAATGGAAAGATTATGAATGTTTGGATGCTGGTAATGGTGAGAAATTAGAACGTTGGGGTAATATTGCGTTAAGAAGACCAGAACCTCTTGCTATGTGGCCAATTGAAATGGATAATGCTTGGAAAAAAGTTGATGGAGTTTATTATAGGTTTGTTGATGGAGGAGGACACTGGGAATTTAATAAAAAATTACCTGATTTTTGGACTATAAATTATAAAAATTTAAAGTTTAAAGTTAGTCCAACTAATTTTAAGCATACTGGTTTATTTCCTGAACAAGCTTGTAATTGGGATTTTATGATGGATAAAATTAAAAATGCTAATAGACCTATAAAAGTTCTTAATTTATTTGGTTACACAGGTGGTGCAACTGTTGCATGTAGTAAAGCTGGTGCAGAACTTGTTGTTCATGTTGATGCGGCTCGTGGAATGGTTGAGTGGGCAAAAGAAAATGCTAAACTTTCAGGAATAGAAAATAATTATATTAGATTTTTAGTAGATGATTGTTTAAAGTTTGTTGAAAGAGAAATTAGACGTGGTAATAAGTATGATGCTATTGTTATGGACCCTCCGTCTTATGGAAGAGGACCAAGTGGTGAAGTATGGAAACTTGAAAAGAATTTGGAAGAACTTGTTAGTAGATGTACTTTTCTTTTAAGTGATAAACCTTTATTTTTCCTTATTAATGCTTATACTACCGGTGTTTCTAGTACTGTTTTACATAACATATTAAAATTAACAGTTGGTAAAACTTATGGCGGTGTTGTTGATGCTGGGGAAATTGGCCTTCCAATAAGTAAGAATGATTTGGTTCTTCCATGCGGTATTTATGGTAGATGGCAAGATGAATAAAATTATTTATGAAGATAATCATTTATTGGTGGTAGAAAAACCTCAGAACGTACTTGTGCAAGCTGATAATACTAATGATTTGGATTTACTTACTAGTTTAAAAAAATATATTAAAGAAAAATATAATAAACCTGGTGAAGTTTATTTGGGGCTAGTGCATAGACTTGATAGACCTGTTGGTGGTGTTATGGTTTTTGCAAGGACTAGTAAATCTGCATCAAGACTAAGTAACATGATAAGAATTGACGAATTTGAAAAAAATTATTTAGCTATTGCCCGTGGTATGCTTCCAGAAGAAGGTGTATTTGAAGATTATTTGTTAAAACTAGAAAATGAAAATAGAACTATTGTAGATAAGAATGGAAAGTATTCTAAATTAAGTTATAAATTATTAGGTTTTAAAGATGGACTTAGTTTAGTTAAAATTAAACTTGAAACTGGAAGATCTCATCAGATTAGGGTACAATTCTCATCTCGTGGATACGCATTGTGGGGGGATCAAAAATATAATTCTAAGGCGAAAGTAGGAGAACAAATTGCTTTGTGGGCTTATGAACTTAGATTTAAACATCCTGTGCGTGATGAAATAATGGATTTTAAATGTAATCCACCACTTAAATATCCCTGGACTTTATTTGGAGATGTAATTCATGACTAATGAAGAAATATTTATGGAATATGTTCGTAGCTTTGATGTTTCTTGTAAATCAATAAATAGAAAAATAAATCATAGTCTTAGAGTAAGCGAAATTTGTAAAAAAATAGCTATATCATTAAATTTGAATGATGAACTTATTGAGGTAGCTGCCTTTATTGGTTTAGTTCATGATATTGGCAGATTTAAACAGTGGGAAATATATCATACATATAATGATTTAAAAAGTGTTGATCATGCTATGGTTGGAATTAAGATTTTATTTGATAATAATTTTATTAAAAAATTTATTGTTGATAATAAATATTATGATATTATATTAAATGCAATTAAGTGCCATAATGAATATATTCTTGATTGTGAGCTTGATGAAAACAGTTTAATTATGTCTAAAATACTAAGAGATGCTGATAAAATCGATATCCTTTATATGATTGTAAACGGCGATGTAGAAATTGAGAAACCTAGTTTTGATATTACTCAAGAAGTAATTTCTGAATTTTTACAAAAAAAGTGTATTAAAAATAAATATTTAAATACAGACTCTGATAAAATCTTACTTAGATTTGCATTAGTATTTGATTTAAATTATTCCTTTAGTTTAAACTATATTTTAAATAATAATTATTTAAAACTGATTTATAAAAGATTGGAAAATAAAAAAGTAATAAAACCTTATTATGAATTTGCTCAAAAATATTTAGAGGAGGGGTGCTATGGAAAAATATAAAGAAATAGAAAGAAGTATTATAAAAAGATTTAGAAAAGAAATATGGGCTAAGTTTGTAAATGCTGTTAAGGATTATCGCCTTATTAATGAAGGTGATAAAGTTATGGTATGTATTTCCGGAGGTAAAGATTCTTTTTTGCTTGCTAAGTGTGTGGAAGAATTAAAAAGACATGGCGGAGTAAATTTTGATGTTTGTTATGTTTGTATGAATCCTGGATATAATGAAATAAATAAACAAATGATACTTAAAAATGCTAATTTGTTGAATATTAATTTAGAAATGTTTGATAGTGATATATTTGAAGTTGCTAATACTTTAAATGAGAAAAGTCCTTGTTATATGTGTGCAAGAATGAGAAGAGGACATCTTTATAATAAAGCAAAAGAACTTGGATGTAATAAAATTGCTTTGGGTCATCATTTTGATGATGTTATTGAAACAACACTTTTATCTATGTTTTATGGTAGTGAAGTTAAAACTATGCTTCCTAAGTTACATAGTGAAAATTTTGAAGGTGTAGAGCTTATTAGACCACTTTATTTAGTAAAAGAAGCAAATGTTCTGGCTTGGTGTAAATATAATAATTTAACTTTTATTAATTGCGCATGTAAGTTTACTGATAAAGTAAGTAAAAGTGATGAACATATTAGTAAGAGAAAAGAAATGAAAGAACTTATTAAGAATCTTAGAGAAATGAATCCTGATATTGATTATAATATATTTAAATCTATGGATAATGTTAATTTGAATTGTGTCCTTGGCACTAGAAAAGATGGAGTTCATAAAAGTTTTATGGAAGATTATGATAAATAATTCTTCTTTTTTTATAATATAATATATTATGAAAAATTATTATGTTAAAATTATGTTCCTTTTTTTAGGTTTATTTATTCTGATGTATGGATATCCGGTTAGGGCTGATTTACCCCTTCAAGGCAAAGTTATTGTTGTTGATAGTGGTCATGGTGGTCTTGATCCTGGTGCTCTTTATAATGATATTTATGAAAAAGATATAACACTTGCAATTGGTAAATATTTGGAATACGACTTAAGTAAAATGGGCGCTACAGTTATTATGACAAGAAGTGATGATAATGATTTGAGTAATGGGGTTAAAAATCATCGTAAAAAGGCTGATTTTGATGAAAGAATTAAAATCATTAATCAGAAGTTTGTTGATATGTATGTATCTATTCATTTAAATTATTTAACTGATTCTAGGTATTATGGAGCTCAAGTTTTTTATAATAATGATAATAAAAGGTTAGCTGAAAGTGTACAAGAATATTTAAATAAAAATACAAATGGTGATAGAAAGGTAAAAAAAATACCTACTTCAACATATATGTATGATAAGTTAAAAACTAAAGGCATTTTAGTTGAATGTGGTTTTTTGTCAAACTCTATGGAAAGAAGTAAGCTGGTAATAAAAGAATATCAAATGGAATTTGCTCGGGTTTTATCCGAAGCTATAAGTCATTATTATAATTAAGTTAATATTTCACTTTTTTTTCACAAGTTTTTTACATTATATCCATTAATTAGGTATATATTTATTTTGTCAGTTGTGATATAATGTTTAAAGTAAAGGCGGTATAGTGTGAAATCAAAAACATTTAAAACATTAGATGAACAAATTGACATACTAACTAAAAAAGGTTTAGTGGTTGAAGATTTTGAAACTGCTAAAACTGTTTTGCTTAGAGAAAATTACTTTTTCTTAAGTGGTTACCGTCATTTATTTATGAGACCCGATGATAACAAAACTTATCTTGAAGGTACAACATTTAATGAATTGTATTCAATGTTTCTTTTTGATAGACAAATAAGAAATATAATTTTTAAAAATATTTTAATAGTAGAAAATAATTTAAAAAGTATACTTGCTTATATTATGAGTAAAAATCATGGATTTAAAGAAAATAATTATTTAAATCCAAATAACTTTGTAAGAGATTCAAGAAGAAATAGACAAATTAATGATTTAATCAGAAAAATGAAAAGACAAATAAGTGTTAATGGTAAACAACATAGTGCAACAGCTCATTACATCATTAATTATGGTTATATTCCTTTGTGGGTTGTTGTTAAAGTTTTATCGTTTGGAATAGTTGGTGAACTTTATACAATACTACAGTATCAAGACCAAAAGGAAATTGCTGATGTTTTTGGGGTTAGTATTGATAGTATGGTTGATTATTTACCAATTGTTGCTAATTATCGTAATTTGTGTGCTCATGAAGATATTTGTTATATTAATAGAACTCAAAAAGCTATTGATGATACAAAATATCATAAACTATTGTATATTCCTAAGATAAATGAAGAATATATATATGGAAAGAATGATTTGTTTGCACTCATAATTATTTTGAAACAATTATTAGATGAAGATAATTTTAACTTATTTATTAGTGAGATAAGTTATGAACTTGATAGGCTTTCAGGTAAATTAAAGGTAATTAAAGTAGAAAAAGTATTACATGAAATGGGATTTCCAAATAATTTTAAAGAAATAGTGAGGTTAGAAAAATGAATGAAGAACAAAACAAACAAAGAAAAAAAATAGTCTATTATTTAATTGCATTTTTTGTGGGATGCTTAGCTATGTATGCTGTTGTGTACTTTTTTCCAACAAGCATAACAGAAAGTATTACTAAACTAGAAAAAGATGTAACTGTTACTGATACTGGTATAGCTGATGCTGTTGAAAAGGTCTATGATGCGGTGGTGGTTGTATCTACTTATAAAGATCAAACTTTGATATCATCGGGTACAGGATTTGTATATAAAAAGGAAGGTAATAAATATTATATTTTAACAAATCATCATGTTGTTGATGGTGGAAATAAAGTTACCGTTACATTTACAAGTAAAGATGTTAAAGAAACTAAAATTGTTGGTTCAGATCAATATGCTGATATAGCTGTATTAAGTTTAGAAAGTTCAAAAGATTTAACTGTTGCTGAGCTTGGAAAGAGTGAAAATTTAAGAGTTGGTGATACAGCGTTTGCGGTAGGAGCACCACTTGATACTGCCTATTCTTGGACTGTTACAAGAGGCATAGTATCAGGTAAAGAAAGAGAAGTGGCTGTTTCTCTTAATAATTCTAGAAGTAATGATTACGTTATGAAAGTATTACAAACTGATGCAGCAATTAATTCAGGTAATAGTGGTGGACCTTTATGTAATAGTAATGGTGAAGTGATTGGTATTACATCACTTAAACTTGTAAGTAATGGTGTTGAAGGTATGGGATTTGCTATTCCAATTGAAAATGCTGTTACTAAAGCTGAACAAATAATAAGTGGTGATTCATATGAATATCCATATTTAGGTATTCAAATGCTAGATATTACAGATGCTTATAGTTTATATCAATATTATGATTTAATTAAATCTTCTGGTCTTTCTAGTGGTGTTCTTGTTGCAAGTATAGAAAAAGGTAGTCCAGCTAGTAAAGCTAAATTTGAAAAAAATGATATAATTACTAAAATAGATGGTAATGATATTAAGAATCTAGCTTATTTAAGATATTATTTATATCAACATAAAGTTGGAGATACTATTAAAGTTACAGTTTATAGAGATGGAAAAACTAAAGAACTTAGTGTTACTTTAGGAACAAATAAGCAAACAACATAGTTTGCTTATTTAACTCTTTGGAGGGTATATGAGATTTAAAAGATTTGTTGCATATATAATTGATGTTTTACTTGTTGGATTTATTGCATCAGCTATTGCAAGTATTGATGTAATAAATCCTTACTATGATAATTATTTAGATGCATATGAAAATTTTAATGAAACTATGGATAGCATAGATGAAAGTAATGTAATAGAAATTGTTACAAGTAATGATTTTATTTATGAATATAGAAGTGTTTTAAAATATGGAGCATGTGTATCTATTATTTCTGTTTCTTGTTATTTGCTTTATTTTGTTGGTTTCCAAAAATGGAATAAAAATCAAACCATTGGTAAGAAACTTATGAAAATTAAAGTTGTTAATAAAGATGATAGTGATAGTGTAAGTGTTTGGAGATATATTGCAAGAACAATATTTGCTTATAATTTATTTTTTAATAGTTTAGGCATATGCATAGCATTTTATTTAAGTGGAAAATCATTTTTAATTACATTTGGGGTTGTTAGTTTACTTGGATATTTAATCACTTATGCAGGTTATTTAATGATTTTATTTAAGAAAGATGGAAGAGGTATTCATGACATAGTTGGTGGTACTAAAGTTGTGGAGGTAGAAAATGTCACTTGTGAAAGTTAGGGAATATTTAAAACAATATGGAAAAGATAAAGAAATAATAGAATTTAATGAATCGAGTGCAACGGTTAGTGAAGCTGCTCATGCTATTGGTTGTGATGAAGCTGATATTGCAAAAACTTTATCATATATAGTTGATGGTAAACCAATTTTAATTGTCATGGCTGGTGATAAGAGATGTGATAACCATAAATATAAAGCATATTTTCACGAAAAAGCTCATATGATACCAAAAGAAAATTTAGTTGAATTAGTAGGTCATGAAGCTGGTGGTGTATGTCCATTCGGAGTAAATGGAAATGTGGATATATATCTTGATGTATCTTTGAAGGAACATGAATTTGTGTATCCTGCTTGTGGAAGTACTAATAGTGCTATTAAACTTTCTATTCAAGAATTGGAAAGGCTATCTAATTATAAAGAATGGATTGATGTTACAAATTAGAATTAACTTTTATAGTTAGTTCTTTTTTTCATTTATAATTTCGATAAGTTCACCTAGAGCACAGTTTAAATATTTACAAAATTCTTCAATGTACTTAAATGATATAGATGTTATATATCCATTTATTATTCTATTTAAATTTCTTGATGTTATGTTCATTTTTTGACATAGCTAATATTCTGTTTTACTATTTTTCTTAAGTAATTCAGTTGTATTTAATTTTATCATAGTATATTCTCCCTATAACTTAATTTATCTAATAAGAAAAGTATAAATATGATACTTGTATTACTCCTATTTTGGGGTTATAATTATAATCAAGATAGGAGTCTGTATATGAAAAAGAAATTATTTTTAATTTTTAGTTTAGTCATTGTACTTTGTGTTGGAATATTAATTTGTATATTAAAAAATTCGAATGATGTGTATGAAGAAAGCACAATTAAAAGCTTTAAAAAAAATGAAAATATGCTTTCTATGATGCTTGAAACGAAACCTGAGAGTGGAAATTATGAAATGACCATCAGAGATAGTTGGCCAACAAGTGGATATAAATTTAATTCAATATTATCTAAATGTGAAAATGGCGGAGAAATTAGCTGGGATGATGAAAATAAAAGAGTTTTGATGTCTGGTAATGTTTCAGATAAATGTTATGTGTATTTTGATTTAATTGTTAAGACTCAAATAAACATAAATGATACTTTATTGGAAAAGTTAAGTGAGAAAAGTTCATATGATTTTGTGAAAAGGTGTTGGTCTTCTGATTCACCACGTAATTTAACTATTACTATTGATAAAAATTATAAAGTTAATTATTTTGATTTGTTTGAATATATTAACACTAATTATTCAGATACTATTTCATATGATTTTAATACTTATTTTTTTACTATGAATTCAATTAATTTACCTGATAGTTATTGTGAAGTTGCAGATACATTATGTCTTTCTAGTAATATATCTGATCTGAATTTTACTACTAAATATTATTATGCACCAGATTCCAGTAGTTCAGGTTCGGGAATCGAATTAAATCCTGACTCTGATTACCTTTCTAATATGTTTTATGATGGTCAAAATTTAATTGTGAATGGTGCTTCTGCAGCACATGCATTTGCTATACAATTTATTGAAGAGGGAAAAACTCCAAGTGATTGGTATAAAATATTTTTATGTTCATATTGTTTATCAGAAAATACCGAGGTGTATGTTTATGACAAAAAGAAAAAGAAGTTTAAAAAGAAGAAAATTAGTGAAGTTGATTATGATGATGAAATATTATGTTGGGACTTTGATAATGGTGAATTTGCTATAGCTAAACCTATTTGGATTAAAAAGTGTGAACAAACAAATAAATATAACTTACTTAAATTTAGTGATGGAAGTAGTTTAGAAACAATTAATCAACACAGAATATTTAATGTAGAAAAAGGTATGTTTACTTATCCAATGAGTGATGATACACCGATTGGAACAACAACATTTAATAGTAAAGGCGAATATGTTAAATTGGTAAGTAAAGAAGTAATTGAAAAACCAATAGATTATTATAATGTAATGACAGAATATCATATTAATTTATTTGCAAATGATATACTTACATCCTGTAGATTAAGTAATATGTATAAGGTTAAGAATATGAAATATGAATATAATAACAAAAGAAATAATGAATATGATTTATCTAAATATGATGAAAAGTTAGTAAACGGACTTAGATTAAGAGAGCAAGATATAGAAGAAAGTAAATTGAAAACTTATGTTGATAATATGCTTAGATTAATGAAATAATAAAACCAGCAAGTTTAAATGCTTGCTGGTTTTAGTCTTATTCTTGCTTTACCTAGTTCTTCGTCAGGTGTTTTTAATGTGTAATCCAAATGTGCATCATTTAATGCATAGCTAAATCTGTTTTTAAGTACATTTACCATGTTTGTGTATACTTGAATAGCATTTTCATAACGATTTTGCTTAATTAAATCATAGCATGGAAGTATGTAATTGTGTGCTAAAATAATGGAATCAATTATTGGGCAATTTGCTAATTCATGACTTATTACGGGCCCAATAATGTCATATTCTTGAAGTAATGCTCTTCCTTCTTTTGTTTTCTTTAAATAATTTTCTCTGATAAATCTTAATGTTTGTAATACCTCGCAATTGTCTTCGTATCCAAGAATTTCACATACTATTGTAGTTATAAAACAACCAGATGGTGTGTATCCTCCTTCAAGTTTTTTTACGTAGCTATAGCATGCTTTTTCACTTGCATCTTTATATTTGCAAGTTTCTGTACAGTAACACCTATCTCCCCAATATTCTTTTTGATTTTTGTCAAAATGTGCGCAATTTCCGCAGTAATCTGCCATTTTATTATTCCCCCTTTTTTTGAGTAATATATATTATAGTCATTTTTTAAAAAAAGTCAAGCTTTTTTATTGTAAGGCACTTGACAATTTTTATTTAATGTATTAATATTGTATGGCGGTGGTAGAAATGGAAGATAAATTACTTTATAATTTACATTTGTTAAATAAGCTTATTGCAAGAGAATTTATTTGTAATAATAAAGATTTATTTTGTGGTGATCCAAGTGCAACACAGATGATTATTATGAATTATATTTTAAATCATCAAAATGAAGATATTTATCAAAAAGATTTAGAAGAAGCACTTCATTTAAGAAGAGCCACTGTTTCTGGAGTCCTTCAAACCATGGAAAAGCATGAGTTAATTGAAAGAGTTTTGTGTGATAATGATGTTAGATGTAAGAAAATTATTTTAAAAGAAAAAGCTAAGAAAATGTTTGATGTTAAAAAAATGGAATTTTTTAAATTAGAGGAAGTTATTAAAAAAGGTTTAAGTGATGAAGAAATTGAAATATTTTGTCATATAATAGAGAGTATGCAAAATAATATAAATGAGTATGCAAAGAGAAGAAAGGATTAATTATGTTTAAATTATTAAAAAGTTTTAGAAAAAAAGAATGGTTAATTACTATAGTTAGTGTTTGTTTAATAGTTATGCAAGTGTGGCTTGAATTAAAGATGCCTGATTATATGTCAAAAGTTACTATTTTAGTGCAAACTGAAGGTAGTAAAATGTCTGATATTTTAATAAATGGTGGATATATGCTTTTATGTGCTTTTGGAAGTTTAGTTGGTGCTGTTATTGTTGGATATTCAATTGCGTTGTTGTCAGCTGGATTTTCTAAGAAACTTAGAGGTAAACTGTTTAGAAAAGTAGAAGAAATGTCTATGAGTGAAGTAAAAGGTTTTTCTACGAATAGTTTGATTACGAGAACTACGAATGATATTACACAAGTTGAAATGTTTGTAGGCTTTGGGTTGCAATTATTAATTAAAGCTCCAGTTACGGCGGTTTGGGCTATAACTAAAATTCTTAATAAAAGTTGGGAATGGAGTGTGGTAACATCTGTTGCTGTAGTTATTTTACTTGTTGTAATTGGCATTTTAACTATTATTGTGCTACCTAAATTTAAGATTGTACAAAAGTTAACAGATAAATTAAATGAAGTTACAAGAGAAAATTTAACTGGTATAAGAGTAGTTAGAGCATTTAATGCGGAAGACTATCAAGAAAAGAAATTTAAAAATGTAAATGATGATTTAACTAATTTACAATTGTTTAATCAAAAATCAATGTCAATTATGTCGCCGGTTATGTATTTAATTATGTATATGTTAACACTTGTTATATATTTTATTGGGGCTTATCTTATTAAGGATGCCATGATGGCTGATAAAATAGCATTATTTGGTGATATGGTAGTTTTTTCATCTTATGCAATGCAGATTATAATGTCATTCTTGATGCTTGCTATGATATTTATGATTTTGCCAAGAGCAGAGGTTTCTGCATCTAGAATTAATGAAGTTCTTGATACTGATATAAGTGTTAAGGATGGTGATGCTCAAACTAAAAGTGAAGTTGGTACAATTGAATTTAAAAATGTTTCGTTTAAGTATCCTGATGCCGAAGAGTATGTTTTAAGAAATATATCGTTTAAGGCAAATAAAGGAGATACTGTGGCATTTATTGGTTCTACTGGTTCAGGTAAATCGACTTTGATTAATTTAATTGTAAGATTTTATGATGTGACTGAAGGCGAAATACTTATTGATGGTAGAAATATTAAGGATTATAAGCTTGAGTATTTATATAAGTTAATTGGTTATGTTCCTCAGAAAGCAGTTATGTTTAATGGAACAGTAAATTCTAATATTGCTTATGGTGATGCTAAAAAAGTAATATCTGATAATGAAATAAAGGAAGCAGCAAGAGTTGCACAGGCTGATGATTTTGTGTCAAAAATGGATAATGGGTATGAATCTCATATAGCTCAAGGTGGTACGAATGTTTCTGGGGGTCAAAAACAAAGACTTGCAATTGCACGTGCTATAGCTAAAAATCCTGAAATATATATTTTTGATGACTCATTTTCTGCTTTAGATTATAAAACTGATGCTGTTCTTCGTGAAGAATTAAAGAAATACACAAAGGATGCAACTAGTTTAATAGTTGCTCAAAGGATTGGTACAATAATGAATGCTGATAAAATAATAGTTCTAGATAATGGAACATCTGTAGGTGTTGGTACACATGAAGAATTATTAAAAAATTGTGAAGTTTATAAAGAAATTGCTTTATCACAACTTTCAAAGGAGGAATTAGATAATGCCAAGACCAAATAGAGAAGTAGAAAAAGCTAAAGATTTTAAGGGCGCTATTAAAAGGTTAATTAATGAATTGTCAGGTTTTAAAAAATTAACTGTAGTTGCGTTAGTTCTAGCAGCTTTAGGTTCTATTCTTACTATAGTAACACCTGATATTTTGTCTAATTTAACTGATGAAATATCAAATGGTTTAGTTATGAATAAAGATAATTTTGAAAAAATTACAAAAGAAGTAACTGGTAGTTTAAATGAAGAAAATATTAATAAAGTTGTTAAAATAGACTTTAGTGAAAAAAATATAACAAGTATTATGATGGATAATGGTATTTCTTCAGAAGATAAGGAAAGTTTTCGTAAATTACTAGGAGAAATGCAAAGTGATTCTGGTAATAAAGTTAAGTTAATTGCTAATATTCCAGATAGTATTTTACATAAACTTGTTGTAAGCAATAAGGAAGATACCATTAAATTTATTAAGAGCTTAAATGGAAATGTTGAAATCCCAGATAGTATTGCTAAAGAAATATTTAAAGAATTTGAAATTGATGGTGTTAAAATAAGTGTAAGTGATCAGAGGAAATTTTTGAAAATAGTTAGTGGTATGAATGAAAATATGGATGCAACTAGTATATATGCAAAAGTAGATGAAATGCCTAGTTCTATAAAAGAATTAGTTGAACCATATATGAATATTGATAAAATAGAAAATATAGCTATATTTTTGGTTACTATTTACTTGATTAGTGCAATATTTACTTATTTTGAGTCAATACTTATGTGTGATGTTTCAAATAATTTTGCTAGAAAACTACGTGGTAATATTTCAAGTAAAATAAATAGGTTGCCACTTAAATATTTTGACAAACATGCAATTGGTGATACTTTATCAAGAGTAACAAATGATGTTGATACAATTGCTCAATCTATGAATCAATCATTATCAACTTTGGTTAGTGCAATTACATTATTCGTGGGAACTACAATTATGATGTTTGTAACGAACTGGGTTATGGCTATTACAGCAATACTTGCAAGTTTATTCGGGTTTGCATTTATGGCAGTTATTTTAGGTAAATCTCAAAAATACTTTGTGGCTAAACAAAAAGAACTTGGTAATTTAAATGGACATATTGAAGAAGTATATTCAGGACTTAATGTAGTTAAAACATATAATGGTCAAAAAATATCAAATGAAAAGTTTGATGAATTAAATGATAAATTATATAAAGCTAATTGGAAGAGTGGTTTTTTATCTGGGCTTATGATGCCTATGATGAATTTTATTGGTAACTTTGGTTATGTTGCAGTATGCGTTGTTGGGGCACTACTTGCCTTAAATGGTTATATTAGTTTTGGAGTAATCGTTGCATTTATTGTTTATGTTAGATTATTTGTTTCTCCGCTTTCTCAAATAGCTCAAGCTATGACTAGCTTACAATCAACTGCAGCAGCTAGTGAAAGGGTATTTGAATTTTTAGATGAAAAAGAAATGCTTGATGAAAGCAAATTAATAAAAATCTTAGATAAAAAAGAAGTAAAAGGTAATATTGAATTTAAAAATGTTGAATTTAAATATGATGGTAATGAAACTCCAACAATTAAGAATTTTAGTGCTAAAGCAAAAGCTGGCCAAAAAATAGCTATTGTTGGACCTACAGGTGCTGGTAAGACTACGATGGTAAATTTACTTATGAAGTTCTATGATATTAATAGTGGAGAAATACTTATTGATGGTGTTTCTACCAAAGAATTAACAAGGAATAATATTCATAGGTTGTTTACTATGGTTCTTCAAGATACTTGGGTATTTAATGGTACTGTTAGGGATAATATTGTTTATAATGCTGAAAATATAACTGATGAAGAAGTTGAAACTGTTTGTAAAACTGTTGGACTTGACCATTTCATTAAAACGTTACCTGATGGATATAATACTATATTAAGTGATAATGATTCCATTTCTGCAGGTCAAAGACAACTTTTAACTATTGCCCGAGGTATGTTGCAAGATGCACCATTCTTAATTTTGGATGAAGCTACTAGTAATGTTGATACAAGAACTGAAGAATTAGTGCAAAAGGCAATGGATAAATTAACTCATGGTAAAACTTCATTTATTATTGCCCACAGATTATCAACAATAAAAAATGCTGATTTAATACTTGTTATGAATAATGGTAATATAATTGAGCAAGGAAATCACGAGGATCTTATGAAACAAAAAGGTTTTTATGCCGATTTGTATAATTCACAATTTAAGTTATAAAGAGTGCTTAGGCATTCTTTTTTTGAAAATGTAATAATTTATTTTTTTTACATAATGAAAGCATTTAAAACTAAGTATTTTTATGATATACTGGAGTTGAATTTAAATTTGAAAAAACTATATATAGGTGTTATAATAATTCCTGATTTAGGAGGTGACTTTTTTGCATAATAAAATTTTGGTAGCAGAAGATGATACGGATATAGTAGAACTTCTTAAACTTTATTTAGAAAGTAATGGTTTTGAAGTGACATCAACATACGATGGATTTGAAGCTTTGGATGCTTTTAAAAAAGGTAATTATGATATTATAATTGCAGATTTAATGATGCCCGGCTTAAATGGTTATGAACTTATTAAAATTGTAAGAGAAACTAGTAATATTCCTATAATTATTGTATCTGCTAAAAATATGGATAGTGATAAAGTTCTGGGACTTGATATCGGTGCTGATGCTTATATAACTAAACCATTTAATCCTTTGGAGTTAGTTGCTTATGTTAAAGCACTTCTTCGTAGATATTATGAGTTTAAAAGTTTAAATAATGAAATTAATACCTTAAATGTTGGTGAACTTTCTCTTGATTTAAGTAAATATATTTTTATGAAAAATAATAAAATTGTGCCCCTTACATCAACTGAAATTAAAATACTTGCAATGATGATGAAGTCACCTGGTAAAGTATTTACAAGGAGCCAAATTTATGAATGTATAAATGGTAATTTTTATGATACTGATGATAATACCATGATGGTTCATATTTCAAATATAAGGGGGAAAATTGAGGATAATCCTGCAAAACCAGAGTATATAAAAACAGTTAGGGGGTTAGGTTATAAACTTGAAAATAAAGAAGAATTATAGTTTTAGCAAATATATTATTATTCAATTTGCTATTTACACATTAATTATTTTAGGGGTTGCTTTATTAACATATTTATCAATTAATTGGAGGCTTAATAATAGTTTCTTAGTATTGGATGATTTTCTTCTTTATAAAGAAAAACTTGAGTATGAAGATTATGATGGTATTCCAATGTCTAAGTTTCCTGGCTGCGATTTTGCCATATATGATGAAAATAATGAACTTATTTTTACAACTGATGGTGATGTAAATGATATTGTTGAAGGTGATGACTTAGAGTTTGTTAACGATTATAGTGGAACTTATTATTATAATATTTTTAATTACAAAGAAAAAAATAGAGATAAAATATATAAAATATATAAAACCACATATGATGCTGAAATTGATGAAGAAATAGTTATTGGTAATGCTAAATTAAATGAAGACTTGGAAATAGTTGATGGCAATCTTTTTAATGAGAAAAATAGCTTAACTGAAAGAGAACTTAATTTACTAAATGGTTATTATAATGATGAACAAATGGTAGAAAAGTATGAATATGTAACATCTGGTAATGGATTAAAGAGAACTTTGCTTTTTATGTCACCGACATTTACTGCGGAAAGCTATGATTCTGCGGTTTCTGATTCTAGTAACGTGTGGTTTATTTCTATTCCAATTTTGATAATTATTATTATAATTGAAACTTATATATTTAATCGTAGAGTTAAAAAAATCTTAAAAGAATTAAATAAAGTTATTTCATCTTATGAAAATGAAGAAATTATTGTAAATGATACGAATTTACCAAAGGAATTTGATGAAGTTGCAGAAAGTTTTGAAAATTTAATGGAAAAATTAAAAAAATCAAATGCAGAAAAAATTAAAATTTATGAAGATAAACAAAAATCTATTGCTAATTTATCTCATGATTTAAAAACCCCCCTTACTGTTATTAGTGGGTACTCAAAAGCATTTTTAGATGATTTGGTTCCTGATAATAAGAAAAGACAATATATGGAGAGTATCAATAAGAAAGCGTGCGTTGCAACAGATGCTATTGATTCATTGTTTTTATATACACATATGAATAATTCAGAGTATAGTTTATGTAGAGAAAAAATAGATATAGTAACATTTACTAAAGAATATTTAGCGGAAAAATATAATGAAATTGAATCTGCTGGTATGTATTTAGAAGTAGATATTAAAGTGAATAAAATAATGTTTGATGCTGATAAAAATGCTTTCAGAAGAATATATGAGAATATAATAAATAATTCTATTAAATATAATAAAAAAGGAACTAAGATATATTTTAAAATGTGGAAAGATAAAACGTTAAATATAGTAATCGGAGATGATGGCATTGGAATTGATAAAGAAATAAAAGATAGATTATTTGAACCATTTGTTACAAGTAATAAAGCTAGGACATCTGGTGAAGGTACTGGACTGGGACTTGCAATTGTTAAAAACTTTGTAGAACTTCATGATGGTGAAATAGTTTTAGTAAGTAAAGCACATAGAAAAATGAAGACCGAGTTTTTAATGAAATTTAAAATTTAATAAGTAATTTGTTGCTAAAATAAAACAAGTATATACATGTATATACTTGTTTTTATGCTGTAATAAATAACAATATAAGAAAAGCATCTAAATCAACGGGGTTGGTTTAGATGCAAACCACTAAATTGGTAGCATCCAATCTCGACAAAAACTGGATGTTCCTTTTATTATATGCAAATCTTCTTTGCTAAATACATAAATAACATAAATGTGGCTAAAAGTCAAATTCAATTTCTTAATAAAAATTAAGATTTGGTTAAGAAATAATTTATTATATTAATGTATAATTGTTTTGAGGTAAAAATGTATGAAAAGCGTATTAGAATATTTAGAAAATATTAGTAATGATAATAAAGTAATTGATAAAAATGGAAGTATTACTTATAAAGACTTGCAAGTGGTTAGTAAAAAAATAGGTAGTGGACTTGCAAAGTATGTTAAAAATAATGCCCCCGTTCCAGTTTATATGGAAAAAGGAATTTCTTGTCTTGAAGTTTTTATGGGAAGTTTGTATGCTGGTGGCTTTTATAGTTTACTTAATGCTGGACTTCCAAAAATGAGGCTTGAACAAATAATTAATGTTTTAGATGTAGATTATGTAGTAACTGATAAAGAACATTTGGAAAATGCTAAAGAATTTTTTCCTGATAAGGAGTTAATACTTTATGAAGACTTGGTTGATAGTGAAATAGATGATGAATCGCTTTCTAATATTAGAGCTAGAAAACTTGATGTTGATCCTGTTTATGCAAATTTTACAAGTGGTTCAACAGGTGTACCTAAAGGAGTTGTGGTTGGAAATCGTTCAATAATTGATTTTATAGATAATTTTACAAGTACCTTTGGGATTAATGAAACTGATATTATTGCTAATCAAGCCCCATTTGATTTTGATGTTTCTGTTAAAGATATATATCCAGCTTTAAAAACAGGAGCAACACTTGTTATTGTTCCTAAAGAATTATTTTCAAGACCTGCGGAGCTTATTGATTTTTTGGTAGAACATAAAGTTACAACGATGACTTGGGCAGTGTCTGCACTTTGCTTAATTTCGACATTTCATGGTTTAGATTATAAAGTGCCTGAAACAGTTAAAAGAGTTATGTTTAGTGGTGAAGTTATGCCAATGAAACATTTAAAAGAATGGATGAAACACTTACCAAATGCAACTTTTGTTAATTTGTACGGGCCCACTGAAATTACATGTAATTGTACTTATCATATTATTGATAGAAATCGTGAATATGAAAAAATACCTGTTGGTATACCATTTAATAATGAAGATGTTTTCTTGTTAGATGAAAATAATAAATTGGTTGAAATTAGCGGAATAAAAGGGGAAATATGTGTTAGAGGCAGTGCACTTGCACTTGGTTATTATAAAAATAAAGAACAAACTGATAGAGCATTTGTTAGAAATCCATTAAATGATAAGTATATAGAATATATTTATAGAACTGGAGATCTAGGTTATTATGAAAATAATGATTTGTATTTTGGAGGAAGAAAAGATTTTCAAATAAAATATATGGGACATAGAATTGAGCTAGAAGAAATAGATAAAGCTATTGGTAGTTTTGATGGTGTAGAAAGAGTTTGTTCTATATTTAAAGAAGAAAAAAGTAAACTTTATGCCTTTTATATTGGTGACATTGAAGTAAAAGAATTACATGAAAAGTTATCTAAAGAGTTACCAGTATTTATGATACCTAGTAAATTTGTTAAATTAGAACAAATGCCTTTAACTAAGAATGGTAAGATTGATAGAAAGAAATTGGAGGAATTTATATGATAGATAGTAAAACTATTGAAAGTATTGGAACACCATTTTATGTATTTGATATTGATGTTTTGAAAAACAGAATAAATTATCTTAAAAGTATGTTGCCAGAAAATGTTCATTTATGTTTTGCAATGAAAGCTAATCCTTTTGTAGTTAAAGAAATAGAGGATACTATAGAAAAGTATGAAATATGTTCTTATGGTGAATGGAATATTGCAAATGAGCTTGGAGTTACACATGAAAAAATGGTTATATCAGGTGTTTATAAAGATGAAACTAGCATGATAGATATAATTAATCATTATAAACATGGTGAAGTTATTACAATTGAATCATTAAATCAAATAAAATTAGTTGATAAAATAACTAAAGATAAAAATGTTGTCGTGGATGTAATTTTAAGACTTACAAGTGGTAATCAATTTGGTATGAGTGAAGAAGAAATAATATCCATTTTGGAAAATAGATCAAAATATAATATGTTAAATATTATGGGTATTCAATATTTTTCGGGAACTCAAAAAAAATTATCAAGAAGAATTATAAAAGAACTTGAATATGTTGATGACTTTGTTCAAAAATTAAAAAATGAATTAGGTTTTGTAACTGAAGAATTAGAGTTTGGTCCTGGTTTTCCCGTTATGTATTTTGAAGCAGAAACTGATTTTGATGAAAATACATACTTAATGGAAATTGCTGATAAGATAAAAAATTTGAAATATCAAGGTCATATTACAATGGAACTTGGAAGAAGTATTGCGGCATCATGTGGAAGTTATTATACTAAAGTTGTTGATAAAAAAACAAATAAAGAAGGAAATTTTGCTATTTTAGATGGTGGTATGCATCATATTGTGTATTATGGTCAAATGATGGCAATGAAAAAACCGATGTTGGATATAATTCCTAGAAGAAGTGGAAATGAAGAAAATTGGAACTTAGTTGGAGCATTATGTACAATTAATGATTTAATTGTTAAAGGATTACCTGTTAAAAGTTTAGAACTTGGTGATGTTTTTGTTTTTAAAAACACTGGTGCTTATGCTATGACTGAAGGAATTAGTTTATTCTTAAGTCGTGATTTACCTAAAGTTTTATTTGTTAAAGATGGTAAAATAGAAGTGGTTAGAAGTAATATTCAAACTTATAAATTAAATATGCCATTTAAAGGAGGTGAAAATTAATGGAAAAATTAATAGAAATATTAGAAGATTTAAATCCAGAAGTTGATTATAATACATGTACTAATTTAATAGATGGACATTATTTAGACTCACTTGCAATTTTATCACTTGTTGCTGAAATTGAAGAAGAATTTGATGTTGTAATTCCAACAGTTGAAATAATTCCTAGTAATTTTAACTCAGCTCAAAGTTTATGGAGCCTAATTGAAAGATTAAAGGAAGAAGATTAGTATGCAATATTGTAGTTTAGTTTATTTGGTTGCTTTTTTGCCAATTACACTATTAATATATGCTTTAACTAATAAGAAGAAAAGATGGCTTGTTTTACTTATGGCAAGCTATATTTTCTTTTTATCTTTAAGTGGTAAGTTAATTGTGTATTTACTATTTTCTACACTTTCAATTCATCATTTTGGATTATGGCTTGATAGATTAAATAAAGATAGAGATAAAGAAGTAGAGTTAAATAAGGAAAATAAAAAAGAAATAAAAGAATTATATAAGAAAAGAATGGGGAGAGTAGTGTTTCTTGCAGTACTTATTCATATTGGTTTGTTAGTATGTTTAAAATATACAGGCTTTTTTGGTGAAAATATTAATAATTTATTAGAAATTTTAAATTTTGATTTTAGATTTAAGATACCTAAAATATTAATACCTATTGGTATATCTTTTTATACTTTGCAAGGACTTTCTTATATATTTGATGTTTACAAAGGGAAAATTGATGCTGATTTTAATTTAGGTAGACTTGCTTTATTTATGTCATTTTTTCCATGTATTATGGAAGGGCCAATTTGTAGATATAGCGATACTGCAACTAAACTTTATGATGGTGAAGATTTAACTTACAAAAATTTGGCTTTTGGTTCTCAAAGAATACTATGGGGATTATTTAAGAAAATGATTATTGCTGATAGGCTTAACCCTTTTATAGAAAAAATATTTTGTGAATATAATTCCTTGGATGGTGGAGTAATACTTTTGGGGGCAATATTTTATACAATTCAGCTTTATGCAGATTTTTCTGGTACAATTGATGTTGTAATAGGTTCTGGTGAACTGTTTGGAATATCTTTGCCTGAAAATTTTAGACAACCATTCTTTAGTAAGAATATATCTGATTTTTGGACAAGATGGCATATTACTTTGGGAACTTGGTTTAGGGATTATATCTTTTATCCAGTTTCGCTTTCTAAACCTATGAAGAAAATGACCCTTAATTTAAGAAAAATTTTAGGTAATCATTTTGGACCTTTGGTAGCTGGAAGTGTAGCACTTTTATGTGTTTGGCTTTCAAATGGATTATGGCATGGAGCAGCATGGACTTTTGTTTTCTTCGGTATATATCATTTTATACTTATTGTTTTAGGTAATATTTTTACACCACTTATTATTAATATTTGTAAAAGATGGCATATTACTAGAACTAGTAAGCCATATGTGATTATGCAAATATTTAAAACTAGTATTTTAGTTGTATTTGGAGAGCTTTTCTTTAGAGCAACTACTTTATCAAGTGGTTTTGCAATGTTCAAAAAAATATTTACTGATTTTAGTTTTAATTCATTAAAAACTGGTTCAATTTTTAAACTTGGATGTGATAGAGCCGATTTTACAATTATTTTACTTGCTTTAGTTATTATATTTATGGTTGGATTACTTAAAGAAAAAGGCTTTAATGTAAGGGAATTAGTTGCAAAGCAAAATATATTTGTTAGATGGACTTTGTATTATTTGCTAATTATTGCTATTGTAATTTTTGGAGCTTATGGGTTTGGTTATGCACCAGTTGACCCAATATATGCTAATTTTTAGGGAGGTATTATGAAGGAAGGTTATAAACCAATAGTTTTCGTTATTATTCTATTTTTTATACTGCTTGGAATTTCACATTTTTTTGTTCCTAAAAGTAATGCTAAAGGTAATGGTATTCATGAAGCTCGTGCAAATGGTGTTTTTGGTGAAGCAAAAGATACTATTGATGTTTTAGTAATTGGAGATAGTGAGTCTTTTACAAGTATTTCTCCATTACCTATTTGGAATAAATATGGTTTTACTATGTATAATGGTGGTGTTTCAAGACAATATTTGGTTGATACATATGATTATTTAAATAAAGTTTTAAAAAATCAAAGTCCAAAGGTTGTACTTCTTGAAGCAAATGCTATTTATAGAAAAATGAATGTTAATAACGTGTTATCAACAAAAAGTCAAAGCATTTTACCAATTTTTCAATATCATGATAGATGGAAGAGTATGACAAGTAATGATTTTACTAAAAAAATAAAATATACATGGACTGATGAATTAAAAGGTTTTTATTATAATATAAGTGTTGTTCCACCAAAAAGTGTAGGAGATTATATGAAAAATAATAAAAAAAGAACCGGTATAAGTTCTATTAATAAATACTATTTAGATAAAATAATTGATAAATGTCATCAAAAAAATATTAAAATAATTTTATACACTGTTCCTAGTACCCTTAATTGGAATGAAAAAAGAGATGAAGAAGTTACAAAATATGCCAAAAGTAAAAATATTGAATATTTAGATTTAAATTTATTGGTTAATGAACTGGGAATAGATTGGAATCAGGATTCTCGTGATGGTGGGGACCATTTAAATTATTATGGTGCTGTTAAAGTTACGGAATTTATGGGTAAATATTTATATGATTTAAATATACTTCCAAATCATAAAGGTGATGCTAAATATGATAGTTGGAATAAAGCCTATGAAAAATATGAAAATAAGATACTTAGTAAAAGTATAAGTGTAACTAATATTTAATAAGAAAATTTGTTGTATAATTATTTTGGTATATGAAAAGAGATGTTTTGTTCTCACATGTCTTCACAAATTTCTTATCAGTAATTGATAAGAAATTTTTTTGATGAATAATCATCGTAATAAATGCGCTTTTTTAGAACAAAATTACATCGTGGCGTAATAAATTAGTTTGAAAGATTTATTATTTTAATGTAATCATGGTATAAAATTATTTAAATTATTAAAATATGTAAATTAATCACTTATTATTATATATTTCATAATATATTTTAGGTGATAAACATGGATGAAAGAGCTATAAAAAAGGTGGTTTTGGATAGTGGTCATGGTGGGGAAGATCCAGGTACTATAGCTAATGGAATAACTGAAAAAGATTATACTCTTAAGATTAGTGAATATATTCATAAAAGATTGGATGAAATGGGTGTGCCCAATAAAATGACTAGAACTAGTGATGTTACTCTGACACCTAGTGAAAGGCCTAAGAAGGTACAAAGTTTTTATGGTAATGGCAGTGATGTAATTGTTGTGTCTAATCATATAAATGCAGGTGGTGGCGATGGTGCTGAAATTATTTATGCCCTTAGAAATAATGATACATTTGCTAGAAAAATAGCAAATGAATTTGAAAATGCTGGCCAAAATGTTAGAAAATATTATCAAAGAAGACTTCCTAGTAATCCTGCTAAAGATTATTATTATATAATGCGTGATACTCCAAATAATGAAACTGTTATTGTAGAATATGGTTTTGCTGATTCTACAGGTGATGATATTTCTCAACTTAAAAATAATTGGGAAAAATTAGCGGAAGCAGTAACTAAAGCAATTGTGGAATATGCTGGGGGAAAATATGTTGCTCCGCTTGATTCTAATTATTATACTGTTAAAAGTGGTGATAGTTTATGGAGTATTTCTAGAAAATTTGGTATTACTGTTGATGAGCTTAAAAATGCAAATAATTTATCTAGTAATTTACTTAGTGTAGATCAAAATTTAATTATTCCTGGAAAAGATCTTGATGCTATTGGTGAAGAATATGTTGTTAAAAAGGGAGATACTTTATATAGTATAGCTAGAAAATATAATACGAGTGTTGATAACCTTAAATCTATCAACAATATAATAACTGATTCACTTGCAATTGGTCAAATAATTAAGTTGCCATCAACAAGTAATGTTGCAAGTGATACATATATTGTAAAAAAAGGAGATAGTTTATATAGTATTGCAAGAACTTATAATACAAGTGTCGATAAGTTAAAAGAAATTAATAATTTAACTTCAAATGCCTTGGCTATTGGGCAAGTTCTTAAGCTACCTAGCAGTAATGCAAGTGGAAATGTAGTATATACTGTTAAAAAAGGAGATAGCCTTTATAGTATTGCAAGAGAATATGGAACTACTGTTGATGCAATAAAAAAACTTAATAATATAACATCTAATACTCTTAGTATAGGACAAAAACTATTGTTACCTTAACAATAGTTTTTTGATAAATGCCAGATTTTCACCAGAAAATACCATTAAACGGTATTTTCTAGTGAAATTATGCTATTATTTTATTTTTTTCTTTCTATTTAAATTAGGAAAAGCTTTTAGTATTCTTTCGTAAACATATAAGTCATTTTTAATAAATTTAGAAATGGCTTTTTTTATATCAATCGTTGAGTCTTTCTTGTCTTTGGCAACTAGTTTTATTTTAAATACTATAATTAAAGAAATTACAATGTCTACGATAAAAATTGTGATTAAAATTATTGATATTATAAGTATTACTTTTAAAGAAAAATTATTCATAACATTTATAAGATATGGTGTTACATATTTTATGGCAAGAGCTCCGAGTATTGAAAATGGGGTCATTGTTTCAAGACATATTCTACCATTAAGGTTATATTTCATGTTTGTATAATCCCACCACCTTAATTTAAATATTTTTTCCATGATATAGCTAGTAGTATATTCTAGTAAAGAACAAATGAACATTGTTAAAATAAATAATACTATAAAATTATTAGTATAACTTTTTAAAAGAAAATATAAAAGTAATGAACCAAAGCCATATATTGGACAACATGGACCAAGTAAAAAGCCTCGATTGACAAATTTATGTTCATTATAAAGACTTAAGATTACTTCCATAAGCCAACCTAAAAAGGAATAAATAAAAAATAATATAGAATAAGTATAGAACATAATATCCTCCTTGATACTTATTATACATTATTTTAAAAAATATTCTATATTTTAATGAATTTTTTTGCAAACTCCAGGGTCGGGATTATAGAAACAATGACTTTTGTAGCTTCCTGCTAGGTCTTGATTATACCAAGTTTGTTTGCATGATGCACCTTTTGTAGGTGAATAAAACCATAAAGCATTAGTAGCTGGATGATAGTATTCACCTCGGACTATTCTTTTTGCTAGTTGTTTTTCAAGAGTAGTTGATTCAGCATTAAATAATGATGAAGTAGCCCCAGTAAATTGATTTTTTTGATAAATAACATCACGAATATTGTTTACATTTTTAAAAGTTAAACAATCTGCTAAAACTCTATTGGCCACAACGTTTCCAACCATTAACATTCCAAGGTTTCCTTCGCCGAGTGCCTCAGCCCGCATTATTCTTGCCAGTAAATCCAGTTCTCGATCTGTATAAGTAAAAAGCATAATATCACCTAATGTAGTTTATGAAAAAATAAAAATGTTGTTAAAATTTTGGATTTACATATAATTATTTTAGTGTTATAATATTTTTCCATTTTCAGAAAGGGGAATGTATATGAAAATGAATGATGCAATATTAAATCAATATGTTTTTTTACCAAATGTTAAGTTGTCGTTATTAATTGATTGTAAGCTTATGGAGTTTTATACTTATAAAAAAGCAGCAGAAATTGCTGAACAGGTTTTGATTCAAAATGGATATCCTGGAGTTATTAATATTTATTTTGGTGATAAAGAAAATGAAATACAAAAACTACTTTGTTTAGCTAAGCTTAGAAGTGTTTCTGTAAATGTTACCATGGATAATGTGAATGTTACAATTGATGATGTAGTTAGAGTTATTGAAGACGTTTATAGAAAAACACTTGCATTAATTACTGATGTAGATTATGATCCTTATAGTGAAATGGGTATAAGTAAATGCAGTAAAGAATCTGTTATAGCTGAACTTAGTAAAGATGTATCTAGAATAATTGATAGTTTAAAAACGGATGATATTGTGTTACAAAGAAATATGAAGATTTCATAAAAATATGAAGTCTTTTTCTTTGCAATGAAATAATTTAATGGTATAATTAATTAAGATAGAGGTGTTATATGAAAAAGATAATAATTATTTTAGTTAGTTTATTAATGGTAACTGGATGTGTGAAAAAGGATGAGAATCAGTTAATTATGGTTACTGAAGCTGGTTTTGCTCCGTATGAATATTATGAAAATGGAGAAGTTGTTGGTGTCGATGTTGATATTGCTAGGGAAATTGCAAAATATTTAGGTAAGACACTAGTTGTAAAAGATATCGCTTTTGATTCAATTATTAATGAAGTTAGGACTGGTAAAGCTGATTTTGGAGCTGCTGGTATTAGTTATAGTGAGGACAGAGCTAAGAATGTTGATTTTTCTATTAATTATGCTGTTAGTAAACAAGTGGTAATTGTAAATAATAATAGTAGTATTACAAATGTAAATGAGATAAGTAATAAAAAAATTGCTGTTCAACTTGGTAGTATAGCGGATACTTTTGTTACTGAAAGACATAAAAATGCAAATGTGGTAAGACAAAAGAAGTATTTGGCAGCGATTGAAGATTTGAAAACTGGTAAAGTGGATTGTGTTGTTATGGATGAGCTTCCTGCTAAAGAAATTGTTTCAAAAAATGAAGGTATTAAGATACTTGATGGTAGTTTAACTAATGATTCTTATGGAATGATTGTTAAAAAAGGCAATAAAGAATTGTTAGATGCAATTAATACTGTGTTACAAAATTTAAAAGATGAAGGTAAAATTGATGAATTTATTATAAAACATACAGAAAAGTAGAGGTTTTAAATGTTTAAAGATATTTATAATAGTTTTTATGATAGTGTTATTTATGATGACAGATATAAATTTATTTTGGAAGGGTTATTTAATACATTAATTATTGCTTTATTTGCGGTTTTTATTGGCTTTATTATTGGCATAATTATTGCTATCATTCGTCATAATCATGATACAAATGGTAAATTAAAGATTTTTAATAAAATTGTTGTTTGGTATGTAAACATAATAAGGGGTACACCAGTTTTACTCCAACTTATGATAATTTATTATGTTATTTTTAAATCTAGTAATATTAGTGTTGTTATTGTTGGTATTCTTGCCTTTGGTCTTAATTCTGGAGCTTATGTATCTGAAATTATTAGGTCTGGTTTAAATGCTATAGATAAAGGGCAAATGGAGGCTGGACTTGCTCTTGGTTTTAATTATGCAAAAACTATGAGATATATTATTATGCCTCAAGGAGTAAGAAATGTTTTGCCAGCACTTGGTAATGAATTTATTACTTTAATTAAAGAAACTTCTACTGGAGCTTATATTGGTATTATGGAACTTACCAAAGCTAGTGATATTATAGCATCAAGAACTTATGATTATTTTTTCCCGTTAATTATGATTGCTTGTATTTATTTACTTATTACTTTGGGACTTACTAATCTGGTAAATAAAATGGAGGTGAAACTTTCTAATGCTAAGTGTTAAACATTTAAAGAAAAAATTTGATAAAATAAGTGTATTAAAAGATATAAGTTTTGATGTAGAAAAAGGAGATATTTTAGCAATAGTTGGACCTTCAGGAAGTGGGAAAAGTACACTTCTTAGATGTTTAAATATGTTAGAAACACCAACAAGTGGAAAGATTGTTTTTGAAGGCGTTAATCTTACAAGTAAAGATGCTAATTTACCTTTAGTAAGAGAAAAAATGGGAATGGTTTTTCAACAATTTAATTTGTTCAATCATTTAACAGTTATGGAAAATCTTACTTTAGCTCCGATTAAACTTAAGGTTATGGGTGAAGGCAGTAGTAAAAGAAAAGCAACTGAACTTTTGAAAATGATTGATTTATACGATAAAGCAAATAGTTATCCAAGTTCTTTATCGGGAGGGCAAAAACAAAGAATTGCAATTATTAGAACACTTATGATGAATCCAGATATTATACTTTTTGATGAACCTACGAGTGCGTTAGATCCATTGATGGTTGGAGAAGTACTTGATTTAATAAAAAGACTTGCAAATGATAATAAAACAATGATTATTGTATCTCATGAACTTAATTTCGTTAAAAACATTGCAAGCAAGGTGTTATTCTTGGATGATGGAAAAGTTAAATTTTATGGAAGTAATAAAGAATTTTTTGCTAGTAAAAATAAAGATATAAAAGAATTTCTAGATAAAGTCAATAATTGATTGAAAATATAAAATTAGTCTGTTATAATTAAGGTAGAATAAGGAGAGGATTAAATGAATGCAATTAATGTAAGAAGTGAAATTGGACCACTTAAAAAAGTACTTTTGCATAGACCTGGTAATGAACTTTTAAATTTAACACCAGATTCTTTGGGTAGATTACTTTTTGATGATATACCTTTTTTACCTGATGCTCAAGCTGAACATGATGAGTTTGCTAGAGTATTAAAAGAAAATGGTATTGAAGTAGTATATCTTGAAGATTTAATGGCTAGTGTACTTGAATTAAGTGGAGATATTGAAGATAAATTTATTAGACAATTTATCTATGAAGCGGGGATAACTACTCCGAAGTATAAAAATTTAGTATATAGTTATCTAAAGAGTTTTAATAATAAAAAAGAACTTGTTTTAAAAACTATGGAAGGGATAAAACTTGAAGAAATTAGTAGAGCTAAAAGAGAAGTTGAAAAGTCTTTAGTTGACTTAGTTAGTGAAGAATCAGATTTTTTAGCAGATCCGATGCCAAACCTTTATTTTACAAGAGATCCATTTGCTAGTGCTGGTAATGGAGTAATTTTAAATAAAATGTATTCTGTTACTAGAAGTAGAGAAACTATTTATGCTGAATATATCTTTAATTATCATCCAGATTTTAAAGATAGTTTAGATAAATATTATGATAGATATTTACCATATCATATTGAAGGTGGAGATGTCTTAAATTTAAATAGTCATATTTTAGCTGTTGGTATTTCTCAAAGAACTGAAGCTGCAGCAATAGATGAACTAGCTAAGAATTGTTTTAGAGATCCTAATTGTAAGATTGATACAATACTTGCATTTAATATACCTGAGTCAAGAGCTTTCATGCACTTAGATACTGTATTTACTCAAATTGATTATGATAAATTTACATATCATCCAGGTATTATGGATACACTTCAAGTTTTTGAAATTACTGAAGGGGATATTCCTGATTCTGATGAAGATTTAAATGTTAAAGAAGTAAATGGTAGTTTGGAAGAAATTCTTGAAAAATACTTAGGTAGAGAAATTGAAGTTATTCCATGTGCTGGTGGGGAAAAGATTTCATCAGAAAGAGAACAATGGAATGATGGAACAAATACTTTATGTATTGCTCCGGGTGTTGTAGTTGTTTATGATAGAAACAATATTACTAATAATATTTTAAGAGAACATGGTCTTAAAGTAATTGAAGTAAGTAGTGCTGAACTTTCGCGTGGTAGAGGTGGCCCTAGATGTATGAGTATGCCACTTATTCGTGAAGATATTGAAGAATTAGAACCTAATAAAGAAGAAATGCTTGAAACTATAAAGATTGAAGATTTTATAAAGGTTCAAAATATAAATAAAATTGATTTGAGAGGTAGAAATTTCCTAAAACTTCTTGATTATACACCAGAAGAAATAAGATATTTACTTGATTTATCTAAAGATTTAAAAGATAAAAAGAGAAGAGGTATTGAACATAGATACTTAAGTGGTAAAAATATTGTTTTACTTTTTGAAAAAACTTCAACTAGAACTAGATGTGCTTTTGAAGTTGCTGGTATGGATTTGGGTATGGGTGTAACTTACTTAGATCCTGGAGCTTCTCAAATGGGTAAAAAAGAATCAATTAGTGATACTGCGAAAGTTCTTGGTAGAATGTATGATGGTATTGAATATCGTGGATATGACCAAGCTATTGTGGAAGAACTTGCTGAAAATGCTGGTGTTCCTGTTTGGAATGGTTTAACTACTGAATTCCATCCAACACAAATGCTTGCTGATATTTTAACTGTTGAAGAAAATTTTGGACATTTAAAAGGCATTAAACTTGTTTTTATGGGTGATGCTAGAAATAATGTTGCTAATTCACTTATGGTTGTATGTAGTAAGATGGGAATGCATTTTGTTGCTTGTGGACCTAAGAGCTTATGGCCAAATGAAGAATTAATTGAAGAATGCAAGGAAATTTGTAAGACAACTGGTGGATTAATCGAAATGAATGAAAACGTTTTAGAAGCTACCCGTGATGCTGATGTTATTTATACTGATGTTTGGGTTTCTATGGGAGAACCTGATGATGTATGGAATGAAAGAATCAATTTACTTAAACCTTATCAAGTAAATATGGATGTTATGAATAATGCAAGACCTGATGCTATATTCTTACATTGTCTTCCATCATTCCACAATTTAAAAACAACTATTGGTAAAGATATATATAGTAAATTTGGTTTAAAAGAAATGGAAGTAACTGATGAAGTATTTAATTTACCTTGTTCTAAAGTATTTGATCAAGCTGAAAATAGATTACATACTATTAAAGCTGTCGTTTATGCAACAATGAGGGAAGATTAAATGAGTAAAATAGTTATTGCCTTAGGTGGTAATGCCTTAGGTAAAAATCCTAAAGAACAAATGAATTTACTTCAAAATGTTTCTAAAATAATTGTGAAACTTGTTAAAGATGGTAATGATGTTGTTATAACGCATGGGAATGGTCCTCAAGTAGGGCAAATAGCACTTGCTATGGAGTATGCAGCTTCAAATGGAGCTGGTACTCCTTATATGCCATTTCCTGAGTGTGGGAGTATGAGTCAAGGTTATATTGGTTATGGTTTAGAACAATGCCTTTTAAATGAGATGAAAAAGGAAAACGTTCAAAAAAAATGCGTAGCCTTAATAACACAGGTTCTAGTTGATGCAAAAGATAGTGCTTTTTCTAATCCAACTAAACCAATTGGAATGTTTTATAGTAAGGAAGAGGCTATAAAGCAGGAAAAAGAAAAAGGTTATACTTTTGTAGAAGATGCTGGACGTGGGTATCGAAGAGTTGTGCCATCTCCGATGCCAATAGATATCATTGAAAAAGAAACTATTAAAGAACTTTTTCAAAATGGTTCACTTGTAATTGCTGCTGGTGGTGGGGGTATTCCCGTTATAAAAGATGGGGATAACTTAAAAGGTGTAGAAGCTGTTATTGATAAAGATAAAACTGCTGCATTACTCGCTAAGTTAATTGGTGCTGATACGCTTCTTATTTTAACTAGTGTTGATAAAGTGTCAATACATTACAATACTGATTTTCAAATTGATTTGGATGTGTTAAATGTTCAAGAAGCTTTGAAGTATATTTCTAATAATGAGTTTGCTAAAGGAAGTATGCTTCCTAAAATAGAAGCTTGTTTAGATTTTGTTAAGGGTACTAATAATAGAGCAATTATAGGTTCGCTAGAAAAAGCAGTTGATGCTATAAATGGTGATTCTGGCACAATTATAAAGGAGGAAAAATAAAATGGCAAAGGCTAAGAAAAAGGCTAAACAAATGTTATCGTCTTTTTCAATAATAATGATTTTAATATTTGGCCTTGGAATATTATCTCATTTACTTCCAAATGCTAAGTTTGTTGGTGATACTTTAGTTGATGGAAGTGGTACTGTTGGAGCAACTCTTTCTCAAGTTTTAATGTCTCCGATTCAAGGTTTTGAAAATGCTATAGATGTTAGTATTTTCATTATGATGCTGGGTGGTATGCTTGCGGTTATTAATAAAACTGGGGCATTAGAAACTGGTATCAAAGTTTTAGTTCATAAACTAAAAGGTAAAGAAATTTGGTTGATTCCAATTCTTATGACAGTATTTTCTGTTTGTGGTACAACTTATGGTATGCTTGAAGAAACTGTTGGATTTTATGTTTTATTATCTGCTACTATGATGGCTGCTGGTATGGATCCACTTGTTGGTTCTGCGGTTATTCTTCTTGGGGCTGGTAGTGGATGTTTGGGTTCAACAATTAACCCATTTGCAACAGGTGTTGCTTTAAGTGCTCTTCCAAAAGGGATAACAGCTGATAATGGTTTTGTTATTCTAATTGCAACATTCTTATGGCTTACAACATTAATAGTATCTATTCTATTTGTTATGAATTATGCTAAAAAGGTTCAAAAAGATAAAGGATCAACATTCTTATCTTTAAGAGAACAAAAAAATGCTGAAAAAGCTTATGGTAGATTTGAGGATGATAAAAAAGAAGTTAAGTTATCATCTACTCAAAAAATTACTTTAATACTATTTGCTTTAACATTCCTTGTAATGATTGTTGGATTTATTCCATGGGGTGAATTTAATATTACTATTTTTGATAAATTTACCGGATGGTTAACTGGTTCATCACTTGGTAATTGGTGGTTCTACGAAGCTGCTTTATGGTTCTTAATTATGTCAATTATCATTGCAATTGTTAATAAACTTGGTGAAAAAGGTTTTGTTGATGCATTTGTTGATGGTGCTGATGATATGATTGGGGTTATCATGGTTATTGCAATTGCTAGAGGTGCTAGCGTACTTATGGCAGAAACTCATTTAGATAATTATATTATCTTTAATGCTGCTGATTTCTTACGTAAGCTTCCTGAACTTGCATTTGTTCCACTTAACTATTTACTTCATGTTGTACTTTCATTCTTAGTTCCATCTAGTAGTGGACTTGCAACACTTTCTACACCAATTATTGCTCCACTTGCGGCAGAACTTGGATATAGTGTTGAAGTTTCAATTATGACTATGGTTGCTGCAAATGGTTTAGTTAATTTAATTACTCCAACTTGTGGTGCTATTATGGGTGGTCTTGCACTTGCTAAAGTAGAATACTCAACTTGGTTTAAATGGGCTATTAAACTTGTAATAGTTATAGGACTACTTAATATGTTTGTACTAAGCTTGTTTAGTTTACTTGTATAATAATTTAAATACTCACTTGATTGTGGGTATTTTTTTTGTGGACTAAAATGAAAATTGATAGAAATGTCAATCTTAAAAATTGATGCTTTCTATCAGTTTTTAAATGAGCGTTATATAATTTAAATAATTAATTATGTAAGCTCCCTTTTATTTTTCTAAGTAATGCATTTACTTTAGCTTTTTCATAAGTTTTATGATGAATACTTGAATTGATTGTTTTTTCTAAGTCCTCTTCTGGTTTAGGGGTAACAGCTGTTATTATTTGTTTTAATCTATCTGGCTCTATTATTTTATTTCCAAATTGACTTATTTCTATGCTTAATTGTTCAATGTCTTCTTTAGGTCTTGGAAGATTCAAGTATTTATATATTATATAAGCATTTTTTAATGCTGTATCTTTAATGCGTTTAAAAAATGAATATCTTTTATGTTCTATTTTTGAAATAAAAAATCTATAAAAAGAGCATCCAGTAGTTGGAATAAGTCCACATTTTTTCTTGTTTTTTTCTTCAATGACCATGGGTACTAAAAAATGTTCAATATTATTTTCGTAATCTGTATCTTCTTCATTTTTTCTTGAATCCCAGGTTGCATCAATAGCATAAATTCCACATATATTGTATTTTGGATCATTTAAATATACAATGTTTGCTGCATGTCCTGCTGTTTTATCAGTTATATCATCCCAGTAACTTATTTCAACGGGAATATGCAAAATATTTGCAATTGCTGCCACCAAATTAGAATATCCTGTACACACTATTTTATCCCCATTTAAAATATCAGTTATACTTCGGCTTTTACAATACTTTTCTTCTTGATTTTCTTCATTATATATTCTTTTTTTTGCAATGTTGTAAATATAAAAAATACTTTCAGCTGGAGAATAGTTATTATCAATTGCTGTTTTAGCAAAGGATAGTAACTTGTTATAAACATCAATCATTTCTTTTAAAGTTGTTTCTCTTCCTTCATCATATTTTCTATAGAAAGTAACATTTTCAGATATAAGTGGATGAGTAATTATAGAGTATGAATCTTCAAAGTTTAGATTTGATAAGTTTAAAGCTATTTTTTCTTTATGCTCTAGAAGCTTAATAGGTAAATCTTTAATATCTAATATTTCTATCATTGGTCTTGTACCTTTTAATGCTTTAGGTAAATCAATATTTTCTAAAAGTTTGTTTATTTCTTCTTCGCTAGATAAACCAGCAATAATGTTAAAATTCTCTATGCTAAGTTGTGGGTTACTTATAAATGCTAAATACTGTTCTTCTGTTTTAAATGATAATCTTAAAACGTTATCATCAAACAAATCAGCTATTTTTTCTTTTGGATAAATATCATTTTTTGATATTATTATATCTACTTTATACATAATAACCCCTGCTTTCAAGTAGTTATCCTAACATTTTTACACTTGTTTGTCAATTTTTATAATTTTAAAATTGAATATTAATTATTGCTTGTGCTAAAATAATAATGGAGGATAAGTTATGAAAACAATTAATGATATTGAAATTAAAAATAAAAGGGTAGTATTAAGACTTGATTTTAATGTTCCGGTTGAAAATGGTGTTATTAAAGATAATTCTAAGATTGTAAAAAGTTTAAAGACAATAAATTATTTACTTGAAAATAATTGTAAAGTTATTATACTTAGTCATTTTGGAAGAATAAAAAGTGAAGAAGATAAACTTAAGAATAGTTTAAAAGTTGTTGGAAAAGAACTTGCTAATCTACTTAAAAGAGATGTTAAGTTTTTAGATAATTGCTATGGCGATAAAGTAAAAAATATTGTTGATGAATCTAGTTTAGGTGAAGTAATACTTTTGGAAAATACTAGATTTATGGATGTTCCAACCAAAAAAGAAAGTGGAAATGATTTGGAACTTGCTAAATATTGGGCAAGTTTAGGTGATGTATATATTAATGATGCTTTTGGTTCAATGCATAGAGCTCATGCATCAACTGCAGGAATTGCTAAGTTTTTACCACATGCTATTGGTTTTTTAGTCATGGATGAACTTAAGCATTTAAACATTTTGATTTCTGAAACTCCACATCCTTTTACTGTTTTTATGGGCGGTGCAAAAGTTGATGATAAACTGCCTATTATTAAATCATTAATTGATAGATGTGATTATTTACTTTTAGGTGGTGGTATTGCTAATTCGTTTTTAAAAGCTAAAGGTGCTGATGTTGGTAATAGTTTGGCTACTAGTGATGAAAATGTTTTAAATGAACTAAGAGAACTTATGGATAAAAATAAAGGTAAGATTGTTTTACCGGTAGATTTTACTATTGATGATGGTGTTATCTATGATTTAGGTAATAGAAGTATTGATTTATATAAAAAATATATTGATAATAGTGAAATAATATTTGTTAATGGTACTTGTGGTAAGTTTGAAGATGAAAGATTTATGGAAGGAACTGAAAATTTGTTTAAAGCTTTAGCAACTACATCAGGAAAAGTAATTATTGGTGGTGGAGATACTGCGAGTGCCTGTAGTAAATTTGGTTTTGTAAATAAATTTTATTATATTTCTAGTGGTGGTGGTGCAACTCTTGAATATATTGCTGATGGAAATTTGAAAGCTTTAGAATGGATGAAGTAAAATGAAGTATTTAGTTTGTAATTTTAAAAATAAATTGCTTAAGGAAGATATCTTAAAATATATTAGAAGTTTAGGAGATATTGAAACTAAAGTTAAATTGATTTTATGTCCGCCTTCGATATATCTTGGTATGTTTGAAAAATGTAGTTATGAACTTGGTGTGCAAGATATAAGTTCTTTTATGGATAAAACTATCACTGGAGAACTTGAAGCTAGTCAAGTAAAAAGTTTAGGTGCTAAATATGTAATAGTGGGGCATAGCGAAAGAAGAATATATAAGCATGAAATTAATATTGATTTTATAAATAAAATTAATAATGCTGTAGAAAATGGACTTAATGTTATATACTGCATTGGTGAAACACTAAGTGATAAAGAAAATGGAAGAACTTATGAAGTATTAGAAAAACAAATAAGTGAAGTTTTAAATAATGTGGAAATTAAGAACATTATGATTGCTTATGAACCTGTTTGGGCGATTGGTACTGGTAAAGTTCCTGAAGCAGATGAAATAAAAGAAAATATTAAGTTTATAAATGATATTTTAATGGAAAAATATGAAGAAAAGTTAGATATTTTATATGGTGGAAGTGTTAATGATACTAATATTAGTGAGTTATGTAATATTAAAGGATTAAATGGGTTTCTTGTTGGAGGAGCTTCTTTAGATACTAATAAGGTTAAGAGCATGCTCATAGAAATGGAGAAGTAATGAAAATACTTCTTTTTTAGTGCAAGTCAAAATTTGCACAATTAGGTTGATATTGTGTTAAATTTTTGTTGAAAGTATTGGTGCTAAGCTATATCTCTTATAGAGAAAATGATACTGGTGTAGAAGTTGATGCTATAGTCGAATTGTCTGATGGTGAATATGGTGCGATTGAAATTAAACTTGGTTCAAATAAGATTGATGAAGCTGTTGAAAGTCTAAATAGATTTTATAATTTAGCAGAAGTTAAACCAAAATTTATGTGTGTTATTTGTGGACTTTATGATGCTGTTGTAAAAAAGTCAGAGGGAATATATGTTTTTCCAATAATTGCATTAAAACCATAAATAATATTATTAAAGATAGACTTGTTTTATCTTTTTTTCTTTGATTTATGACAGCATTCGACATAAAATGTCAAATGTTTACGTTGCTTGACATTGTTCAACAAAAGTTTTTGTAGCTTTTTGGAATATTGTATCTTATAATGAAGTTGTGGGTGGAAGAATAAGATATATTTTGAAAGGAAAAAACACATGAAGAAAACAGTAAGAGTAGTTGTAGTAGATGACAATGAGGCAGTGATAAGGAGTGTTAGAGAGTACTTTAAAAATAGTGATATAGTGAGTGTTGTTGGTGGTTTCACTAATGGCAAGGATGCTTTAAACTATTTATTATCTTGTCCTGAAGCATATGACTTATTAATGCTTGATTTAATTTTAACAGGTATTGATGGTATTAGAATAATTGAAGAAATGAATCATAAAAAGATTAGTAAAAAGATAATGGTTCTATCAAGTTTTAAAGATGATTTTACTATTAGAAGGGTCCAAGCTTTAGGTGGTAGTTATTTTATGCTAAAACCAGTTGATATGGATGTTGTTAATAGTAGGATTATGGATTTAGTAACTCATAAGGAAGAAATAAGTATTGCAAGTTCATGTAAAATTGAAATTAAAGTAAGTTCACTTTTACATGACTTAGGTATTCCTTCACATGTAAGAGGTTACCAATATATTAGAGAGGGTGTTATGATGCTATATGCAGAAGATGGTATGGCAACACTTGTTACTAAAGAGTTATATCCGAAGATAGCAAATAAATATCAAACAACATCTTCAAGAGTTGAGAGAGCCATTAGACACGCTATTGAAATAAGTTGGAGTCGAGGAGATATCAAGCTTATGGAAAATTTATTTGGTAATAGCATTGATTTTGATAGGAGTAGACCTACGAATGCAGAGTTTTTAACAACTATAGCAGATAGATTTAGAATGGATACGCAAGAACTAGTTATGTAAGCTTTGTTATTCAAGGCTTTTTTATTGTAATTTAAAATAGTTTGTGGTATTATTTTGATAGTGAAGGTGGAAAAATGAAAAAAATTTTAACTATTATTTTAGATGGATTTGGTTATAGAGAGGAAGAAACAGGTAACGCCATTAAAGCAGCTCATATGAATACTTTTAATGATATTTGGAATAAATATCCTCATGCACTTTTAGGTGCTAGTGAAGAATATGTTGGGCTTCCACATGGTCAAGCTGGTAATAGTGAAGTTGGACATATGACTATTGGTGCAGGTAGGCTTTTAAAACAAAATGAAATATTAGTAAATGAATTTTTTGAAAATCCTGATATGGAAAATAAGAATGTTATTAAATTATTGGAAAATAAAGATAAAGATGTTCATATAATGGGGCTTTGTAGTGATGGCAATATTCATGCAGGTGTTGATGATTTTTTAAATATGTTTGATTTTTTAGTAAATAATGGTTTTACTAAAATACATTTTCATTTGATTACTGATGGTAGAGATACTGGAGTAAAAGATGCTAATAAATATATTGATATGATAAAAGATGCTATTAAGAAGAATAAATGCGGTGATATAGCAACTGTTGCTGGTAGATATTATGCTATGGATAGAGATGAAAATTGGGATAGAACTAAAATCTATTATGACTTGGTTGTATCTGGTAAAGGTACTAGTTCTATAAATATTGAAAAAAGTATTAAGAGTAGTTATGAAAAAGGTATTACTGATGAATTTATAAAACCTATTAAATGTAGTAATAATACTATTAAAAATGGTGATATAATTATTTGGATGAATTATAGAGCTGATAGAGCTAAACAAATACTTTCTTCTATTGTTAACTGGAATTCTTTTGAAGGATTTAGTGTGCAAAATATGAAAGATACTTTAGTATTTAGTTTTTTACCTGTTGATAAAAAAATTAAAACATATAATTTGATTGAACCATTGTGTATTAAAAACTCTTTGGGGCTTTATTTAAGCGAACTTAATTTTACTCAAGCTAGAGTTGCAGAAAGTGAAAAATTTCCACATGTTACTTACTTTTTTGATGGTGGCGTTGATGGTAAAATTAAAGGATGTGATAAGTTTCATATTCCATCACCAGATGTTGCTACGTATGATTTAAAACCTGAAATGAGTTGTGTCGAGGTTACTAAAAGGGTTATTCTATCCATGAAAAATGATTATGATTTTATTTTAGTTAATTTTGCTAATCCTGATATGGTTGGTCATACTGGTAATATGGATGCTACTACTAAAGCTTGCATGGCTATCGATATGTGCCTTTCTAAAATAATGGAAAAAGCTGATGAAAACTTTTATAAAGTAGTTATACTTGCTGATCACGGTAATGCTGATACAATGATTAATGAAGATGGAAGCATGTGTACTACTCATACAACTAGTTTAGTTCCGTTTATAATATGTGATGATAAAATTAAATTAAAAGAAAAAGGTACTTTGGTTAATGTTGCACCAACAATTCTTGATTATATGGATATTGCTATACCCAAAGAAATGGATGGAACTGAGTCTTTAATAATTGAATAGGAGGTTAATATGTATTATTATAAGGTAAAAGAAAATGAAGTATTTAAATATAAGGTTTTATTTAGTATTGAGAAAATAAGAGAACTTCAAAAAGAATTAATTAATAATTGTGCTATAGAAGAAAAGCATGAATATATTTCCTATGGTGTGCCTTTTAGAGAAAAAGGAATTAATTATAAAAAATTTAATTATGAATTTATTGGAGTTAAAGAAGATTTCTATGGAGATTGGGATCTTTATAAAGTTAATGTAATTGAATATGTTAATCCATACTTATATGATTTAATTGAAAAAATATTACGAGGAGATGTTTTAGCTTTAGAAGAACTTTTCTCAAGAAAAATTGAAATGAACAAAGAAAACACCGTGAAGGATATTAATTATTATTATAATGCATTTCAACATTTATTTGATGTTATTCTTGTTGATAAAATAGACATGGAAACTTATAAGAGAATAATGGAATTTGCAGGTTTACCAGTAAGTGAAAATAAAGAAGGTTGTGAAATGATTCTTAATAGAACCAAATAACAATTTAATTAATAAAGTAATAATTAATTTATTGCTTTTTTAAAGAGTTATATACTTTTAAATTTAAATAAATACAATGATTAAAATTAGTTCTTAACAAAATAGAAAATGTTAAGAATTTTTTCTTGACTTTTTTTAAAAAAATTTATATTCTTATAATATACGGAGGTTGATGTTGTTGAAAGTAGTTCAAAGAAATAAAGGCTTTACTTTAACAGAACTTATTGCTGTTATAGTTATTTTGGCTATTTTAATTTCAATATCAACTGTGACTTTTATTTCTGTGCGTAAAAATATTTTAAGAAAGCAATATGAAGAATTAGTTATGTATTTAGAAACAAAGGCTGAAGAATTTGCAAATGATACAAATATTATTGTTATTAGTGTAGAAGATTTAATTAAAGAAGGTTATGTTAATCCTGATGATCAAGCTAATATTTATAATCCAGAAACAAAAGAAAGTATGAATTGTTATATTATAAAATCTGTTTTTCGTGATGGAAAATATGAGGCTAAATTATCAGAAAATTTGGGATCTGTGGATGGAAAATGTAATAGTTATGTAAAAACTAAGGACATTGAAATATGTCGATATGATGGAGAAAATTGTTTTTCTATTGGAAAAGATGAGTGGTTTAAAGAAGATATTAATTTGAGAGTTAAATATAGAAATTCAATTCTTGCTGAAGGTAATATTACTTATAATTGGACAAGTACGAATGGATTTACTAGTAAAGATCCTATGATTAAAACTAATACCGAACTTGTAAGTCATAATACTTATAAATGTGAACTAACAATTGATAATGTTTATGGAGAAGCTAATAGTGTTGTTGGAATTGATAAACAAGCTCCTAAAATTAATAATGTGACTTTTGATGATAATTGGAGTACTTCAAAAGAAGTAGTTATTGATGCTACTGATATGGGGGGATCTGGAATTAAAGGTTATGGATTTGATACTGAAACTTGTGAAGAAATTCAAAAAGATAATAAGTTTATTGTTACTATTGGAGGCACATATAGCTATTGTGTTGTTGATAAAGCCGGTAATGTTACTTCTAATAAGGTTAAAGTTGATAAAATCAATTCAATACCAACTAAACCAATAATTACCGCGGATGATGGGGTTTTAAGTAATGATTGGCATATAAAAGGCTTTACTTTAAGTTTTTATAGTAACATAGGAGAAGGGTTAGGAAAAGCAAAATATTTTTATGGAACAAGTGAAAATGATCTTAATAATAATGGTGATACTGTTTTTGTTGATGAAAATAGTCATGGAGTTACTTATTATGTAAAGGCTTGTAATAGTATTGGGGTTTGTGGTGATGTAAATAATTATATTGTTAAAATTGACAAAGGAAAGCCTAATGCTCCGACTATAACTGCAAGTGATGGGATAACAAGTGGTAATTGGCATCGTAATGGTTTTACATTAAATATTGGTGGGTCAAGTGCTCCAAGTGGGATTATTTACTATTATGGATTAAATAGCAATGATGTAAATACCGTTGGAACTAGTGCCTATGTTAGTGAAGAAACAAAGGGGACTACTTATTATGCAAGGGCTTGTAATGGTTTAGGAGTCTGTAGTGATATATCATCTTATGTTGCTAAAATTGATAAGACAACTTATATAGCTCCTCCTAAAATAACTGCAAGTGATGGAATAACAAGTGGTAATTGGCATCGTCAAAATTTTTCTTTATCATTTAGTGGGTCAAGTGCACCTGGTGGTGTTACATATTATTATGGAACCAGATTTAATTCTTTAAATTATAGTGGAACCAGTACTCATGTTAATAATGAAACAAATGGAACGACGTATTATGTAAAAGCATGTAATTCTTCTGGATTTTGTAGTGATGCTAGTACGTATGTTGTAAAACTTGACAGAAATGAAAGTATAGCAGCTCCGATTATAACTGCAAGTGATGGAATAACAAGTGGTAATTGGCATAAATCTAATTTTACCCTTACCTTTAGTGGATCAAAAAGTGCAAGTGGTATAACTTATTATTATGGAATTAGTAAAAGTTCACTTAATACTAGAGGTGCTCATGTAAATATAACTAATGAGACAAGTGGAACAACATATTATGTAAAGGCTTGTAATGGTTTTAATAATTGTAGTTCTATCTCTAGTTATTTAGTTAAACTGGATAAAGTTAGTCCTTCTGCGTTAAATGTTTCATTACATAAAAAAAGTTATTATGGTAATACTTATGTTAGTGATACTTGGACAAGTGATGATGTTTATATAGTACTAAGTTATAGTAAATCTGATGTTAGTGGAATTGAAAAATATCAATATTCTAATGATAATTATAGATGGTATGATGTATCGGGAGATAGAATGTATGTTTCGACATCTGGGGTAACAAATATCTATTTTAGAGCAGTTGATAAAGCTGGTAATGTAGGTGCATCAAGTAGTAAATATATTATTAAAATAGATAGGGATATACCTGCTGCTCCAAATGTTAAATTAACTTTTACTAAATATGGTGGAAGTCAAGTTTATAAGCAAGAAACTTGGGTTAATACTGAGATTAAAGGAGAACTTAGTTATTCTAAAAGTGATGCAAGTGGTATTGCTAAATATCAATATTCATATGATAATAGTAATTGGACAGATATATCTGGCAGTACTTTTGTAAATAAAAAAGAGGGAAAAAATAGTGTTTATTTTAGAGCTTTAGATAAAGCTGGTAATGTTGGAAAAGCTAGTTCAGCTTATAAATTATATTATGATAAAACCGCTCCAGGTAGGATTTATAGTGTTAATGTTAAAAAGGGAAGTAAATATGGAAGCACATATTATACTGGTAATTGGTCGGCAGAACCTCTTTATATAATGCCTTCTTATAGTAGTTATGATTTAAGTGGTTTAGCTGGATTTTCATTTTCATTAGATAAATCAAGATGGTCTAGTCCAACTGATATTTATAGAATAGATAAAGTTGGTCAATCTACGGTTTATATTAAGGCTGTTGATAATGCTGGAAATGAAGGACCAATTTATACACTTAGTAATTTAAAGGTTAGTAAGTATTTAGCTGATTATGGTTTAGGTCTTTATATTTATTATCAAAACATGCATTGGAGAATTGTGTCAAAGTCTGGTAGTGGTTCAACTGGTAAAGTTACCGCGGTTAGTGCAAAGTGTATTGGAAATGTTACATTACAAAGTGGTGTTGGTTCTTCAGTGTCAACAGCTAAAAGTAAGATTAATGTGATTGCTGATAATTATAAAAGATATAATGAAGTAAACGTTTCTCGGCCAATTAGAGAAGCTGAGGTTTCAAATTTTAGTAGATATGGTGGAACAGTTGATTGTGATTATTTTGCTTATCCAAGTTCGGTTTATGCTAATTATATAACTTTTGTTTCTAGATATTCTTCTAATAAAAGAAACTATACTGAAGATTATGTTAAAAAAATACTTACTAGAAACATTAGCGGTGGTACTAGAGTTGTGCTTGAATTTAATTCTGGAGTTTATACTACAACATCTAATGATGGTGGAAATATTAGTAATTCATTAACTATTACTAAATAAGATATTTAAATAGGGTAAATTATCCTATTTTTTTCTTTTGGTTATAAAAAAAGCTATTGTTCAGATAGAACATGTCAAAAATGGGATAGATTAGTAAAATTTATCCTATTTTAAATAAGAACAAGTTTATCATCTAATAAAGAACTTATGGCTTCGAATGCAATAATCTTATTTTGTTTATCTTAAGTCAGTTTCAGCTCTGTTATTAGAAAGTGGAATAAAGAATTTTTCTAGAAACAATAAATTATTATGTACATTTTCTTTCATTCTATTTACTAAATGGTTTACTTGAATTGTTACTATTTTTATTGTGATTATTTTTTAGTCTTTCAATTTCTAAAATTAATGCTACTATTTCATCTTCTAATTTAGATACCATCTTTTTTAGTTCTTGTATAGTCTGTGATTGTATTATATTTTCTATCATCATTTTATCAATTTTTTTAAGTACTTGTTTTAGTTGTTCATAAATACCTTTGTTATAATTTGAAGACATTGCGATCACTTACTTTATATTTGAATTATCTCATATAATTATCATAAAATAAGACGTGATTTTAAAAAATGTTGGTTGATAAGTTAAGGTTTATTAACAAAAAAATGAAGAAAATTAAATTTTTTTCATTTTTTATCTGAGTTGTAACAAAAAAGAAAATAGTTAAGAGTTTTTTTCTTGACTTTTTTTTAAAAAATATATATTCTTATAATATATGGAGGTTAATGATATGAGCGTATATCATAATAAAGAAGGATTTACTTTAACAGAATTAATTGCAGTTATTGTTATTTTATCTCTTCTTATTTCACTGTCTACAGTTACGTTTATAAATGTAAGAAGTAAAATACTAGAAAAAGATTATGATAATCTTGTATCTTATTTGGAAGCTAAAGCTGCTGAATATGCACAAGAGACAAATATAACTACAATAAGTGTAGAAGATTTAATTAAAGAAGGATATGTAACTCCAGATGATGAAAATAATATTTATGATCCTCAAACTAAAAAAAGTATGAATTGTTATATAATAAAGTCTACTTTTGCAGATGGAAAATATACAGCTCAATTAGCACATGATTTAGGAACTGAAGACGGGAAATGTAAAACTTATACTAAAACTTTAAATTTACAAATTTGTAAAATGGAGGGTAATGTTTGTAAGACTTTTGATAGTTCACAATGGTTTGACGATAATATTACATTAGGAGTTTTATATAATAATGAAGCAATTAAAGAAGATGCTAGATATAATTGGATTAGTTCGACCGGTTTATCAGGTTCTGAGGCAACTTTAACAACTAAAACTACAAGTATAAGCGAAGATACTATTAAGTGTAGCGTTGAATTTGATGATGTTCAAAGTGAAGCAAAAAAAGTAATAAAAATTGATAAAGAAGCACCGTTTGTGACTGCTGTTGATATTTATAAACAATATGAGTGGGTTCCTCGTAGTAAATCAGTAACTATTAGGATTAGTGATGGTAATGGTTCTGGTATTGATAGTATTTATTTGACAGATAAAGATATTACTAGTTGTGCAAATGTAAATTTTACAGATAAAATTACTAGTACTGTTTTAAAAAAAGATTTGGGAGCTGGTGAGTATTCTGTTTGTGTTAAAGATAAAGTTGGAAATATTTCTAATAATGTTTATAAGTTTAAAGTTGAAATGATAGATGTAGAACCAGAAGCACCAGTATTTACGGCTTCAGATGGATTGGGTTCTGGTAAATATCATAGTTCTAGTTATACTTTGACTTGGAAAAGTGTTAGTAAAGGTTCTCAAGATTTAATCTATTATTATGGTACTAATAAAAATAATTTAAGTAGTACGGGAAGTTATAAATATGTTGATAAATCAGAATTTGATGTAGTGTATTATGTTAAAGCTTGTAGTAAAACCGGTTTATGTTCTGGTATAAGTAGTTATATTGCTAATGTAGATGAAGTTAATCCAACTATTACTATTAGAAGTTCTTCTTCAAGTACTTGTTCTAAGAGTCATTTAATATCTGCATTACTTGTTGATTATGAATCTGGTATTGTTGGTTATGCTGTTACTAACAGTGCTAGTAAACCTTCTTCATGGAATATGGTTACTAATACCAATTCTTATAATCTTAGGTATTCTGTTAGTAGAGAAGATACTTATTATATTCATACGATAGATAAAGTTGGAAATACAAGTTATAAAAGTTATGGATATGTTTGTGTTGATAATGAACCTCCGACATATCATGTTTCGTCATCGTTTGATTGTGATTCTGGTTTAAACTTTGACGTTTATTGCAGAGATAAAAATGGTTGTGATTTTACATGGCAATTATCAAATCGTTATAGTAGTTATTATCCAAATTCGAGTCGATATACTTATGCAAGCGCAATTGATGGTAAAAATTATTTATCTATTAATATTTGTGATGATGTTGGAAATTGTGATACTTATGGAGAAAGAGTAGGTTATTGTGATTTTTCATATACTCCGGATCCAGATCCAGACCAAGGTTCTGGCTCAGGTTCTGGCTCAGGTTCAGGTTCTAAACCTCCTTCTGGACCAACAATATATGAACCAGATAGAGTTTGTTCAAATAAAAGTTCGTGTCCGTCATCTTATGGTGGAGGAGGCCGTTGTGATCCTGTAGGTTCACATGAAACTACAAGTCCATGTTATGGAAAAAAATACGTTTGTAATTGTTGTAAATCCCCTACCGTTTATGGTCCGGGTGTTAGTTGCTATAAATATTAAGGAGAAGGATAATGAAGAAAAAAATAATAATTGTTTTAGTAGCTATTGTTCTTGGTTTTTTACTAGGTATTGGAATACATTTTTTAACAGTTTATTTTAAAGAGAAAAAAGAATTAAGTAATATTAAAGAATTGGTGGATAATTATAATCAATTTAATAGAATATATGAAGATGTTACTGAAGCTTTATTTGTTAATCAATTTGATTATGAATGTTTTAAATATGAAGGCGATAAAATAGATGATGTTAAAAATAAAGCTAATGAAGTTTTTGAATATGCTTTTAGAAATGAAGGTAATCTCGATGAAGTAGATGGGGATATATACATTTGTAAACCAAAAAAATGTAAAATTAAAAAAATTGATGATTATAAAGTTAGAAGTGTTAATGCCAATAGAAAAATTTTATCGGTTGATACAGATCAAATAGTTATTGAAAAAGTTGATAATGTGTGGAAATTTGTAATTTATTATCCTTTATGTGAAAAATAAATATAAGAATAACTCTTGACAAAATGTTGAGGGTTTTTTGATTATAATTTAGTATGTTATGTTTCTTGAGAAATTTGTTACCTTTTTTAAATTACATATGCTATAGTTGATTTTAAATTTATCATTTTTTATTTATTTTTTTGATTTCAAGTCTTTTTTAGCTCCGTTATTAGCATCTCATATAACTAGTAGAGAAAAATACTTCATTTTTAAAAAAGTAATATGATAAGTTAGTATTTATTAATAAAAAATGAAGAAAATTAAGTTTTACTTTATGTACTATAACAACAAAAATAAAAAAAATGCACATTTTTGCTTGCTTTTTCATAGAATTTAATGTTATAATTGAATACGTATGGCTGCGTGGATGTGCGAGGTTACCGATACACTAGGATAAGTTGGTAGTAAAAATAGTGAAAACGGAGAACTTGTACGGAGTATGTCTATACTAGATATAGGCGAAAGGAGGACATGAAAAAATGTCAAAAGATAAAGTTAGAATTAATTTGAAAGCATATGATCATCAATTACTTGATGTAGCTGCTGGAAAAATTGTTGAAACTGTTAAAAGAACTGGCGGCGAAATTTCTGGACCTGTTCCACTACCAACAGAAATTGAAAAAGTTACAGTACTTAGAGCAGTTCACAAATATAAAGATGCGAGGGAACAATTCGAAAGAAGAACTCATAAGAGATTAATCGATATTAAAAATCCAAGCAAAGAAACTGTTGATGCATTACAACACTTAGACATACCTAGTGGTGTTGATGTAAATATTAAATTATAAGAAAAGGAAGGAAAGAAATTATGAAAGGAATCTTAGGACGCAAAGTTGGAATGACTCAAGTATTTACTAAGGAAGGTAAGTTAATTCCTGTTACAGTTATTGAAACTGAACCTAACGTAGTAATGCAAGTTAAAACTACCAGTAAGAACGGTTATAATGCAATTCAACTTGGTGTATTCGAAAAGAAAGAAAAACAAGCAAACAGACCAGAAATGGGAAATGCTAAAAAAGCAAATACTACTCCTAAGCGCTACTTAAAAGAAATAAGAGATGTAGAATCAACTTATAATATTGGTGATACAATTTCTGCTTCAGTATTTAGCGTTGGAGAAGTTGTTGATGTAACAGGTACAAGTAAAGGAAAAGGTTTCCAAGGGGTTATTAAACGTCATAACCAATCTCGTGGACCAATGACTCATGGTTCTCATTATCATAGAAGACCGGGTTCACTTGGTACTATGTTACCAAAGAGAGTTTTGAAAGGCAAAAAGTTAGCTGGACACATGGGTGTTGATACAGTTACTATTCAAAATCTTGAAATCATCGAAGTAAACGATGCAGAAAACTATATTTTAGTTAGTGGAAATGTTCCAGGTGCAAAAAATTCTTTAGTATTAATTAAGACTGCTGTTAAAAATAGCAGAAAGGAAGATCCAAAAGAAATTCTTACTTATGAAGTAGAAACTGTTGTTGATGAAGTTGTTGAAGAAACTCCAGAAGTAACAGAAGAAGCTGCTGAAACTGCAAATGAAGTAGCAGATACTAAAGAAGAAACTAAGGAAGAAGAAAGTAAGTAATACTTGCTTAGAAAGGAATTAAAATGACAAAGATAAGTGTTAAGAACCTAAATGGTGAAAAAGTAAAAGATTTAACATTAAATGATAGTATCTTTAAAATTGAAGTAAATGATGATGCACTTAAGAAAATGATTCGTTTACAATTAGATGCTAGTCGTCAAGGAACAAGAAAAACTAAAAATAGAAGTGAAGTTTCTGGTGGTGGAAGAAAACCATGGAAACAAAAAGGAACTGGTAGAGCTCGTCAAGGTAGTATAAGAGCTACTCAATGGGTTGGTGGCGGAGTACCATTTGGTGTTGGTAACCGTGACTTTAGTTTCAAAATTAATAAGAAAGAAAGAGTACTTGCATTAAAGAGTGCTTTATCTGAAAAAGTATTAGAAAAAGCTTTAGTAGTTGTTGATAACTTCAATATAGAAAGCACTAAAACTAAAGATGCTATAAAAATGTTAGATGCATTAAAATTAGAAGATAAAGTATTATTTGTTACAAGTGATGATGCTGCAAACCTTTATTTAGCAACAAGAAATTTACCAAATTGTTTAGTTATATATGCTGAAGAAGTAAATGTTTATGACTTAGTAAATGCTGATGTAGTTGTTGTTGATGAAGCTGCAGTAAATAAAATTGAGGAGGTGCTTAAATAATGAGACATTATTCTGATATTATTATTGCACCAGTTATAACTGAAAAATCTATGGCTGAAAGACAAAATGGTATTTATACATTTAAAGTAGCTAAAGATGCTGATAAACTAGAAATTAAAAAAGCTATCGAAGAAGCTTTTAAAGTTAGTGTAGTTAGTGTTAATACATTAAATACAAAATCTAAAAGAAGAAGAGTTGGAAAATATGCTGGAAGAACTAAGACTTATAAAAAAGCTATTGTTACCTTAGCAGAAGGCTCTTCTATAGAAATATAGTAGGGAGGAAAAGAATATGGCTATAAAACATTATAAACCAACGACTAATGGTCGTCGTGGAATGAGTACACTAGCAAATGAAGAATTAACAACTTCAACTCCTACTAAGTCACTTTTAGCTAGTAAGAGTAAAACTGGTGGAAGAAATAATCAAGGTAAAATGACAGTTCGTCACATTGGTGGTGGAGCTAAAAGAAAATACCGTGTTATTGATTATAAAAGAAATAAAGTTGGCGTTACTGGACGTGTTGCAAGTATTGAATACGATCCAAATAGAAATGCTAACATTGCTCTAATTAATTATAAAGATGGAGAAAAGAAATATATTATTGCACCAAATGGATTAAAAGTAGATATGATTATCGAAAATGGTGAAGGTGCTGATATCAAAGTTGGTAATGCATTACCTCTTAAAAATATTCCGGTTGGTACAATGGTTCATTGTATTGAACTTCAACCTGGTAAAGGCGCTGAAATGTGTAGAAGTGCTGGAGCTGGAGCTCAAATACTAGGTCGTGAAGGAAAATATGTAATGCTTCGTTTACAATCTGGTGAAACAAGACTAGTTCTTGGAACATGTATTGCAAGTATTGGTATTGTTGGTAATGAAGATTACAAACTTGTAAACTTAGGAAAAGCTGGTAGAAAACGTCATATGGGTATTAGACCTACAAACCGTGGATCTGTTATGAACCCTAATGATCACCCACATGGTGGTGGAGAAGGACGTGCACCTATTGGACGTAAGAACCCAATGACTCCATGGGGTAAACCTGCACTTGGAGTTAAGACTCGTAAGAGTAAAAAGAAAAGCGAAAAGCTTATAGTTAGTAGAAAGGCTAAATAATAGGAGGAAAAATGGCAAGAAGTTTAAAAAAAGGACCTTATGTTGAAGAATCACTTATGAAAAAGGTTCAAGAAATGAATAAAGGCAATAAAAAAACAGTTATTAAGACTTGGTCAAGAAGATCTACTATTTTTCCTGACTTTGTTGGTCATACTATAGCTGTTCATAATGGAAAAGATTTTATTCCAGTTTATATAACTGAAGACATGGTTGGACATAAATTAGGAGAATTTTCACAAACTCGTAAATTTACAGGCCATGCAGGTAATAAGTAGGAGGTAACATGGAAGCATACGCAATTCATAAAAATGCTTTAATTAAGCCTAGACTTGCTAGAATGACAATGGACTTAATTAGAGGAAAAGATGTTGAAACTGCTAGAGGAATATTAGAAAACACTAATACAAAAGCTAGTAGATTAATTCTTAAAGTTTTAAATTCAGCTGTTGCAAATGCTGTTAACAATAACGGTGCAAATGAATCTGAACTAAGAATTAGTGAATGTTACATTAATCCAGGACCTGTTTATAAAAGAATTAAATTTGCAAGTCGTGGAAATGTAGACCGCCATGATAAGAGAAGTAGTCATATTACTGTTAAAGTAACTGATGAAGCGAAGGGAGTTAAGTAATAATGGGACAAAAAGTAAATCCTATAGGATACAGACTTGGTGTTAATAAAACTTGGCAAAGTAAATGGTATTCTAAAGATAATTATCAAGAATATTTAATAAATGATATTAAAATAAGAGAATATTTAGAAAAAAATCTTAAAGAAGCCGCTATTGCAAGTGTTATTGTTGAAAGAAAAAACAATAAGTGTGAAGTTAGTATCTATACTGCTAAACCTGGTGTTATCATCGGACGTGGTGGAGAAGATATTGAAAAATTAAGAAAGAAATTATCTAAATTAGTTAATGAAGAAGTATTTGTTAATATAATTGAAGAAAAGAATCCAGATTTAAATGCTTCATTAGTTGCTCAAAATATAGCTAATCAAATAGCTGCTAGAGCACCATTTAGATCAGCTCAAAAAAGAGCTATTAGAAATGTAATGAAAGCTGGAGCTAAAGGATGTAAAACTGCTGTATCAGGAAGACTTGGTGGAGCAGAAATGGCTAGAACTGAAGGTTATACTGAAGGTACTGTGCCACTACATACTATCAGAGCTGATGTTGATTATGCTATAGCTGAAGCTGATACAACTTATGGTAAAATCGGAGTTAAAGTTTGGATTTATAAAAATGAAATACTTCCTGCTAAAAAGACTTTGAAGGGAGCTGATAAAAATGTTAATGCCAAAAAGAACTAAATATCGTAAAAGTCATAGAGTAAGTTATGATGGAAAAGCTAAAGGTAATACAGAATTACATTTTGGTGAATACGGTTTACAAGCTGTTGAAGGCGGATGGATTTCAGCTCGTCAAATTGAAGCAGCTCGTATTGCTATGACACGTTATATGAAACGTGGTGGAAAAGTATTTATTAACATATTCCCACATATGCCTAGAACTAAAAAACCTCTAGAAACTAGACAAGGTAAAGGTAAAGGTTCAGTAGATGAATGGGTAGCAGTTGTTAAAAATGGAAAAATTATGTTTGAAATTACAGGTGTTGAAGAAGCTATAGCTCGTGAAGCTTTAAGACTTGCTTCTCATAAATTATCTGTTAAATCAAAATTTATAAAAAAAGAAACAGTAAAGGATGGTGATTCTCTTGGAAATTAAGGAACTTAAAAAGTTATCTACAGAAGATTTAACAAAAAAAATCAGAGATACAAAGGAAGAATTATTTACAAAGAGAATGCAACATGCAAATGGTACACTTGAAAAACCAGTTGAACTTAAAATATTAAGAAGAGATGTTGCAAGAATGAAAACTATTCTTAAAGAAAGAGAAATTGATGGAGGTAATAAATAATGACAGAAAAGAAACAAGAATTAATTGGTAAAGTTGTTAGTAGCTCTAATAACAAAACAATAACTGTTAATGTTGAAACATCAAAAAGACATCCTTTGTATAAGAAAAATGTTAAATATTCAAAGAAATATGCTGCTCATGATGAAAAGAATGAAGCAAAAGTAGGAGATACAGTAAAGATTAGAATGACTAGACCATTATCTAAAACTAAAAGATATGAATTAGTAGAAATTTTAACTAAAGCTGTTATCCTTTAGGAGGTATTATTATGGTAATGCAAGAAAGTAGACTTAAAGTTGCTGATAACTCTGGAGCTAGAGAACTATTAGTTATTAGAGTTCTTGGTGGTTCTAAAGTTAAATATGGTAATATCGGGGATGTTGTTGTTGGAACTGTTAAAAAAGCTATTCCTAACAGTCCAGTAAAAAAAGGTAAAGTTGTTAAAGCCGTAATCGTTAGAAGCGTTGAAGGCGTTAGAAGAAATGATGGTTCTTATATCAAATTTGATGATAATGCATGTGTACTTATTAAAGATGATAAATCACCAATTGGTACTCGTGTTTTAGGACCTGTAGCTAGAGAGTTAAGAGAAAAAGATTATATGAAGATTGTTTCTCTTGCTTCAGAAGTATTATAGGAGGCAAAATGAAAGTAAAAGTTGGAGATACTGTTAAAGTAATTGCTGGTGCTGATAAAGGTAAAACTGGTAAAGTTATTAAAACATTAAAACTTGAATCTAAAGTAGTTGTTGAAGGTGTACATATTGTTAAAAAACATAGTAAACCTACAAGTATGAATGATAAAGGTGGAATATTTGAAATCGAAGCTCCTATACATGTTTCTAATGTAAAGGTAATTGATGAAAAAGAAGCTAAAGCTTCTAAAAAAAGCGAAAAAGTAGAAGAAAAAGCTGAAAAGAAAGCTAAGACTTCTAAGAAAGTGAGTAAGTAGTTATGAGTAATTTTAGAAAATTATATGATGAAAAAATTGTTCCAGAATTAATGAAAGAACATAATTATACTACTATTATGGCTGTTCCAAAACTTGAAAAGATTGTTATCAATATGGGTGTTGGAGAAGGTAGTAAAGATGAAAAATATATTACTGCAGCTGTAAAAGATCTAGAAGCTATTAGTGGTCAAAAACCTGTTGTAACAAAAGCTCGTAAATCAATTGCTGGTTTCAAATTAAGAGAAGGTCAACCTGTTGGTGTTAAAGTAACACTTAGAGGTGAAAATATGTATAACTTCTTTGAAAAATTAGTAAGAATTGGGCTTCCTCGTGTTAGAGATTTTCGTGGAGTTTCAGGACATGCTTTTGATGGAAAAGGAAATTATACAATTGGTATTAAAGAACAATTAATATTCCCTGAAATTGAATATGATGAAGTGTTAAAAGTACGTGGTATGGATATTATATTCGTTACTACTGCAAAGAGCAATGAAGAAGCTAAAAGTTTATTAAAAGGCTTTGGAATGCCTTTCAAGAATTAAGGAGGCACTATGGCAAAGAAAAGTATGATTGTTAAAAATCAAAGAACACCTAAATTTTCAACTCGTGCTTACACAAGATGTAATCGTTGTGGAAGACCTCACGGAGTACTTAGAAAATATGGAATTTGCAGAATTTGTTTTAGAGAACTTGCAAATGAAGGTAAATTACCAGGTGTAAAGAAATCTAGTTGGTAGAAGGAGGAAAATTATGTTTGTACAAGATAAAATAGCAGATATGTTAACTCGTATTCGTAATGCTAATCAAATGAGATATGCAACTGTTGAAGTTATTGGTACTAAAATGACTTTGGGTATTGCTGAAATACTTAAAAATGAAGGCTATATCGCTGATTATGTATATGAAAAAAATAGTAATGGTGATAAATTAACTTTAACACTTAAATATGGTCCTAAAAAAGAAAGAGTTATAGTTGGACTTAAAAGAATTAGTAAATCTGGTTTAAGAGTTTATGCTAAAGTGGATGAAATTCCTCGAGTTCTAAACGGACTAGGTATTGCTATAATCTCAACTTCTGAAGGTTTAATGACTGATAAAGAAGCTAGAAGTAAAGGGTTAGGAGGCGAAGTTCTTGCCTATATATGGTAAGCATGTATTATGAGTAGAATAGGTGAAAGAAAAATAAGCATTCCTGACGGCGTTACAGTTAGCGTTAATGGAAACGTAGTAGATGTTAAGGGTCCTAAGGGAGAACTTAACTATGAATTTAGTAAACTTGTAAGTGTAGTAGCTCAAGATGGTGTTGTTTTAACTAAACAAGTTAAACCAAGTAAAGAAGCTAATATGATGCAAGGTACTACTAATTCATTAATTAGTAATATGATAGTTGGTGTTTCTGAAGGCTATGATAAAGGATTAGAAGCAGTTGGTGTTGGTTATAGATTCCAAGTTAGTGGTAATAAAATTACTATTAATGCTGGTTATTCAAATCCAGTTATTATCGAAGCACCAGAAGGTTTAACAGTTACTAGTGAAAGTAATACTGAAATTACTATTCATGGTATTGATAAACAAAAAGTATCTGAATTTGCGGCTAATGTTCGTAAGATAAGAAGACCAGAACCTTATAAAGGCAAAGGTATTCGTTATAAAGGTGAACATATTCGTCGTAAAGAAGGAAAGAAAGCGGCATAGGGAGGAGTTAAAGTATGATTAAAAAAGAAGCAAGTAATAAATCACGTGTAAGACGTCATGAAAGAGTACGTAAAACTATTAGTGGTACTGCAATGCGTCCTAGATTAAATGTATTTAGATCTAATAAAGGTATTTATGCTCAAGTTATAGATGATGTAACTAAGACTACCCTTGCTAGTTCTTCAAATTTAGAATTAAAAATAGCTAATGGTGGTAATATTGAAGCAGCTAAAGCTGTTGGAAAAGATATTGCTGAAAAATGTAAAAAATTAAAAATTAAAACTGTGGTATTTGACCGTGGTGGTTACCAATATCATGGTAGAGTTGAAGCTTTAGCAGATGCTGCTAGAGAAGCTGGACTAGAGTTTTAAGGAGGGTAGCATGAGAAAAGAAGATAAAAGACAAGACAAGAAAAATTTATTAGAAGAAAAAGTTATTTCTATTACTAGAGTTACTAAAGTTACTCAAGGTGGTAGACATTTCCGTTTCTGTGCTACTGTTGCAGTTGGAAACCGTAAAGGTTTAGTTGGTATTGGTAGCGGAAAAGCAAATGAAGTTCCTGAAGCTATCAAAAAAGCTTTACAAGCAGCTAATAAAAATGTATGTAAAGTTGCATTAAGCGAAGGAAGAACTATTCCTCATGAAGCTGAAGCTAAAGTAGGTAGAGCTGTAGTTCTAGTTAAACCTGCTAAAGAAGGTCGTGGAATTATCGCTGGTGGTGCTGCTCGTGCAGTTCTTGAACTAGCTGGTGTTAAAGACATAGTTGCTAAAAGCCTTGGAGCTAATACTCAAGTTAATGTTGCTAAAGCTACTTTAGAAGCATTAAAGAGCCAAAGAACTCCAGAACATATAGCTGAACTTCGTGGCAAGAAAGTTGAGGAATTATAATATGAGATTAGAAAATTTACCAAAAACTAAAGAAATGAAAGCATCTAAAAGAGTTGGTAGAGGACCAGGATCTGGAATGGGTAAAACATCTACTCGTGGAGAAAATGGTCAAAAATCAAGAAGTGGTGCTTCAATTAAAGCTTGGTTCCAAGGTGGACAAACACCTCTATATAGAAGAATTCCTATCAGAGGATTTAATAATAAGAATTTTGAAACTAAATTTGCTGTTATTAACTTAAGTGATTTAGATAAATTCTTTAATGATGGTGATGTTGTTACTCCAGAAGTACTTAAAGAAAGAAAAATAATAAAGAAACAACTTGACGGAGTTAAAGTATTAGGTAGTGGTGAGTTAACTAAAAAGCTTACTGTTAAAGCTAATAGATTCTCTGCAAAAGCTGTTACAAAAATTGAAAATATTGGTGGCAAAGCTGAGGTGATTTAGATGTTTCGTGGCTTTTCTCAATTGTTTAATAAAGCTAACAAAGATTTAAGAAAAAGAATATATTTTACATTATTCTGTTTAGGTCTTTTTGCTCTAGGATCATCTGTTACGATTCCTTGGGCTAGTCAAATTTATGAAGATCTAGGTTTCTTAGAAATATTTAATATCATGAGTGGTGGTGGACTTAGAAGCTTCTCTATATTTGCTTTAGGAGTTTCTCCTTATATCACTGCATCAATAATTACTCAATTATTGCAAATGGATATTATTCCATATTTCAAAGATTTAAAAGAACAAGGTTATGTTGGAAGACAAAAAATTAATAAAATTAACCGTTATATGGGTATTATTATTGGTTTCTTCCAAGCCTATGTATTATGTATTGCTTATATGGGTAATGTAAGTACTTTTGTACAACTTAAAACAGCTTTAGTTATGACTGCTGGTACAGCATTCTGTTTATGGATGGGTGATCAAATTACTAATAAAGGTATTGGTAATGGTCAATCTATGCTAATTATGGCTGGTATAATCCTTAGTATGCCTAGTATATTTATCGGCGCATATGATGGATTTATTACAAGTGGAACTTATGAATCTGCATTAGGTATTTTATTCTTTAGCTTATTTATTCTTATATATATACTTATTATCGTAGGTATAATATGGATACAACTTGCTGAACGAAGAATACCAATTCAATATGCTAATAAGTCAACTAGTGCTTATGGTGCTCAAAATAGTTTCTTACCAATAAAGCTTAACTCTGCTGGAGTTATGCCGGTAATATTTGCATCAATTCTTACTACAATACCTGCAACAATAGTTGCACTTACTAAGAATCAAAATGCAATAGATTTTGTTAATAAGTATATTGTTTATAATACACCAACTGGTTTTGTGTTATATATTATACTAATATTATTCTTTGGATATTTTTATACTTTTATGGTAATGAATCCAGATGAAATGAGTAAAAACTTAAATGAACGTGGAGGATATATTCCTGGAATAAGACCTGGTGAAGATACTAGTAAATATATTAGTAATTCAATGGGAAAACTTACTTTTGTGGGAAGTATATTCCTTGTAATACTTGCAGCTATACCTGTTTTGTTCTCATTAATATTTAAGCTATCAAGTGCTGTAACTATTGGAGGAACAGGAATGCTTATCGTTGTAGGTGTTGCAATTGAAACATATAAACAAATGGAAAGTAGTTTGGTAAGTAGAAGCTATACTGCTAAGAGAAAGAGATTAAGATAATATGAAAAATATAATATTTATAGCTCCTCCCGCAGCGGGAAAAGGAACTCAAAGTACAATGTTAAAAGAAAAATTTAATTATAATCACCTTTCAACTGGTGATATGTTAAGAGAAGCAATTGCTTCTGGTTCTGAATTTGGGTTAATGCTTAAAAATATTATTGATGAAGGTAAGTTAGTAAGTGATGATATAATGATAGATTTAATCAAAGAAAAACTTAATAACTTAGAAGGAAAACCATTTATTCTGGATGGTTTTCCTCGAACTCTTAATCAAGCAATGGCTTTAGAAAGCTTACTAGATAAAGAATATGAAGTAATATATTTAGATTTAAATGAAGAAGAAGCCATAAATAGAATCTTGGGTAGACTTACATGTAGTTGTGGAAAGTCATATAATCTAAATGTAGAAGCTTTAAAACCAAAAGTTGATGGTATTTGTGATGGATGTGGAAGCAGCCTTGTTAAAAGAGGAGATGATAATGCTGATGCATTCAAAGTTAGATATAAATCATTTATAGATAATACAAAGCCATTAATTGATTATTATGAAGGAAAGAATAAACTTCATAAAATAGATGTTAATAGAGATGTAGAAGATATCTTTAAAGATATCGTGGAAGTTTGTAATGATTAGTATTAAAAGTGATAGAGAAATTGAATTAATGAGAGAAGCTGGTAAATACTTGGTTGATACTTTTAAATATATAGAAAAGTATATAGAAACAGGCGTTACCACTAAGAAATTAGATACATTAATTCATGATTATATAATAAGTATTGGATGTGTTCCTTCTTGTTTAGGTTATGAAGGTTATCCTGCTACAAGCTGTATATCAATTAATGATGAAGTTGTGCATGGAATACCTGGAGGACGAAAAATCAAGAATGGTGATATTGTTTCAATAGATTTAGTTTTAAGTTATAAAGGTTATCATGCTGATGCTACTAGAACTTATATTGTTGGCAATGTAAGTGAGGAAATTAAAAATTTAGTAAAAGATACTAAAGATGCATTTTATGCAGGTGTAGCAAAGGTTAAAGAAGGTGCAAGAGTTAGGGATATAAGTTGTGCGATTGAAGATTATGCTCATAGTCATGGTTTATCAGTAGTTGAAGAATTATGTGGACATGGTATTGGACTTGAAATGCATGAAGAACCTGATATTTGTAACTTTGATGACGGCAATATGACTAGACTTAAGGCTGGTATGGTTATTGCTATTGAACCTATGCTTAATTTAGGTAGTAAAAAAGTATATCTATGTGATGATGACTGGACAGTTAAAACTATGGATGGAAAGCCATCTTGTCACTATGAAAATACTGTATTAGTTACAAAAGATGGATATGAAATATTAACAGGAGATTAAAATATGGGAAAAAAAGATAAAATTGAAGTAGAAGGAAAAGTTACTGAAGTTTTAAAGGGTAGTGATTACTTAGTTGAACTTAGTAATGGACACACTGTAAAAGCCTACGTTTCTGGTAAAATGCGTATGAATATGATTCGTATTCTACCAGGTGATAAAGTTACAGTGGAACTTTCACCATACGATTTAACACGTGGGATTATAAAATGGAATAATAGATAAGGAGTGAAATTATGAAAGTTAGACCATCAGTAAAAAAGATTTGCAAAAAATGTAAAATCATTAGAAGAAAAGGAAAAGTTAGGGTTATTTGTGAAAATCCTAAACATAAACAAGTACAAGGTTAAGGAGGAAATATAAATGGCAAGAATTAAGAATATTGAATTACCAAATGAAAAACATACTTGTATTGGACTTACAGCAATTTATGGTATTGGTAGAAATTTAGCAAATACTATTTGTGAAGATGCAAAAGTTGAACCAACTAAAAAAATTAAGGATTTAACTGAAGATGAAATTGCTAAACTTCGTCGTGAAATTGATAAATATACAGTTGAAGGTGACCTAAGACGTGACGTTCAAATGAGTATAAAGAACAAAATGGAAATAAATTGTTATGAAGGTATTAGACACAAAAAAGGATTACCTGTAAGAGGTCAAAGAACTAGTAGAAATGCTAAGACTCGTAAAGGTAAAGGAAAAGTTGTAGCTAATAAGAAAAAGGTCGGAAAGTAGGGTGTTAATATATGGCATATAATAGAAGAAAAAGAAAAATAAAGAAGAATATTCCTGAAGCTGTTGCTCACATTCATTCAACTTATAATAACACTATTGTTACTATAAGTGATAAAGAAGGTAACGCTATTAGTTGGTCATCAGCTGGTAGAATTGGTTATAAAGGAAGTAAAAAGAAAACTCCATTTGCTGCTGGACTTACTAGCGAAGCTGCTGCAGCTGCTGCTGTTGAAGCTGGAGTTAAAAAAGTTGATGTATTTGTTAAAGGTCTTGGACCTGGAAGAGAAAATGCAATTAGATCACTTCAAACTGCAGGACTTGAAATTACAAGTATAACTGATGAAACACCAATTCCTCATAATGGATGTCGTCCACCAAAAAGACCAAGAAACTAATAAGGGAAAGGAACGTGTACTATGATAAAATTTGAAAAACCAGACTATAAAATTACTGAATATCAAGAAAGCAATCATTATGCTAAGTTTGAAATTGAACCATTAGAAAGAGGTTTTGGTACTACTATTGGTAATGCAATGAGAAGAGTACTTCTATCAAGTTTACCTGGTAGTGCTGTTACTTCTATTAAAATTGATGGTGTAATGCATGAATTTCAAAAAATAGAAGGTGTTGTTGAAGATGTTACAACTATGGTATTAAATATCAAAAAATTAGTTGTTAAAAATCATTCAAATGGAGAAAAAGTTATAAGAATTACAAAATCTCAAGAAGGACCTGTTCTTGCTTCAGATATTGAACAAGATGCTGATATTGAAGTTATGAATCCAGATTTAGTAATTTGTAATTTAGTTGCTGGAGGAAAAATTAGTATTGAAATGACTGTTAATAATGGTCGTGGATTTACACCAGCTGCTGTTAATAAAGCTAATATGGATAATAATGTTGCAGGGGTTATTGCAATAGATTCAAATTACTCACCAATTGAAGTAGTTAAATATGAAGTATTAGATACTCGTGTTGGTCAAGATGAAACTTATGATAAATTAGTTATGGAAGTTACTACTGATGCATCTATGACTCCAGAAGAAGCTATGGCACTTGGTGCTAAGATATTAATTGAACACTTTACAATAATCTCAGATTTAAATTCAATTAGTAATATTGCTAATATTATGCAAGAAAAGAAAATTGATACAATGACTAAGACACTTGAAACACCAATTGAAGAAGTTGAATTCTCAGTAAGAGCTTATAATTGTTTAAAAAGAGCTGGTATTCATACCGTTCAAGATTTAGTTAACAAAAAAGAAGTAGAAGTTACTAAGATCAGAAACTTAGGAAAGAAATCATTAAAAGAAGTTCTTGATAAAGTTGAAGAATTAGGACTTACATTTAAGGAGTAGAATATGAAATATAGAAAATTAGGAAGAGAAACTAGAATTAGAAGAAGTATTTTAGCTGGACTTACTAAAGATGTAATCATGAATGGTTATGTTGTAACTACTGAAGCTAGAGCTAAAGAAGTAAGAAAATTTGTTGATAAAATGATTACTTATGGAAAAGATGGTTCACTTGTTGCTCGTAGAAAAGCACTTGCTTTCTTACATAATGATAATGAAGTTGTATCTAAAGTATTTAATGAACTAGCTAAAACTTATGAAACTAGAAATGGTGGATATACTAGAATTATTAAACTTAAAGAACGTCGTGGAGACGATGCTTTAGAAGTAAAACTAGAATTAGTTTAATTAGATGAAAACAATTAACTTAATGGTTAGTTGTTTTTTTTGACGTTCATTTAACTGAACAAAATTTTTTAAAAATAAGTATATTAAATTTTGTTTAATCCATAATATAAGTGGAGGAAGAATATGAAAGATAAAGAATGTAATTGTTGTAGTGATGCTAAGTTTGGTGTAGCATATATTGATCCAGAGTCTGGTTTGCTTTGTAGTAAAATAGATACTGGTATGAAGCTTCCAAAAGGGAAAAAGGTTTTAGCACCTAGAATTTGTACTAAGTGTGGAAACACGGAATGGAAGACAATTGATAACTAGAAAGTAAGCTGTAAAAAGCTTGCTTTTTTTGTGGGAAAGTATGCAATTTTGCTTGTAATTTGAATATATATTTGTTATAATACTTGCGAGTAAAGAAATTACTCCTTGCTTCTAAGGAAGCCGAAAAGACCGTAAGGAGGTGGATATTGATGACTAAGTATGAAATTATGTTTATTGTTAAGTCTACATTAGATGAAGAAACTATTAAAAAGACTAGTGAAGATTTACAAAAGTTAATAAACAAGAAACCATCTAAAGTTATCGAATTCAAAGAAATGGGTAGAAAGAAATTAGCTTATCCTATTAAAAAAGAAGTTAGTGGATACTACTATGTTATGACTGTTGAAGTAACACATGAAACCCTTCAAGAATTTGATAGAAAAGTTTCTATTAATGAAAATGTTTTAAGACATTTAATTATCAAAGTTGAAGGAGAATAATTATGAACAAAGTAATATTAACTGGGAGACTTACAAGAGATCCCGAATCAAGAATGACTCAAAGTAATATGGAAATATCAAGATTTTCACTAGCTTGTCAAAGTGACTTTGTTAGCCGTGATGGTGAAAGAGATACGGAATTTATTAATTGTGTAGCTTTTAATAGAAGTGCTCAAACTATTAATAGATATTGTCGTAAAGGACAAATGATTTTAGTTCAAGGAAGAATTAGAAATAATAGTTATGATGCACAAGATGGTACTAAGAGATATACAACAGATGTTGTGGTTGATAATTTTGAATTCTTAGGAAGTAAAAATGATGGTGCAAATGCTCAAGCAGGTGCAGGATATAGTGCTCCAGCTAGTAATAATAATGCAGCATATAGTCCATCACCAGTTGCACCTAGTGCTGTTGAAACAACTGATATTAGTGAAGATCCTTATAAAGACTTTGGGGATGAATTTACTTTAAGTAGTGATGATTTACCATTTTAGTTAAAGGAGGATAAGAATAATGGCAGAATTTTATCGTAAGAAAAAGAAAATATGTCAAATGTGTGCTGGAAAAAGCGTAGATTATAAAGATGTTATGATTATCAATAAATATATTAATGATAAAGGCAAGATTTTACCAAGAAGAATGACTGGTGCTTGTGCTAAACATCAAAGACATATTGCTGAACAAGTTAAATATGCAAGATTTATGGCTTTAATACCATTTGTTAAATAATTTAACTCACCTTTGGGTGAGTTTTTCTATACTTAAAATACTTATTGTGATAAAATGTTTATAGGTGAATCGTATGCAAAAAGATAAAAGATTAGTAGTAACATTCTTAGTAGTAATATTTGGTGTATTTTTATGTATTCCAAGTAAATTTGTACTTGTTAAAATGGGAATAATGAGTATGAATATGGATAACTTTTCTGAATATAAAGAGAAAAATGAAAAGAATATTGTGGATAAGTTAAATAATATTGTTGGTAAAATGGAAAAAACGCTTGAAAATAAAGTTACTAATTATTTTCCTTTGTATAATGAATTAAATACATTCTATCAAAATGTAAATTTTGCAAGTAATAAGTTATTGTTTAAGGATGTACCTATAAAAACTAATAGTGATGGTGAATATATATTTTATGATAAAGTAAATGAGTTTTATTATTTAACAAATAAGTATAGTGATGAAGAGCTAGATGTAAGATTAGAAAAACAAGTTAAGTTTTTTAATGAGTTAAGTAATAAAGGAATAAATGTAAATATTTATGTACCTACGAGATATGAATTTACTAAATTAAAAGAAAATAATTTAAGTAAATATATAGATGAATTTGTAAACAAACTTGATAGTAAAATAAATACTAGAGTTATGAATGTTACAAGTATAGATGAGTATAAAAAGTATTTTTACAAAACTGATCATCATTGGACAATTTATGGAGCTTTAGATGGTTATCAAGATATTTGTGATATGTTAGGTATTCAAAAATTAAATGATTTAAATACCATGGAACATAAAGAAAAGAAATATTATGGTTCACTTGCTAAAACCGCTTTAAATGATGGTATCAATGATTATATTAGTGATGTAGATATAAAACTAGATTATGATGTATATGTAAATGGTAAAGAAGCTGATAAGCTATTCAAGCCAAGAGAAATAAGATTGGATAGAGATTATAAATATTATGATTATTATGTTCAATATTTTAATGGACAATATGGAAGTGTTGTGTATGATTATCATGATGAAAATAAAGAAAATTTACTTATTGTGGGTGATTCATATTCTTGGCAAATTGACTATTTAATAGCTAGTTCTTTTAATAAAACGCACGTTATTAACTTAAGATATGATAAATATAAAAATAAAGAGTTTAATTTAAGTAAATATGTTAGTGATAATAATATTTCTAAAGTGCTATTTTTGTATGATGGTGGTTCAAGTATATTTGACCAATATAATTATAATTTTGAAGGGAGAGTAAAATAATGGTTTTTTCTAGTTTAATTTTCTTATTTTGTTTTCTTCCTATATTCTTAATTTGTTATTTTGTACCAAAGAAAAGAAAGACAAGAAATATAGTTCTTCTTATATTTTCATTAATGTTTTATGGTTATGGGGAACCGATTTATGTGCTTTTGATGATATTGTCTATTTTAGTTAATTATTATGTAGCTTTAATAATGGATAAAAGTAATAATAAAAAGAAATGGTTAATAATCAGTTTAATATTTAATCTTGGGTTGCTTTTTATATTTAAATATACTAATTTTTTCTTAGATAATATAAACAATTTATTTAATTTAAATATTAAGTTTTTAAGTATAAGTTTACCTATTGGTATTAGTTTTTATACATTTCAAATACTTACTTATGTTATTGATGTTTATAAAGGAAAAGTCGATGTTCAAAAAAGTATTATTAATTTAGGTTGTTATATTAGTGCTTTTCCTCAGCTTATTGCAGGACCTATTGTTAGATATGAAACTGTAAATAGGGAACTTGATGATAGATGCGAAAATGTTGAAAATTTTGCAACAGGTATAAGAAGATTTATTATCGGGTTATTTAAAAAGGTTGTAATTGCTAATGAAATGGCTTATGTTGCTGATACTTTATTTGCATCTAATATTGCAGAGTTAGGTGTTTTGGGTATGCTCGTTGGTGGAATATCATTTACTTTCCAAATATATTTTGACTTTAGTGGTTATAGTGATATGGCAATTGGACTTGGTAAAATGCTTGGGTTTAATTATTTAGAAAACTTTAATTATCCATATATTGCTCGCAGTATAACTTCGTTTTGGAGAAGATGGCATATTTCATTATCCTCATTTTTTAGGGATTATGTTTATATTCCTTTGGGTGGTAATAGATGTAAAGGCGCGCGCCATATATTTAATTTATTTGTGGTGTGGGCTTTGACTGGACTTTGGCATGGTGCTAGTTGGAACTTTGTTTTCTGGGGTCTTTTCTATTTTATATTATTGGTTTTAGAAAAGTTTGTATTTAAAAACATTGATAAACTACCTAAAATTCTTGGTCATATTTATACATTTAGTTTAGTTACTTTTGGTTTTATAATATTTTATTTTACTGATACAAGTACTTTGATGGAAGCAATTAAAACTTTATTTGGTGCTTATGGTTTTGGTAACTTAAGTGTTTTTATCCACTATCAAATAATTAAAGTAAGAACAATAATTATATTTGTTTTATCTATATTTGCTTGCACACCGATATTTAAAAATATGCTAGATAAGAAAAATAAAATGAGTGATGTAATTATAATGATAATGTTTTTACTTAGTATTATAAGTATTTTGGCATCAAGTTATAATCCATTTATATATTTTAGGTTTTAGTTTCAAAGTGCAAAATTTGCACTTTGAAATTGTTTTTTTTCTTTAAAAATGATATAATATTGTTTACTTAAGGAGGTCTTTTATATGAAAGTAATTTTATTGAGTGATGTAAAGGGAAAAGGTAAAAAGGATAGTGTAATTAATGTAAGTGATGGTTATGCTAATAATTATTTAATTAAGAATAATTTAGCTGTTCCTTATACAAAAAGAAGTAGTGAAATACTAAGTGAAGAATTAGATGAAAGACAAAAAAATGAAGATGCTTTAGTTGCTAGTTTAAATGAAATAAAGAAAAAATTAAATGGTAAAACTATAACTTTTAAAGTGAAAACTGGTGAAGCAGATAGAGTTTTTGGTACGATATCTAATAAGCAAATATCTGAAAAATTAAAGGAAATGGGATATAAAATAGATAAAAAATGTATAAAAAGTGATATTGCTATAAGCAGTTTAGGGGTTACTAAAGTAGTAATTGAACTACATAAGAAAGTTAAATTTGACTTAAATGTTGAATTAGTTAAATAGGAGGGTTTATGGCAAGAAGTATGCCTCAGAGTCAAGAAGCTGAAATGAGTGTCTTAGGTGTTGCTTTTTTAAATAATAATGAAGTAAGTAAAATTGTTGAAGAAGTAACTGTGGATATGTTCTTTGATGAGAGAAATAGATATATATTTAATGCTATTAAAAGCTTACATGAAAGTAAGACACCTATTGATGTTACAACTCTTAGAAATGAACTAGATAAAGATAAAAAGTTTAATGCTGTTGGACTTGATTACATTACTGAAGTAATTGATAGTGTAGTAACAAGTGCTAATTTAGATTTTTATATAAAAATTATTAAAGATTATGCTGTTAGAAGAAATTTAATTGAAACAGCTAATGATATTATTACAACAACATATGATGAAGAAGATGTAAATAGATTACTAGATAGTGCTGAAAAGAATATATTAAATGTTGTTAGAGCAAGAAGTGTTGGGGATTTTGTGCCAATTAGTGAAATACTTAGAAGAGCACAAGCAAAGTTAGAAGAACTTGCTAAAAATAAGAGAAGTATTACTGGTATTGAAACTGGGTTTCCAGATTTTGATAAAATAACTACTGGGTTTCAAGGCGGAGAAATGATAATTCTTGCTGCTAGACCTGGGATGGGAAAAACTGCTCTTGCATTAAATATGGCTGCTTATGCTGCAACACATACTAAAAAAGCTGTTGCGATATTTAACTTAGAAATGTCTGCGGAAATGCTTATTAATCGTATGATTTCTTCAATTGGGCAAATTGATGCTTATAAATTACAAACAGGTAATATGCAAGAAAAAGATTGGAAAAGGTATAATGAAGCTTTATCACAACTTGCAGATACAAATATATATATTGAAGATAATGCTGGTGTTACAGCGCAAGAGATACGTGCTAAATGTAGAAGACTTGCAAATAGTGAAGATGGTTTAGGTTTAGTAGTAATCGACTACCTTCAACTTGTAAGTAGTGGTTCTAGGAGAGTTGAGTCACGTCAAGTGGAAGTATCAGAAATATCTCGTTCTCTTAAAACTATGGCTCTAGAGCTTGGAGTTCCTGTTATTGCATTATCACAATTATCAAGAAGTGCTGAAAAAAGAGAAAGTAATCAACCAATGCTTGCAGATTTACGAGAATCTGGGTCTTTGGAACAAGATGCTGATATGGTACTTTTCATAAATCGTAAGGATTACTATGAAAAAGCTAAAGATTTTAATCAAAAAATCGTGCCAGCAGAATTAATTATTGCAAAGCACAGAAAAGGAGGACTTGGAACAGTTAACCTATTATTTGAACTTAATATGAGTAGTTTTAAGAGTCAATTAAAGGCTGCTGGAGATGAAAATGAATAATAAAAGTAAAATTATAACTGCTATTTTATCAATATTAATTGTTGTTTTATATATTTTAAGTGAGAAATACGATTATGGTTTTGATGAAGCTTTAAAAGGTTATCAAATATATTTAGATGGTAAAGAAATAGGGCTTATTCAAGATAAAAATGAATTATATAGTTTAATAAATAAAGAACAACAAAATATTAAAGATAAGTATAATGTAGATTATGTTTATCCTCCGGATGGTATTGATATAGTAGAAGTAAAAACGTTTGATGAAAGCTATATGGGGGTAGAGGATATTTACAAAAAAATAGAAAATGCAGATGATTTTACAATTAAAGGTTATGTTATAACTATTAAACCTCAAGGTAAAGAAAATATTGTTATAAATGTGCTTGATAAGAATGTATTTGAAAAAGCTTTAAAAAAATACGTTTTATCATTTGTTACCGAAGAAGAATTAGATGATTATAACAATGGTCATCGTAGTATTACAGAAATTGGTTCTGTTATAGAAAATATGGCATTTGATGAAGCTATTACTATTAAAGAAAGTTATATTAGTGTTAAAGAAAAAATATATACTGATGTTGATTCTTTAAGTCAATACTTGCTTTTTGGGCCAGATGCTAAAATGGATACATATACAGTTAAAACTGGAGATAGTATTGCAAGTATTAGTGAAGATAATAAAATGAATTCACAAGAATTTTTAATAGCAAATCCTAAGTATAAAAGCGAAAATTCTTTACTTGCTGTTGGTAGTAGTGTTAATATTACTATCATTGATCCAATTATAACACTTACTTATGATGTTTATGAAATTAATGAAAATATTACTCCATATACCACTGCTAATCCTATTGTTGATAATACAAAGGAATCTAGTTATAAAGAACTTACTAGAGCAGGTGTTAATGGTATAACTTTAATTCATAGTTCATACCAAGTTATTAATGGTGAACGTTCTACTGGTGTAGAAATTAAAGATAGAAAAGTTATAAGAGAAATGGTTGAAGAACAATATACAATTGGTAAAAAATATGGTGGATATTATTATCATACTAGTGGTTGGGGTTATCCTACAGAATATCCTTATGTTATTACAAGTCCTTTCCAATGGCGATGGGGAAAACACCATGATGGTATTGATATTTCTGGTACTGGTTATAGATCAAGAATATTTGCAGTTGCTGATGGTACAGTTGTAGAAGTAGGATATAGAAATGCTGATGGTAACTTTGTAATTATAGAACATGAAAATAATATTTATACACAATATGCTCATATGTATGCAGCTACTGTAAAAGAAGGTCAAAGTGTTAAAAAAGGTGATCAAATTGGAGAAATGGGTAATACTGGTTTTGTTCTTCCAGCACCAAGTAAATATAATCCAACTGCTGGTACACATCTTCACTTTGGTGTTTCGATAGGCTGGCCATTCCATGGTTCTTATTCATTCCAAAATCCAACGAGGTATATTAGGTTCTAATGAAAGTTGTAGTGTTATCAAGTGGTTCTAAAGGTAATGTAACTTATTTAGAAACTAAAAATAAAAGATTTTTATTAGATGCTGGAAGAAATTATAAATATATTAATGAAAATTTAAAAGATATTGGAGTGGATATTAAATCAATTGATTATGTGGTTATTACCCATAATCATTCAGACCATATTGCTGGTCTTAAAACGGTTTTGGATAAAACTGGAGCGGCACTTATTGTTAGTGAAAAGTTGTTTTATTCAATAGAAGATGTAAAATCTTATAAACATATTATTGTGCTTGAAGATGAAATAGACTTAGATGGAGTGCATATTACTTCATTTAAGTCTAGTCATGATGCACCAGATTCTAGAAATTATGTTTTTGAAGAAGATGGAAAGAAAATATGTTATGTAACTGATACAGGATATGTTAATAATAAAAATTTTAAATATTTAAAGAATTTAGATGTTTATCTTTTTGAAAGTAATCATGATATAGAACTTCTTACACATGGTCCTTATCCAGAATGGCTTAAAAGAAGAGTACTTTCTGATGAAGGCCACCTTTCTAATAAAGCATCATCATTTTATTTAACTAAGTTAATCGGAGATAAAACTAAGAAGATAGTATTAATTCACTTGAGTGAAACTAATAATACAGAAAGTGTAGCAATGGATACTATAAATAATACTTTTAAAGAATATGGTATTGATTTTGAAAATATTGAATGTGCTAGACAAAATGAAAAAACGGAAGTAATAGAAATATGATTAAAATATTATGTATTGGTAAAATAAAAGAAGATTATTTAGATAAGTTAATAGATGATTATAAGAAAAGAATAGGTAAATATATTAAAATAGAAATAGTTGAACTTAAAGATTTTGCTGATTATGATAAAGAGATTAATAATTTAGTAAAAAATATTAAAAAAAGTGATTATAATATTGGACTTGATTTAAGTGGAAAAATGATTACAAGTGTAGAATTTGCTGAAAAAATAGATAATGTTTTACCTAGAAATAGTAATATTACATTTATTATTGGTGGTTCTTTAGGGCTTAATGATGAGGTTAGAAGTCTTTGTGATGAATTAATTAGTTTTTCAAAAATGACTTTTCCTCATGGTTTGTTTAGAGGTATTTTACTTGAACAAATTTATAGGGCTTGTAAGATTAATAATCATGAGATGTATCATAAGTGAGGTATTATGGAAATAGAAAGAGTTAAAAATATGAAAGTAGCTTTGACACATGCAGGAAAGTTTCATGCAGATGATGTTTTTGGAGCTGCTTTTTTAAAGATTATAAATCCAGATATAGAAATTATAAGGAGTAATATTGTTTTAGATGATTTTGAAGGTTTAGTTTTTGATATAGGAATGGGTAGATTTGATCATCATATGGCTGATAATGAAGTTCGTGAAAATGATATTCCTTATGCTGCATTTGGTAAGTTATGGAGAGAATTTGCTCCATCTTTATATGGAAAGTATGTTTATGAAAGTATTGATAGAAAACTAATTCAGGATTTAGATTTAGCGGATAATACAGGAAGTTATAATGCTTTAGCAATTGCTATTGATGTTTTTAATCCTGAGAATGTAAAAAATAATGATAATGAATTTTTTGAAGCTATGGAGTTTGCTAAAAAAATACTTATAAAAATGATAGATAAACAAAAAAGATGTGAAAAGGATTTAGTTAAAGTAAAAAAGTATTATAAAGAAGCAAAAGATAAAAGAATAATTGTTTTGGATGAACCTCTTTTTTATAAAGATTATTTACCATTTACAGAAGCTGTTTATGTTGTGTATCCATCTAATAGAGGAGGATTTGCTGCGCAAGGGGTAACTATAAATCCAGATACAAATGAACTTAAGAAAGATTTTCCAGAAAAGTGGGTTAAAAATCTTCCTCCATATTTAAGATTTTGTCATACAAGTAGATTTTTAATAGCTGCAGATAGTTTCGAAGAAATTATGCATGCTACTCGGGAGGCTTTAAAATGATTGGTAATGATTGGGATGAAAAGTTAAAAGTTATCTGGGATAGTGAAGGTTTTAAAAACTTTTATAGAAAAATTATGCATGAATATGATATTAAGGAAATTTATCCTCCGAAGGATTACATATTTAATGCTTTAAAGCTTACTAGTTATGAAAATACTAAAGTTGTTATTGTGGGGCAAGATCCATATCATGGTAAAGGAGAAGCTCATGGGCTTTCATTTTCTGTGCAAAAAGGAGTAAGAATACCTCCATCACTTCAAAATATTTATAAAGAATTAAATGATGATTTAGGTATCCCTCCGAAGGATAATGGAGATTTAACAAAATGGGCTGAGCAAGGGGTTCTTTTGCTTAATGCTGTATTAACTGTTGAAAAAGATAAGGCCGCTAGTCATAGAAATTTGGGATGGGAGCCAATGACTGATTATATTATAAAACTTCTTAATTTAAAGGATGAACCAGTTGTATTTATTTTATGGGGTAATTTTGCTAAAGAAAAAGCAAAACTTATTACTAATCCTCATCATTACATTATTACTAGCCCTCATCCTTCACCTTTTTCTGCTTATTCAGGTTTTTTTGGTAGTAAACCATTTTCTAAAACTAATGAATTTTTATCTAAAAATGGGCTTGTACCAATTGATTGGTCAAAATAAGACTTGGGAAAACCAAGTCTTATTTCTTAGCTTATTTTAAGTATTAAATAAGCATTGGTAATTACATTGGGTAACAATTGTTATCATAGTTATATTGAAGTTTATTTTGTATATTATTCTATCCAGTAGGACCAGTAGGACCAGTTGGGCCGGTTGGACCTGTTGGACCAGTTGGACCTGTTTCACCTTGTAATCCTTGAGGTCCTGTTGGGCCTTGAGGAATTGTTAAGTTTAAAACATAATTAGGTGCTGTTCCAGTTATTGAAGCTGTAGCTTCTGTACCAGGTGCTCCTGTGGTAATGGTTCCAATTGCTAATGTTGGAGTTTCTCCGCTTGCCCCAGTTTCGCCTTGTAATCCTTGAGGACCAGTAGGACCAGTTGGACCCGTTGGACCCGTTTCACCTTGTAATCCTTGAGGACCAATTGGACCAGTTGGACCTGTTTCACCTTGTAATCCTTGAGGACCAGTAGGACCAGTTGGACCCGTTTCACCTTGTAACCCTTGAGGACCAGTAGGACCAGTTGGACCTGTTTCACCTTGTAACCCTTGAGGGCCAGTTGGACCTGTTTCACCTTGTAACCCTTGAGGGCCAGTTGGACCAGTTAGACCTGTTTCACCTGGTAATCCTTGAGGACCAGTTGGACCAGTTGGACCTGTTTCACCTTGTAATCCTTGAGGGCCAGTTGGGCCAGTTGGACCTGTTTCGCCTTGTAACCCTTGAGGACCAGTTGGACCTGTTGGACCCGTTTCACCTTGTAAACCTTGAGGGCCAGTAGGACCAGTAGGACCCGTTTCGCCTTGTAACCCTTGAGGGCCAGTAGGACCAGTAGGACCCGTTTCGCCTTGTAACCCTTGAGGACCAGTTGGACCTGTTTCACCTTGTAACCCTTGAGGACCAGTTGGACCTGTTGGACCAGTTGGACCCGTTGGACCTGTTGGACCAGTTGGACCTGTCGGACCCGTTGGACCCGTAGCACCAGCTGGAATGCTAAAATCTAATACAGCATTTGATGATGTACCGGTATTAACAACACTTGCATTTGTTCCTGGTGCTGTTGTAGTTGTTACTCCGACTGTTATGGTTGCACCAGCAGGTCCCGTTGGTCCTGTAGGTCCAGTAGCACCAAAACATGTGTAAGTTACATTAGAATTTTCTTTATTAAAACAATCAATTAGATGTCTTGCCCTTTTTATATTATTGTTCATTTTAAACTCCTTTCAATAATAATCTATGAAGTGAAAATGAATGTGCTTATGATACTTGTCCATTTTTTTTGTTGCACAAATATTTTGACTTCTTTTATACCCAGTAATTATGCAGGTTTGATAGAAGAAAATTAATCGTGATACGACTGCGATACGAATTTCGTGACTATTTTTGCTGGAAATTCATTATTTTCTCATTCATTTCATGATAGTAATTTACCATTTCCTGTCTGGTAGATGGAATGAAATGAGCATACGTTTTTCTTACCGTTAAAGGATTGTCACCAATCAATTTTCCAATATCAATTTCTGTGTAACCTTGTGCAAACAAAATACTAACAAGTGAATGTCTAAAACAGTGGGGAGTAAATTTTGCTGGTAGCTTACGCTGCCTTTTTTTATTTGCTCTGCCGATATATAAATCAAGATGTTTTTCAATTTCTCCTCTGCCAATTGGTGTATGACAATTTCCAAATATGTATTCATCCATTGAAAAGCCATCTCTATCAGATTCAGATTCATAAAAATCATTCAGATACTTAACAGTATAGTCATCAAGGTAATACGTTCTATAACTATTACGTGATTTTAATTCTCCTTCGCTGCTATTTGCATCTGTAATCTGTCTTTCAATAAACAACTCTTTGGTACGTCTTTTGAAGTCATACCATTTCAATCCTCTAAGCTCACCAATGCGTAAACCAGTTTGCCAAAGTAACCAAAATAATGTGAAATATTTTGAATCATCAACTTCATGAATAAACGATTGAAATTGTTCCCAATTCCATATTACCTTTTCTTTGATTTTGGCATCTCGCAATTTTGGCGGCTTAACGCTCTTAGTTGGATCGTATTTTATTTCGTAAACACGGTTGGCATAAGAATATAGCTGGGATAGTTTAGAAAAGTATTCTCTTATAGTTGTAATAGATAGTTTTTCTGAAGCAAGTTGATCCAACCACTCAGTTATTTCAGCTGCTTTGATTTTTCTTATATCCTTGTCATTAAAGAATGGAATAATACTTTTTTCAAAAACCTTTTTTCTGTTGTAGTAAGTACTATAGGCAAGATTTGATTTTTTACTTTCTATATACCATTCAGCAAGTAAATTACTAATCTTCAATTCCTTTCCAATGGCTTGAATAGAAGTATTTGTTCCGTTGTTAATTCCTAACAGTTCTATCAATACAGTAGAAGTATTTTTTTGAAGTTTTGCCTTTAAAAGTTCATCGTAGGCTTCTGCATCCTTTTTAGATTGGAAACCTCGAACGGTTTTCTTTTTATATGTACCATGGCTTACTGTGTAAGAAGTAGATATAAAATATGATTTTCGCTTTTTATCATAATAAACTGGCATACACTTCAACTCCTTCCTGTTTAATATTTTCCTAAAAGGAATCTAAGTGGGGTAGCCGAATTCGGCTGCCTTTATGACAATTACAATTTATTTTCAATTGATTGCATTAAACTTAAATAAACTTCAAGTTCAGCATTATCTGCTCTTGCAATAATTTCATCAAATGCTTTAAGCAATCTTAACCTTTGATAATAGAGTTCTTTTCCATTATCACTTTCAAGTATTTTTGTAAGTATTTCTTTTTTAATACCTATAGTGTTAGAAATTGATTCAATAACTTTATCAGAAAAATTATTTTCATATTGACCATCAATTAGCTTATACAAAAATGCTCTACTTAATCCACATTTGTCAGCAAATGATTTTACTCCGTAAGTAGGTATAGTCATTTTAACTCTGTTCATGTAATCAATTACAATTTCATTTAATAAAATCTTTGTCATAAATAAACCACCTTTCTTAAACAATATATCATAGATTTTGAAAAATGTATACACGTTTTGTCTACTTTAAAACGAAAATATCACATTTTATATTTACAGAGTAGACATATCGTGCTATATTTTTGTGGTAAGGTAGTAATAGGGAAGGTGGTGAATAAAATGATTTTGACTGAGAAAAGTCAATCCTTACATGAAAGAATGGAGAAACAATTAGTTTTTCTTAAAAAAGCAGCTCTAGTTGATGATACATTTAATGAGACAATTAGATTGATAAAAGATATGCGGAATGAAATCAATAGTAGTGCTGCTGACGTTGAACGCTTTAATTCAATAGCTATTAAACTTGAAAAGGAAGTTGAAAGATTGAAGAAACAACGTAGAAATAATTAAAAGAATTGGTTAATCCAATTCTCTTTAGATGGGAAGGGAGAGATGTATTATAAGCAAAGAAAACATCAATGTAGTAAGAAGAAAAATTCTGATGAAAGGATATGCCAACATATCAGATATAAGGAATTTCATGCCTTGCGGTTATGATCGAGCAAGGAAAATCTATAATCAAGAAAAAGCTAAAGCTGTAGAACTTAGAAAAGTATCGCTACGTGGTATTGAATCAAAAAAGTTACTACCTCTTGTATTTTTGACAGAATACGAAATCAATCAATATGCTGCGGAAGAAGAGAGGAGAGAGAAATGCAACGATTCAAAGTAAAGATATTTTATTTTCCAAAAGCTAATATAGTTTTAGAAAAAGAAAGAATAAACATATTTAAAAGAAATAATACTGTATTAAGAATCAAACATATTAAAACACCTGGCAGTGAAGAAAAAATATTAAAAGTCATTTATGTACCTAAAGATGAAAAAAAAGGATAGCCAACCGATCAAAGTAAACTATCCAATGTTCAACGGTCAGATAAAACCTTCTTATTTCTAAGATAGGGGGAGAATACCTGACAAGACAATTATACCATTCATGTAAGCAAATAAAAAGACATAGTTTTAGTTTATAAACGACATGAAAAGTGTATAATAATGACATAGGTAAAGATATGAAACAAAATTTTGATTATAAGAACTACATTTTAAAAAGAAACATTTTGAAATATAAAAGGTGATAGATATGAATAGAAAGTATACAGATGTTTTATTGGCTGCTAAAGGAGTAAATCAGTCTGAATTGTCTGAGTTTCTATTACTATTGAAGGACTCAGGAATTATTACTGATGATACATGTTCCAGTGTTTTTATTATTAAAGAATCAAAAGAAAAAATAGCCACTAAGATGGGAATTGGGATCAGACAAGTTGAGCGTATCATTTCTAAATGTGTTGAAGCTGGAATATTAAAGAAGAGTACCTATCGTGGAAAATACTATATAGATATGAGTATTTATCCAACGGATAAACAAATTGAAGTTATAGATAAGCTGTAAAAAGGAGTATTACTATGTCCTCTGAAAATTTATTAGATAAGAATCGAAAAGAATGGCTTATGAGTCTTGCTGAAAAAGAAGCTGAGAGAACATCAGCTGAGCTTGAGCAGATATGGCAAGAGGAAAAGAGAAAACTGGCTGAAAAATGTCCTTACAGTAATGAAAAAGAACGAGAATTCTTTGGATATAAAGAAGAGGAAGAAAGACAGGCAGAACATGATAAAGAATATCCTATAAAAATAATATTTACTTATAAACCAGCACTTGAGTATAAAACCAAGCAGGAAGCCATTGAATCTTTAAAAGTGCGTTTTAAAATGTCGCAGATCTATGACATATATGTGCCAATTTATGATGAAATCTATGATCCAGTTTATTCATTCACAAGAAGAGAAGCCTATACGTTTATTAAAGCCTTACAAAAAGATAAAACTTTTAAAAAATATGAGCTTATTGAGGAATCAAGAGAAATGTTTAGAAAAGATTTAATTAAATATAACGAAAATCATGGAATAAGAGGTGAGGTAGATTGGAAGAAATACGAATCACAATTGATGGTAAGCAAGTAACAATCAATACTTGTTTATCAAAAAAGCAACTTCTTGAAATATTGGATAAAGCACGTCTGAACGTGCAGCTTTCAATAGCAAAAGAAAAAGAAGATGAATTTACAGGCACTCGATGGAAAGTGATTGATGATAATTCACCATATTATCATCAGATGTTAACAGTGCAGTCTATTAATAACGACTTAATATATTTTAAATACGATTTAGATGATAGTTTAATTAAATGCAGTGTAGATCAGCTGACTGGTTTTGCAAGAATGGTAGATGAATAGGCAACATAGAAAGGAGCAGTGCAGATGAAAAAAGATGAAACACCAATTAATTATCAGAATATTGATTATGAACTGACAATAAAACGTGGATTAAATATCTGTGAACAAAATAAAACTGCATTGCAAAACAGGTATCAATTGCTGCATTCATCTGCTGTGCGTTCTGCTTCTATGTATTCAGATATGCCACATAGTCCAAATTCAGGAAGCCAGTCAAATGAGCAGAAACTCTTGGAAATGGTAATGAAGGAAACTGATTCTTTATCAAACTACATGACTCTATTTAGAAAAATGGCACAGACTAGGAAAACACATAACGAAGGATATTTTCTTTATAAGTATTATGTTATGGGTGTAGGTAAAGAAACAATATTTGATGAACTGGAAATAAAGTCTGATAAGAGAAAACGAAAAGCAGTGCAGGAAAATGCGTATCTTCTGGTTGCTATGGCTACCAATTCAGTAGCTTATAAAACTAATACAATAATTACTTTTAAATTAGATTAGAGTAGTCAAAAGATTACTCTTTTATTATGGAAAAATAATTAATGGAACCGTTATTTTATAATTAGTAATTTATTCAGAACATAGGGTAAAGGGAATAAAAAGTCATAGAAAAGTTCTAAAAAAGGATAGAAAAGTGCCTAAAAAAGGATAGAAATAAAATTCACTTATGATTTTTATTAAATCATCATCTTTTTAATCTTTTTTAATATTTTAAGCATTCATAATTTAGCTTAATTATGCGAATAATTAATGGAATAGGTGGAAAGAAAACTCGGAATAGGTGGAAAGAAAACTCGGAATAGGTGGAAAGAAAACTCGGAATAGGTGGAAAGAAAACTCGGAATAGGTGGAAAGAAAACTCGGAATTTCATAAAGAAAATATTGACACAAAAATAAAAAGAAGTAACATAAAAATAGAGGTAACTCTTATGAATAATGATAAGGTGATAAAAAGCAATAAGTTGATTCAGAATAAAGTTACTAATTTTGATACCATGCAAAATAAAATAATGTGTGTTCTGATTAGTAAATTTATAAATAATGTTCAAAATGAATTTCTTAATACATCTATCTCCATTAAGGAACTTCATGAAATACTAGGATATACTTCTGACTATGGTCAAACTTATAAAAGAATAATAGATGCAATAGATGGGCTGGCAAACAATGATACTATCGGAATGTTGGAATATAATGAAAAAACGAAGGAAAAGGAATATGTATGGAGACATTTCTTTGAAAAGATTAAATTGACAAAAGATGGATGTACTTTTAAATGGTCAAATGAGATGAAACCATATTTATTAGAATTATCTGAGCAGTATACTCAATATTTTCAACGGGAATATTTAAAACTATCTTCAGATAAATCTCAAAACTTATATGAATATTTAAAGTCTTATGAAAATTATAAAAAAGTGTACCATAGAAACCCTGTTATTAGCATAGATGAGCATTACAAGATATTTTCAATCGATGTAAAGAATAATTCATATAAAAGTTTCAAGGATTTTAATAAATGTGTAATAAAAAAATGCGTTAGTGAAATAAATAATTGTACTGATTTATTTATTGATTATAAGCCTATTAAACAAGGGAAAAGCGTTACTGCCATAGAGTATATTATTAAATCTAAGCAGCATCTTGAAACTAAGCAATCTAAAATTGACCTATATGTAATTTATAAGATCGGTTTTGATTCAGAGCCAACAAAAGCAGATGAGAAGACATTAAAAACTCTTTTGAAAACATATGATTATTCATTACTTTTAAAAATAATAAAACAAGCAAAATACAATAAAGCTCAAACATTAGGATATCTTGTAAATTCTTGCAAAAATACTATAGATGGAATCGTAACTTCTTCAGATGACAATTCTTATATTGATCCATATAAGAACCATAAAGAGGAAGCAGTGAATTTTATAAATACATGGATTGATAAGAATATTGATATTTATGATAAAGATGATTTGATTGAAACTTTATGTGAAGCATATAAATATTTTACTTATGAAGAAGTTAGATTGGGTGTTAGAGAAGTGTCAGCAGAACATACTGCCATGACAAGAAAAAATATATTTGACAAATTAAATAACATAGTAGAAATAGAGATGGGGTATAAAGAATGATTTATCCAGATTTTTCAAAGAGGACAAGTAAAGTACAAAATAAAACATCAGTAGAAAAATTAAAGCTAATAATCCAAATGTATAATGAGGATATAAAAATAGTTAAAATTGCTGAAACAGTTGGTATAGCACGCCAAACAGTAACAAGACTTATACAGCAAGAACGCAAGCATCCAACATTTGAAGACTTAGTGCCAAAACAAGCATCACAACGAATAAAGCAACTGAAAATTACAGAAGGGTTAAAAGATGAAGTATGTACGCTGTTCAATCAAAATATGAAGATATATGAAATTGCAAAGCAATGTGAAATCAGTACAGCGTCAGTTAGAAACATAGTTAAAGAAAGGGCAAATATAGCTTTACAAAATCAAAAAGATTCTTACATTGCACCAAAATTTGAAGATGTTCTGAGATATGTCTTTGAGCATGATACAAATAGAAAATTATCTTTCAAAAATGTTGAAAAAGAATATAAACATATAACAGAGAGTTATACAGAAGATTGGCAGCAATATATTGATAAAATTTTAGAAGAAAAATAGAAGGTAGCCGAATTCGGCTACCCAAGAAAAGG
>CAKORY010000003.1 GCA_934101795.1 uncultured Bacilli bacterium
ATTGTCTTTAGCCCTTATTTTATCGGCATTTATTTATTTTTATATTTGGGTATCACTTATTCAACCTCACCCATGGACTTTTTACCATCCTTGGATTTCCTTCTTCATCAACAAAACCATTAGCTTCAGGAATGACATAACCTACACAATCAACTAACTTGATGCTTGTTTCGAATTCGCCGACTTTGATTGAGGCCCCGTTACTTGGGACAAATTTAGGTTCAGTTGTCATGATAGTTTTACCTTGTGCACTTTGAGGTATTTCATCTAAACATCTTTTCTTTTCATATTCATCTGTTATATTTGGTACAACTAGATTTTCTATGAATCGTTTGATGAATGTTGATTTACCTGTACGAACAGCTCCAACTACTCCTAAGTAGATTTCACCATCCCCGCGCTTTGCTATTGATGATATAATTTTTTCTTTTTCCATTAATCCACCATCTTTCATTTTTCTATTCTAATCGTATGTTATGTGGGTAGATTTTATTCCTACAATTAGTTTAATGGTTGATTAATAGAAATGTTGCAATATTCTAAGATGATTTTTTGCACTACAAAAGCTTAATATATTATATATGTTAAACACAAACATCTTATAGTTCCTACACTATTAAATTTACTGTTGTTGAATACCAATTACAACCTCTATAGATTGTATATGCTCTTATAGTTTTTTGATTTGATAGCACCTCAGAGCCTTTACTATGCTGTGTATCCAAGTTCGATTGATACTCCTTGCATGTTATCATAATCATTTTGAACAGCTGTGGCAAAATTGATAACTTTACCATAACCATTGTGACTTATTGTGTATGATTTTGATTTAGCTAGCGTAACTGCTGTCATTGCATGTTGATAGCTACCATATACTGTAGCCCACCGAGATGTTGCTGTTACAACTGCTTCTATCTGGCATGTAAATCCACTTGCGGCATCTACTAAATTCATTGATATACCAAAACCATTAGAACTTAAAACCATATTTGTTCCTTGATATGAATAATCGACACTTCCTGATGTACTACTATTGTTATACATCTGAATTCCATTTTGAGAACCCGATTTGATTATAGCATCATCAACTCTCATTGCAATTACATCATAAGATTTTACTCGTGGGGTTATTAACCAATCTGTTGTTACGTCTACTAGATATTTATTAGTTGCAATTGGGGTTGAAGATATTTGAATATTCTTATATGATGTTGTATAGTAAGTAGCTATCGGTGAAATATTATTTTCTGTTGCTTCTATTGCTTCTTCTTTGCTGACCTCTGTTGTAATTGTTCCATTTGTTGTTTCTGTAACCTTATAGTACTTACTTATCTTGTTGGTATGTTCTAAATCATAACTTAAATATCTAGCTGCATCTTCATTACTCATAAAAGATATACGTGCATCTGAAAATACGTTTCTAAGTCTTGCATATTCTTCTTCTGTTAGATTTGCTGCTTTTACATTTGTTGAAATAATCATTACTAACAGAATTGAAATTGCCATAATAAGTTTTTTCAGCTGTTCAAGTGCACCTCCTCTCTGTTCCACATTCATCGTATCAGATTATGTCGAAAAAGAAAATAGAAAATCACGGGAGTTTCATTTCTCATTTTAGAGAACACTTATTATTTCGTTATAAACACTGAGAATATAGTCAATTCCTTTTTGGCAATTTTTACAGTTACCAATTAAACATTTCGAAAATTTCGTACTCGGATAATACTTTAAAGTCATTTTTAATTCTCCATTGTTATCTATTATTTTATATAAAACTAAATTTCTTTTTGGTGTGTATTGAAGCGAATGTTTCAAGTTATCTTCTATGGTAGTTTTTCTTAACAAATTTGTATTTTTTACAAACTCAATAACCCCTCCATCATCGTCTATCTTAGTGTAAACATTGTTTTTCTCATCATAAGTAAATCCTAAACTTTCTAATTTATTGATACTATTATCACTTTCTACTACTGGTTTTGTACTATCCATATTATAATAATTTTCTTTGGAAACTAAAAAAGGATTTTGCAAACCCAAATCCTCTATTTTTTTATTTTGTTCTTTGATGTATTCATTATAACAAAGTTTATTATTGTTTAACTTTTGCTTTAATATTAATTTGCTTTCATAAGAATAATTATTGTTATCTATATCTGTTGTATAAACTTTAATATATAAATTGTTCTTGATGTTTTCAATTACATCTTTTGTTAATAAATCTGAGTAAGATTTGCTTTCCTCTATATAAATGTTGTTAAGTGAATTACTTTCATAAATTACATGTTTATCTCCATTTAAATATGTATATAATTCTATTTTTGTACTTGTTGGTTCATAATTTATTTTCTCTAATTTGATGTTGTTGATAGTTATTATATTTAAAACCTTTGTTTTGAAGAAATAACCATCTTTAAAAGTAATATTTTTGCTTTCATAAGTCAGATTATAAATTCTTATTGTGTTATAGTTATTAATAAAATATGATAGTAATAGTATAAATACCACTATAAAACTTATTAAAAATATATTTTTCAAAATATAATTTATAAATTTACCTACCATTCTCTTAAAATCTTGAAGTCTATCTTTATAATTTTTCTCCGATTTAACTATTGAATCTGGAGATATTTCTAATTCATTACATAATTTTTTTATTGTTTCTAAATCTGGAACTGTTGAACCATTCTCCCATTTCGATATAGTTCTGTCAGAAACTCCAATTAAATCTGCAAGTTCTTTTTGTGTGATATCTCTTTTCTTTCTGATATTATAGATTGTGTTTGCAAAATCTGTGCATTTTGCTTCTGTTGTCTTATTTGTCCTTTTCATATTTTCACCTTTTTTAATTTTATCACATATTCAAAAATTATGCACTATAAATTGACAAATTTTTCAACATTTATTATAATATGATTGTCTTAGGGGGATAATAAGATGAAATATATAACATATAAAAAATATTTAGACACATTAATAAAAAATCAAAATAATACTAATATACCTTGTTTACAAGATATTTATACTGAAAAAGATTATGAGAAACTTCTTAAACCTGTCATGAAAATTATAAAAGAAAATTCTTATGCTAGTTTGACTACGCTTAGATTAAAACTATTTCTTCAAAGTGGATTAAAGGAAATAATTGATAATTTTGTTAAAGATACTCAGATAACTCCTGGACTTATATTGGATTTTGGAACATTTAAAAATAGAGATACTGTTATATGTGGTAATAGACAAGAATATGTTATGAAAAATGGTATTCTAGTTAAAGATGAATTACCTATTGAACAAAATACTATTTTTGATTTAGCTTCAACTTCAAAAACATTTACTGCGGTTGCTATTTTGATACTAGCTGAAGATAAATTAATTGATGTTTTTGAACCTGTTAAAAAATATGTTCCTGAATTTAAAAACTTAGGAAATACTACTATTTATGATTTACTTAAATTTAGGGTAAGTGTTGCTACTCCAAGTAGAATAGATGCTACTAAAAATAAGGAAGAAGCATTAAATATTTTGTATCAGGCGTATCCTAGAGATGTACAACCTGAGAATGCTTATACTGATATTGGGGCTATGATATTAAGAGTCTTGGTAGAAAAAGTTACTTGTATGGATTTTTATAAGTTTGTTGAAACAATGATATTTAGAAGATGTGGTATGTATAATACTTATTTAAATGTTCCTTCTTATGACTTAGATAGAGTTGCTAATGAAAATTATTCTACTATCATTACCGAAGATGGCAAGGCTATAACTAGATATAATAATTTTCCTGGTACTGTTCATGATCCAAAAGCTAATGCTATTGGCCAAAAAGAAGGGATTGCTCCAGGTCATGCTGGTTTCTTTTCTACTAAAGATGATATGATTAAATTCGCTAAAGCCCTGATAGATGAAAAGTTAATTACTAAGGATAGTTTGTTATCTATGAGTGATACTGAAACCGGTTTTAAAGATGATGATAAATATACAAGATTCTATGGTTCTTTAGTTTATTTAAAACAACCAGATCCTAAATTTTTGTCTGTATATCCACCACTTTCAGGTAGAGCGTTTATGTCACCAGGATTTGCTGGAACTCAACTTGTTGTTGATCCTATTAATAAAATAACATTATTTGTTGGCTCACCTAGACTTCATAATAGAATATATCAAATTCATAATTCACAAATGCATAATATTAAAATTGATGAACATAATAAAAAGACTTTTGTGATGCCTGATGGAATTGAAAAAATTGTGTGTTGTGATTATACAAAAGCTAAAGAAGTACTTGTTACTTTAGCACTAGATTTAGCTATACAATATCAATTACTTGAAAATTTATATCCAAATCAAAAAGAAATGCATTTAGTTCGTGAACTAAATTGACATTTCTTTTTTTATTCTTTATTTTCATATGATAATAGTTTTTCAATATCTTCTTTGGTAAGTTCTGATATAATATTTTTATCTCTTATTTGTCCATCTATTAGTTTATCACTTAATATTCGCTTTTTATTTTGAAGTTCTAATATTTTTTCTTCGATGGTTCCTTTTGTTATTAAATGAATTACTTCAACTGTGTGGGTTTGACCTATTCGATGAGCTCTATCTGTTGCTTGATTTTCTGCTTGTGGATTCCACCATAAATCTAAGTGAATCACAACATCTGCACTCGCTAGATTTAATCCCGTTCCTCCCGATTTTAGCATTATCAAAAATACTTTTATATCATCATTTTCATTGAAATTATCTACCATTTCCATTCTGTTTTTGGCTGGCACTGATCCATCAATCATATATGTTTTTATTTTTGAATTATTTAGTTTCTCTTTAACTATGTTTAAAGCAGTTTTAAATGATGAAAATATTAATACTTTATGGTTATTTTTTGTATATTCATTTACTATTCTTTCTAACTCATCAAGCTTATTTGAACCATCATTATAGTTATCATATATAATACTTGGATCTATACAAATTTGCCTTAATTTAGTAAGAAGCTGAAGAATTAAAAATCTAGCTTTATTCATTCCCTCTTCTTTAATAATTTTGTCCATTTCCTCTTTTACTCTGTTTAGTTCTGCCACATATAGTTTCTTTTGTTCATCTTTTAAATCAATATATATGTCATTTATTAATTTTTCAGGAAGTTCTTTTACAACATCACTTTTCTTTCTTCTTAATATAAAGGGATTAATTTGTTTACTTAAACCTTTAATTAGTGTTTCACTTTCTTCATCAAAGTCTTTTATTTTATATTTACTTTGAAATTTAGTTAAATTTGCTAAATAGCCTGGCATAATAAAATCAAATATACTCCATAATTCAAGTATTGAGTTTTCAAGAGGAGTACCTGTTAATGCAAATTTTGTTTCTGATTTTATACTCTTTACTACTTTTGTAATGCCAGCATGATTATTTTTTATATTTTGGGACTCATCAATTATCATGGTGTTAAAACTTAAGTTTTCATAAATTTCTTCATCTTCACGTAATAGACCGTATGTTGTTATTATGACATTAATACTATCTAAATTATTTAGAATTTGCTTTCTTCTTTCTTTAGAACCTATGCAAATTGCTTTTTTTATTTCACTTGCGAAACTATCAAATTCATGTTCCCAGTTGTATGCAAGTGATGTTGGAACCACAATTAAAAATTTAGATGCTGGATTATCCTTTAACATTTGCTTTATATAATAAATAACTTGAATTGTTTTTCCTAGTCCCATTTCATCTGCAAGAATACCTCCGAAACCAGTTTTTGCTAAATTGTATAGCCACTTTACTCCGGTTAGTTGATAATCTCGTAAGATGTTTGTATCTTCTAAGCTCAAATTACTATCTTTGTACTCATAAAAATTCTTTATAAAATTGTCAAATAAATTGTCTGTGGAAATGATTGAATATTTTGTTTTCTTTAAACTATCTAGATAAATAGCACGATATTTTAGTATACTTCCTTTGCCATTTATTATTTCTTCATCAGTTAGTTCTAGTTCTTCAGTTAAATTGTTTAGCTCTTGCAGTGATTCATCTTCTAGATTGATAATATCGCCATTTTTAAGACGATAATATTTTTTCTTATCTTTCATACTCTCAAATATATTTACTAGTTCACTACTATTGATGTCTCCGAGATTAAAGTTATAGCTTAATATATTATCTTGACCTATGCCAAACATTGATGATACAGATGTTTTCTTCTTAATTTTGATATTTTTAAATTTTTCTGTTGTAAATATTTCATATTTGGTTGCAAGTTGTTCAAGTCCATTTTCTAAAAATTCTACTTCTAAATTTATATCACGTAAAACTAGTTTATCTTTTTCAAGTATAAACCCATATTTGCCAATATCATTTAAAACATTGGTTTCAAAATTAATATCTCGTAAAATTTCATTTGATTTATTAAAGTAATCTATTTCTTTATCATCGTAATTAAATACTATATTAGAAATTATATATTCATTTCTAATATCAAAGTAAAGTCTAGCTTTAATAACACATGGTAAAACTATGTCATCAACAGATGAATCTATTTTTAATTTTTTTCTTACTACTTTAAGAAGTCCTTTATTAAATATGTCTAATTTATCCTTAGATATTATTAGTTTATCTAATTCATTTTGTTTTAAATCCTCGATTAATTCTTGCTCTTTGGAATTTAAATGATATAACTTCCCTTTGTAAAATATGTATTCATAATCTTTTTCTATTAAACACTCAATACTATCCAAATCGAAGTCTAATTCATAAGTATCATTTTTCTTTATTAAATTTGTATCAATTGGAAAATATTCATTAATACCATCAACTTCATAGTTGTTAATAACAAATTTTATGTTTTTTAATTTACTTAATAATTTCTTTAAAGATGAGGTACTCATATAATTATATCTTCCATCATCAAAAGCATTGTAATATGATTTTAAAATTGTTTCAGCGTCACTATTTAGATAATATTTTTGAGGATTGTATGTAAAACTTTTACCAAAATAAACTTCACCTTCTTTAGACTCGTATACTATTTTAAAGGCACTTGCATGATTTCCTAAAGTATATAATTTTTCATCACCAATAAGTATTTTTACTGAGCAGTCTATATAATTATAATAATAGTAATAGTTATTTTTTCTTTCTGTAACATTAATTATCAAATTAACTGTTAACTCTTTTTTAATAATATTTTCTTCACTCGTAATAAATTTTTCTAATATACTACTTGATATTTTGGGAATATTAACAAACATTTTTCCAAACATTTCTTCATAATTGTTCAATATTACTGCAGCAATGTGTTTACAACTTTTTGTACTTCGGAAATTTTTACAATCACATGATGTTCTTAATATTTTCTTATTGTTTTCAATTGAAACCATAATATCGTAATACGTTGGTTTTTCATCATCGTCTACTTCGAACCAATAGTAGGTTGCATTTCCATTTTCATTATTATTTTCTTTTTTATTTAATAATGAAATTTTATTAACATCATAGACTTTGCCAGCTACTATATCAGATGTATGAATAAATGCTGTAATATTTGTTTTATTAATTAGTTCTTCAATATTATCTATTTGCATAATTTACCTCCATCTTTTTATATTAACATAGTTTAATTTTATATACAATTGTTTTATATTAGTTTGTGAAAAATTATTTTTTTCAAACAAAAACTTTAAAACATTATGTATGGTTTTAAAGTTTCGTTATTATTTTCATATATTGCTATGTCTTCATCTTGATATGTAAATATTACTTTATCTTGAATATTATAAATATTTTTTATTTTTCCACCATTTTTTACAATTTTTATTAATTCATCATTTATTTCTAGGCTTGGATATTTTAAAAATTCATGAATGTTTTGAAATTTAAAGTTACCATTTTTTATTTCATCTAGTGTAAATGAATCTTTGATATCAAAATTGCCTTGCTTTGTTCTTATAAGACTATTCATTGTTCCTACAGTGCCTAATTTTTCACATATATCCTCGATTAGACTTCTAATGTATGTGCCTTTTGATACGTGTGTTTTAAATTTAACTATATCATTTTCAAAATTTATTAATTCAAGAGAAAAAATGCTGACTTCTCGTTTTGGTAGTTCAATTTCAATATTATTTCTTGCATATTCATATAATTTCTTACCATTTATTTTTACTGCTGAATATTTTGGCACTGTTTGCTTATATTTTGAGGGAAATTCCTTAAATACTTTTATAATATCTTCTTTAGTAATGTTATATTTTTTATTTTCTATTATAGAACCTGTTATATCTCCCGTATCAGTTTTAATTCCTAACTTTATCTCTGCGATATATTCTTTATCTAGACTTGTTAGCATATCAACTAATTTGGTGTATTTACCAAAAAGGCATACAAGTACTCCGGTTGCAATTGGGTCCAGAGTGCCTGTATGGCCTATTTTCTTGGTGTTAAATATTTTTGTTAAATTATTAACTACATCTCTGCTAGTTAAATTCTTTTCCTTGTTTACGACTAAGAGTTTGTTCATCTATTTCTCTCTTTTCTATTTTCTTGGTAAATACTAAAGTTCTGTACGATTCTTTTTCTCCTTTTAGCTCTTTAAAACCACATGTTGTAGCAAAACTCATAGCAACTGTATCATTAATTGAAATTTCAAAATCAATTTCTTGACCATTTAAACTAGCAATTTCTTCAACTTTTTGAATCATTTCATTTAATAACATTAATTCTTCTGCTACATCTGGATAGTTCAAATAAACCATATCACATATATGAACACGTGTTTTAGCTATATAAATTCTTGTTACCGCTACTAACCTTTCTTCACAGTCAAATGATAACAAAAAATGGAAATTGTTATGTTCATTTTTTATAGTTTCTATGGAATCCATAAAAGATTTATTGTACATTTCTTTGTCAGTTAGTTTACTTTCATCCATCGTAAATCTAAGATTTTTGTTTAAAATATCTCTTTCACAATTTTGAAATTGGTAAAATTTATAATACCTTTCAAGAACTGCATTTTCGTGTGCTGCAGGTATTTTTTTTACTAAGGTTATCATTTTATTCCCCCTTGTCTATTGACTTTATTATAGATTCTATTTTTTCACCATAAGCTATTGATTTATCAAACACAAATTTTAATTCTGGTGTGTGTCTAATTTCTAATTTTTCACTTAGTTTTCCACGTATGAATGGTGCTGCTTCATTAACTTCTTTTTCTAAAGATTTAATATCTAAATTATCAATTGAAGTAAAATATACTTTGCAATAACTTAAATCATTCGTTAAATCACAACCTGTTATTGTTATATGTTTTAAAATTTCATCGTTTGCTTCATTTATTAAAATGTCTCCAAGATATCTTTGAATATCACTTGCTATTCTAGCTATTTTGTACTTAGGCATGTTTTACCTCGGTCATTTCATATGCTTCGATGGTATCTCCTTCTTTGAAATCATTAAATTTTTCTAAAGTAATTCCACATTCAAAACCTTTTTTAACTTCTTTAACTGTGTCTTTTTCTCTTTGAAGCGATGCTATTTTTTCGTCATTTGCAATTACTACGCCATCACGTATAACACGAGCAAGTGCTCCATTTTTAATTATGCCACTTGTAATATATGATCCTGCAATGTTACCAACTTTAGAGAATTTGAATATTCTTCTAATTTCTGCTTCACCAAGTATTTTTTCTTCATATTCTGGGTCTAACATACCATTTATAGCTGCTTCAATATCTTCAACTAATTTATAAATAATTGTATATAATCTTATATCTATATTGTTATCTTTGGCTATATCTTTAGCACTAGATGATGCAACAACGTTAAATCCAATAATAATGGCATTTGAGGCACTAGCTAAAACTACATCTGATTCAGTTATGGCACCAATACCACTTCTTATTACTTTAACAGAAACATCTTGTTCTTTGATTTTTTCTAAAGCATTTTTTACTGCTTCTTCAGAACCCCGAACATCGGCTTTTAAAACAACATTTATTTCTTTATTTCCAGCATCAACGGATGCAAATAAATCATCAAGTGATACTTTTTTATCTTTGCCAGCATTCATTTTAGCAGCATCTTTTCTTTTTTCTGCTACAGATTTTGCTTCTGATTCTGTTTCAAATGCCATAAATTTATCACCTGCAGATGGATTTTCAGTTAAACCAGTTATTTCAACTGGTGTTGATGGTCCGGCTTCAACAACTGATTCACCACGATCGTTTTTCATTGTTCTTACTTTAGCATAACTCGTTCCAACAACGATTGGATCACCAATTCTAAGTGTTCCATTTTGAATTAGGAATGATGCTATACCACCAACATTTTTATCAAGTCTTGACTCGATAACTGCTCCGACTGCATAACGATTTGGATTTGCCTTTAATTCACGTACTTCAGCAATTGTAAGTATTGTTTCAAGAAGTAAATCAATTCCTTCACCTGTATGTGCAGATATGTTTATAAATGGAATATCTCCACCCCAACTTTCCGGTGTTATGCCTATTTCAGCCATTTCTGTTAAAACTCTATCAATGTTTGCATCTGGTTTATCAATTTTATTAACTGCAACAATGATTGGTACTTTTGCACTTAATGCATGATCAACTGCTTCTTTTGTTTGTGGTTTTACTCCATCATCAGCTGCAACTATGATAATTACGATATCTGTAACTGATGCTCCTCTGGCACGCATTTCTGTAAAAGCCGCATGGCCTGGTGTATCAATAAATGTTATAAGTTCATCTTTGTATTTAGTTTGATAAGCTCCAATATGTTGTGTAATTCCACCAAATTCTTTATCAACTACATGAGTATTTCTTATATAATCAAGAAGTGTTGTTTTACCATGGTCAACATGTCCCATTATAGTTACTATTGGTGGTCTTTTTACTAAATCTTCTTCTTTATCTATTATTTCATATTCTTCAAAATTAGTAACATCTTGTGTTTCTTCCCTTTTTAAAGTTTTATTATAGTCAAGTGCTATAATTTCTGCATTTTCAAAATCTATTGGCTCATTTAGACTTATCATTAAACCATTTTCCATTAATTTTTTAATGATTTCTGCTCCACTGACATTTAAAACACTAGCAAACTGACTAACACTCATACCATTTTTGTAAAGCACAATGTTTTCATCTGTTTCATTTTTCATAAGCTTATTTTTATGCTTATACATTTCTTTCTTTAACATGTTAAATTCTTGTTTATTAACATCTTTTTTCTTTAACTTTTCTTTGCTTACGCTTTCTTTCATAGTTTTATCTACTTTTGAAGATGTCATTATTTCATCTACTTTATCTTCGATATCTTCCTCTTCTTCGTAAGTAATTTCTTCATCCGTACTAATTAAATTAATAGTGTTATCTAGCATTATGATATCATCATCTGTTAAATAATCATCTTTTGAATTAACATTTATTTCTAGTTCATGGCATTTTTTTAAAATTTCTGCTACAGATAAATTTACATCATTTGCATATTCTGATACTTTCATTTAATCACAACCTTTCGTTATTTTTGTACTATTTCTTCTAGTTTTTCATATATAGAGTCAGGTATTTCTACTTCAAGTACTCTATTTAATACTTTATTATTTTTAGCTTTTTTTATAACCTCAATATCTTTTTTTAAATAAGCACCACGGCCGTTTGCTTTTCCTATTTCATCAATTACAATTTCTCCTTCAGGAGTTCTAACTACTCTAATTAACTCTTTTTTTGGTAGTTTTTCTTTAGTAATGATGCAAGAACGCATTGGTATTTTTTTCATTATTTGTTACCAGTTTGTTGTATTTCTTCCATGGTCTTAATTTCTAAATGATATTTGGTTAGTTTACTAGCTAGTTTAATATTGCTTCCCTTTTTACCTATGGCTGCTGATAGGTTATCGCTACTCACAATAACTAGAGCATTTCTTACTTCAGCATCTGGCACGGAAACTATAACATCTTTGGCTGGTGTCATAGCATTTTTAATGTATTCTGCTGGGTCTTCACTATATAAAACTAAATCCACTTTTTCACCTTTTAGTTCTTTTAAAATACCAGCTATTCTAGAACCACGTTCACCTATACATGAACCTATGGCATCTATTCTATCATTAACTGAATATAAAGCAATTTTAGTTCTTATACCCGCTTCTCTAGCTACACCAGCAATTACAATTGTACCATTTGCAACTTCTGGTATTTCATGTTCAAATAATCTTTTGACAAATCCATAATTATTTCTTGATAACTTGATGATTGGTCCTTTTGGTCCACTTTCAACTTTGCTAACGTATACTTTAATATTTGAACCCATTATTATTTGTTCACCTGGTATTGTATCTCTTTTTGGAAGTATTCCTCTAGTTCTACCTAAATCAATATAGTAGTTGTTTTGGTCTTCCATCGCTACCATACCAATCATTAATTCATCTTGTTTATCAGAAAATTCTTCAATTACACTGTTTTTTTCTGCTTCTCTTATTTTTTGCATTACTACTTGTTTTGCTGTTCCTGCTGCTACTCTTCCAAAATCTTTAGGTGTTACTTCTTCTTCAATTGTTTCACCAACTTTAATATTTGGTACTTTCTTTTGGGCATCTTCCAAAAGTATTTGCGCATCACGATTAATTTCTGGTTCTATTCTAGTAATATTTCCTTCTTCATCTTCCACAAGCTTAGCTTCTTCGATTTCAGGAACTACTACATAATATGAATATACTTTAATATCTCCAGTTTCACGATTGATGTCTACTCTAACATTTGTCTTGGAATTAAAATTTTTCTTGTATGCAGTTTGAAGGGCTAATTGTAGTGCTTCAAAAACTACATCTGGGCTTATATTTTTTTCTTCTACTAAAACATTTAATGCTTTAATTAATTCGCTTCCACTTGATTGTTGTTTACTCATTTTTTACTCTCCTCTTTCTTTGCTTACTACATCTAATATGTAGCTATCATCTGTTATATCGGCTTTATCCACTACTTCATTTACAACTTTGGTGGCTTCAACTATTGTTTCTAAATCAATACCTCCGATTTTATCTAAGGTTACTGTTAAAAACTTATACTTTCCTTTTTCTTCAAAAGTTACATCATCAACAATTATATCTGTCTTTTCAAAAGCCTCTTGTAAATCAATTTTAAGTTTATCTAATACTAGCATAAAACACCTCCATAACTAATAATAAAAGTGGGATTTCCTGCCCACTTAAAACTGATAATTAGATTATATCACAAATATTAACTAAAAAAAAGTCAAATCTAGCATTTTTTTGCTAAAAATGACCTATTTTATTAGAATTTTCCACTACGTCCATGTCCACCGCCACCCTTTTCCGATTTAGTTTTGGTTTTATTTTTTTCGGTTGATGTTGTATTTTCACCATTATTTTCCTATTTACTTTTAGCCTTATCCTTTTCAGTTGTTATACCATCTGACAATTTTTTAGGTGAGCATTTACTACTATTATTTGGATTTAATATACAATCAGTACATCCTTGATATTTATTGGATACATCAGTTGTGCCTTCAACAAGGCCTAAAAAGAAGTCTAATACTGTTGGTATAAAAAATATTATTAATCCAATTAGTACTCTTTTACCAAAAATAACGGTTGCTTCTTTTAGTGCTTTATCATCTCCACTTAATGAAGCTTTTCCTAAATCAATACTTCCAAGTACTATTAAGATAATTGGTACTAATATTTTTATTATCATAATAATATAACCAATTACTTGAAAGACAAGCAGTGAATAATTTGGATTACCATCTTCATCTACTGGGCTACATATATTAACATTTACAATCTTTAAAGGATTTGTTTCATTTTTTATTGTATCTATATTATCTAAGTATTCTTGTCCTTTTTCTTCTATTTTGGTACCAACAGTATTTAACTTATCTTTTATGGAGTTATATTGTTCATCTGATATAACTCCATCATTTTTTCTAATATCTAATTGTTCTTTCCATTTGCTAAGCATTGCTTCATAATTTTTTTTAATTTTAGAAACGCCATTTTGATATGCAGATGAAGATTTCATAAAATCTGGTAGCCCATAACCTTTTAAATAGTTTTGTTTCAAATCTGTTAAAACTATTTTATTTAAAATATCATCCACGGTTTTATATTTTCCACTAATAAAGTCATCAATAGTTATGTCTCCTAATGACCAATTATTAAAATAATTATTTAATTCTTCTTCAAATGTTATATCTCTTGTATCTGAAATAAAGCTACTGGCTTTAGAACCAAAAGTTGTTCCCACATTACTTTTATTGGCACAATATTTTCCATCATTATCAAAGCATACTTCATTACCGCCATTAAAACTATTCATATCATAATAACCATGTGCCGGACATGTAAAAGTGTCAGCCCAGAAATTATTGTCTGGTTGTATAAATACATTTGTTCCTTGTGTACTAAAAACTTTACCAAAATCTTGGTCTTTTTTTAAATAAGGGCTTTGTCCTGCCGCAGTACCTCCACCCCAAAAACCTACTGCAAATTGTTCATCTTTCAAATCATAATAAATAGTTATATATTCTTTTATAATATAAGAGTCATACGTTTTGCTGTATATCGCCCTATTTACGCTTGAAGATGACTTTTCTATGTTAGTGTAATTACATAATACTAAACAAGTCCCATCATTTATACATTTATCACCTGTTGTTGTGTATGCTTTCACATTTGAAAGACATATCAAAAATAACATATTCAAAAATAAAATCTTATTTTTCACTTGGTATCACCTATCTTATGAAATAATTATAACAATTATTTCGATATTAATCTAGTACTTATTTTGAATTTTATCTATCTCATTTAAAGAAAAGCCCTTTTTATAAAGATTATATTTTATTTTATTTTCTAGGTCTTTTCCATTATATTTTTTATTTAATTTTCTATATTCCTTTTGATATTCTTTTTCTAATATAGAATTATTTTCTTCAAAATCTACTAAATTAAGTATTTCTATTATCATACTTTGTTCATAACCTAGTGATATTAAATAGCTTTTAATCTTTAAAATTAAATTATTCCTACTTAAATTTTTATTAGTTTTAATTTTCTTATTTATAATTTTTGCTATTTTTTCTTTCCAAATAGACTCATCTATACTAGCAAGTGCTTCATCTATATATAGTGTATTTAAATTTAATTTTCCTAATTCTCTTTTTATATAATTTGGACCTTTTACTCCAAGATTTATTTGGTCATTTATATAACTTCTTATGTAATTTTGTTCATTTAGATAACCTAGTTCTTCTAACTTTTTGATTACTTTATATATTATTTCTTTAGAATAATCTTTTAATTTGTCTTCTAATTCTTTTTTGGTTCTTTGTTTATTACTTATGAGTTTTAATGACTTATTGAAAGCTTCATAATAATTATTATAATTAATAATTTCTTTAAACTCTATATCAGATAGTTCTCTAGGCTTTAGTAAATTGTATTTAATTAATGTATCACTATAAAACTCTAGCTGAGTTTTATCACCTAGAGTTATTATGTATTTGTTATTTTTCTTTTTTATATTAGATATTTTCTTCATCATTGTATTTTTTGCATGTTGCATCTAAATCTTTAGCTAAAGCTTCAATTACTTTATAATCACTAGTTCGACATCCAGATGCAAATTTATGTCCTCCCCCATTATATTTTGCTGCCACTTCGTTGATAACTGGCCCACGGCTTCGAATGTTTGCTTTATATATATCATTTCTTTCATCATATACTACAAACATCCAACACATAAGTTCTTTAATGAAATAAAAATCGTTAACTTGATTTGATACACTAGTTGGTTCAACATTAAATTTCTTTAAGTCTTCACTTGGCACAAAGATAAAGCCAAATCTATTTTCAGTTATTTCAATATTATTTATGAGATATGCTCTAAATCTTTCTTCATTTATACTTCTTTCATATAAATTATCATAAAGATTTACAAAATTGATATTACTTGTTTTAACAAGTTCGTATGCAATTTTTAAAGTTTCACTACTTGTATTTGGTAATAAAAATCTGTCACTATCAAATACCATACCTACATATAAATCTTCAGCAATTTTGGTATCCATTACAAGAGGACTATAAAGAAGAAGTTCTGCAATCATTTCGCATGTGCTAGATTTTGTAGGGTCAGTCCAGTCAACGTCACCAATGATATCTTCAGCGGGATGATGGTCTATTTTTAAAATAGCATCGTATTCTAATCCGTTTATACCATCTACTCTATAAAAGTTTGGAACATCAAGTACAATTAATAGTGAATTTGTTAAAGTACTTAAATCAGGTTTGTCAAGAGCACCTAAATATTTAAATTTATGAACTCCTGCTCCTACTGCATATACTTCTTTATTCGGAAATGTTAATTTAATTGAGTCCCTTAAAGCTATTTGACTAGCTATAGCATCTGGGTCTGGACTAATATGACGTGCTAAAACTATTTTGTCATATTTTTTGATTATCTTAATTATTTTTTTGTACATTTCCTTCATTTTATCACTCTTTCTAATTAGTTATTTTTATTTTTAAGTTCCATTGTATCCATGGCAATCATTAATTCTTCATCTGTTGGAACAACATATACTGGAATTTTTGAGTCATCTGTTGAAATAAGACGGAATTCTCCGCGGAAATCGTTTCTTTCATCATCTATTTTAACACCTAATGATGCAATTTTTTCGATAATTGATTTACGCATTGTTTTACTATTTTCACCAACACCTGCAGTTAGAGTAATTACATCTGCTCCACCAAGTAAATTATTATACATTGCTATATAATTTGCTATCTTTTTAGCATACATTTCTTGAGCTAAAATTGCTCTTTCATTGCCTTCATTAGCGGCAGTTTCAACATCTCTTGAATCACTACTTACTCCACTTACACCTAAAAGTCCACTCTTTTTATTTAAGTCATTTGTAAGTTCAGCAAGTGTTTCTCCAGTTTTTCCTTCTAAGTATGATAACATTGATGCATCAATATCACCACTACGAGTTCCCATCATAATACCTGCAAGTGGTGTAAATCCCATAGATGTATCAACTACTTTTCCTGAGTCAATAGCTGTTATAGAACCACCATTACCAATATGACAAGAAATAACTTTTAAATCATTCCTTCCAAAATATTCACTAATAGTTTTGTTAATGAATCTATGACTAGTTCCATGGAATCCATATTTTCTAACACCATATTTTTCATACCATTCATAAGGAACTGGATATAAATATTCAGTTTCTTTCATTGTTGTATGGAATGCTGTATCAAATACACCAACTTGAATTGTATTTGGTAATGCTTTCATGAAAGCTTTTACTCCCATGATGTTTGCTGGGTTATGAAGTGGTGCTAATTCATTATATTTAGCAACTCTAGATAGAACATCTTCTGTTAATATAACTGATTCTGTGAATTCTTGACCACCATGAACCATACGATGTCCTACTCCTTCAATTTCGTCTAATGAACTTATTATTCCCATATCAATAAGTTCTTCCATTAATATTTTTACAGCAACTGAATGATCTACTAAATTTACTTCTTTTTTTACTTTTTCCCCATTATATTTAATTGTATAACAAGAACCATTTATACCTATTTTTTCGAACAATCCACTTGCTACGACATTTTTTTCTGGTAATTCAATTAATGTAAATTTTAATGATGAACTACCTGCATTTACTGCTAATATTTTCATTTCTTTCACCTCTTCTTCTATTATACAAAAAAAAGATAGATTAATCTATCTTTTTTAATGTTTTTTTGCTTATTTTGCAAATTTTTTTAAAGCATTTGATAATATTTATTCCAATATTGCTTTTGCCTTTTAACAAGAAAAAAAATAAAAAATTAAATCTGTCTTGTTCTTTGAAGTTTAAATTTTCTATCAAATTTAATATCTTCTTGTTTTTCAAAATATAAACTAATGTCTTCTAGAACACTTTTTTCAACTGCCATTTCTTCAATTTTATAGTGTGTTTTTCGAATTTTTTGTTCTAACATTCTTTTGTAATATAATGACTCATCTATTTTATTTTTAATATCATTTTTAGCATTTTCTAAATTCTCAATATCCTTATTTTTTATCATCTTGTATAACTTTAGGAATTTAGGAACTTTTATTAAATAGATAAATAAAACTATATAAAACAAAACTCCGAGCGATTTTATAGCTTGCATTAATACTATCATAAAAATGATTGCTGTGCTCATTAAAAAATCACTTGTTACTCTGTCTTTTTTATTTCTAAGTTTTGTTGACAATGAGTTAAGATCAGATAATTTACTTTTTTCTATTGATAATTTTGTTTCTTCTTCTAACAATAATGCATTTAAATTATTTTGAACAAGTTCTAAACTACATATTATCTGGTCAATCTCTTCTTTTCTTTTACTGTTTTTTTCTTCAATATTATTTTTGATCATATTTTCCCCTCGAATGTCTAGATATAATATAACTTTTTTCAATTATTGTCAAGGGGATAAAATATCAAAGATATGATTTCCATGATTTAATTTGAAATTCTAAAAGTTCTAATAATTCTTCAGCAAGTTCAGTTACTTTTTTATCAGTTTCAGAGTTCAGTATTTCTTCAACTTTGATAATGCCTTTATTAGTTCCTTCCGTTAACATTTTTGCTATTTTTGAATCATCACACTTAATTAATTCAATTCCTGTATAAATTTCATTAAACATTTTGATAATAATGTTTATTTCTATTGGTTCTTCACCAAGTTCTTTTAACATTTTTGTAATATCCATTTTATTTACCATGTATTTTTTCTTGGCATCACTCATGGTTTTAGCAAATATTTTATCATCGATATGTCCTTTTACTTCATCAATTCCTATTATTCCCATTGTAACTATTTTATATAGTTCATTTAATGCCTCTACATCATTCATTTAAAAATCACCCATTTATAGTATGAGTGATTTTTTTAAAATTATACTTCTTGAACAACCGCAATTATCATTGGTTTACATTCTGTTTGATCATATAAATATCTACTTAGTTCTTCTCTTATTTCAACTTTTATTTGATTAAAATCAATATATTTTGGAGTTATATTTCTATTTATGATTGCCTCGCATATAACTTTTATTTCTTTGATCATGTCTGCAGAATCTTTAACATAGATAAATCCACGGGTTGTAACTTCTGGACCCACAAGTAAAACTTTATCTTTCTTATCAACTGTGGCACTAATTAGCACTATGCCATTTTCAGAAAGCATTTCTCTATCTTTAATTACTAAATCTCCGATATCATCATTACTTGTTCCATCTATTAAAACATCATCTACTTTAATTCTAGCAAAATTATCTTTAAGTTTACCATTTTCAAATGTTACAATATCTCCATTTTGTTTAAGTAAAATGTTACTATCTGGAATTCCTAAGTTACTTGCTAGATTAGCATTATTTACCATGTAACGATATTCCCCTTTTACTGGCATATAAAATTTTGGATTTATAAGTTTAATCATTAACATTAAATCTTCACGTGATGCATGATGGAGTATTTCTTTTTCTTTATCAATGGTTTCAATATTGCATCCAAACTTAGCAAGTTCATTTTGAAGCTTTACTAAAACTTTTTCAGTGCTATCATATCGTGGTTCTGCAAAAACTATTGTGTCTGTTGGTTTTAGTGTAATAAATTTATCATAACCGTTTAGAATCTTGTTCATGTTGGCATATGGTGTTGTTCTATCATCCATTACTAAAAGAATAGAATTATCATCATTAATGTTTGATAAATCACCTAGTAATTCTTCATTGTAATGCATATAGCCTTCTTTACTTGCAAAATTTAATACATTTTGAAGTCTTTTTCCCATTAAAACTATCTTACGATGTGAATTTGCTGCTGCTTCAAATATTTCAGATATTGTATATAAATGCGTTGGCAATACAGAAAAAATAATTCTATTGTCATGATGTTTTATGACATCTTCAAAAAAACTTACAAGTCTATGCTTCGGAGATGTATGACCATTTTTTTCTGCAAAAGAAGACTCACACAATAAACATAATACGCCTTGTTTACCAACATAAGCAATTTTACCTATATCCATATCATAAGAATCTTGCATACTTGGATCAATAATAAAATCTCCAGTATAGCATATAGCTCCATCTTTAGTATTTACAACATACATAACTGCATCTGGTACAGAGTGTGAAACAGAAATTGGAAATATAGAAACATTACCAAAATTAATTTTCTTATGTGGTTTAATTAATTCAATATTATTTTCATTTACGCCATCTTCCATAAGTTCAAATTTAGTATATTTTGTGGCATATACTTTTAACAAAGGAATATCTTTTAAAAGATCACGGACAGCTCCCATATTTTCTGGATGTCCATGGGTTATAAATAAACCTTTAATTCTTTTTTTATTTTTAACTAGATAACTAAAATCAGGCATAATGTAATCAATTCCTAGTAAATTTCCACTAGCAAATTTTATTCCGGCATCAAAAACATATATTTCATCATCTACTTCAACTACATAGGAATTCTTTCCACTTTCAGAAAGTCCTCCCAAACCAAAAATCTTTATTTTACTCATATATTATCACCTTCATTTAAAAAAAATAAGTTCTTCGGTAAATAAATTATACCAAAAAACTTAAATTAAATCAATCTCTTTCTTCACTTAGCATCTTACTTAAGGAAATAATGTCTAAATCTTTATAAATAATACTATTAATTAATATCTTAACATTTTTAATATCTGCATTTTTTTCTACATAGTATATGTCACCTGATTCAATTGAATTTTTAAGTGTAATGAAAGTGTTATTATTTAATATTTTATCAGTTTTTACCAAGTATTTTTGATTTTTACGACATATTTTTTCATTTTTGTTTGTTACATAACAGATGTGAGTATTATTACTATACTTATTTATAAGTGCTTCTAAGTCTTTATATTTATTTACCTCATTATTAATTTGCTCTAAATTTTCGTTTTTATTAAAATTATCTATAGTTACAAGTATGCTTGCTTCCATATTATTTTCTTTAAAATACTTTATTAATTCTTTATCATATTCTAGTATGAAAGAAACACTTTTTTTGTAACGATTCCCTTTGTTTACTATTTTGTCTTTATTATTTTCGAGTGTAACTTCTGGGTAAGATGTATCAAAAATTAAATAATATGAATTAAATGCATTTAAATCTTTCATGTTATAGAAGCTATTTTTGATGTTTACTACTTTACCATTTAATCCTGGAGTTATATACTTATCAGTGATTTCTGCATTTACAAATGCTTCATTAAACCTTTTTTCTTCACTTTTAATCTTTTGATATATTTCACTGTTTTCAAGTGTTAAATTAGCTATTTTTTCTGTGTAAATAAAACTAAAAGCTGCTATAGCAAGAATGCCTATGTTACGAAAATGTTTCAATTTAAAATCACCTTAGTTAAGTATATGCCTTTGAAAAAAGAAGATGTTAGAAACATTCAATTATTGCATCATCTTCATCTGAAACTTCACGAAGTCCACGATTTTTATTTGATGATGCAATAAATGATATTCTTTCTGCAATTATTTCTGTGATATATTTAGTTTCATTTTTATCATTTACATAACTACTATTTTGAACTCGTCCTTTGATGCCAATTGTATCTCCAACATGACAATAATCTTTTGTAGCTGATGCCATACCATTCCAAAGAACACATCTAATAAAATCAGTTTCATATTTTCCTTCAGAATTTTTAAAACCTCTAGTTACAGCAATATTTATTATAGTTCTTTTTTTACCAGTTTCAGTTATTTCATATTCAGGATCTTGTGATAATCTTCCAACTAATATTACTTGATTCATTAATTTTACCTCCTTTCAAGTCCACTTTATCATTTTTTATTTTTATTTCAAAATTTTAAATTAATTAAATTTTATAAGAACAATTAAAAAAATAGTTAAAAACTAACCATTTTTTTATTCTTTTTGAACTAAATTTAATAATTATTAAAAAATAAATATTGTAATTTTTATTAATATTTGATAAACTTAATACTAGAAAATAGGAGTGTTGATTTATGAGTAACGTTATAAATAATGAAAATATTGTGAGCTATAATGATATGATTTTAAGAAACTATCAAAAAACATATCCAAATTTAGCAGATTTTTCTTACGATGTATCAACTGATAGTTTAGTTTATGAAGGAAATTACGTTAAACTTTCTGGTTATGGTTTAAGTAGAATTGATCCTGTATTTTTTAATATGAATCCTGAAGATATTTTTATTTATTTTAAAGATGGATTTTATCAAATTGGAAATAAAAATGCTCAAATCGCAGAATATTTTAATCAACTTATAATAACTGAAGATGAAGAAGAAACTATTAAAAAATATGTTAGCCAGTATATTGATAAGTTAAATATTTATGCTAGAAATGCACAATTTTTTGATAAATATTACCAAAATGAAAGTGTTAAAATGTTTATAACTGATTTTATGACTACTAAAAAAATTATTGAAGAAGCAAGAAGGCTTGCAAATCCTAACCTTTATAATGCTTATCAAATGGTTTCTAGTGCATACAATGATGAGATGACTAGTATGAATCAAAAACAATCAAATATTATGGAAAATGAAATGACACTTACAAGAACAAAACCTGAATTTGGTGGTTATAGTGAATTTGATAAAAATGTAGATTATTTAAATGAACTTAATAGAAAAGATAGAATGGGAATGGCTGGATATACAAGTTTAATATTAATAGTAACTTCAGCAATTACATTTGGAATGTATTTAGCTTTAAAATTGCTTGGTTAAAAAAATTGGTGAATTTGTATCACCAATTTTTATTTTATTTTACCAAATCTTCTATCTCTTTTTTCGTATTCTTTTACTGCTTCTTCCAAACATTCTGGAGTAAAGTCTGGAAAATATACTTTAGGAAAGTACATCTCGGCATAAGATATTTGCCATAACATAAAGTTGCTAACTCTATTTTCACCACTTGTGCGAATTAAAAAGTCGATATCTGGTAAGTCATTATATAAGTATTTTTTGAATAATTCTTCATCTATATCATTAACATTTAATTTATTTTCTGATACATCTATTGCTATTTTTTTGGTAGTATCCACTATTTCTTGTCTGCCCCCATAACTTAAGCAAAAATTAACAACTAAGCCTGTATTATCTTTTGTTGCATCTTCAAGTTCATCTATAGCTTTTACGATTTCTGGTTTTAAAAACTCTTTTTGAGATGAAAATAAAACTTTAATATTTGCTTCTTTGTATTTTTCTTTACATTTTTTGAACCATTTCATGAAAAGTTCCATTAAATAATTTACTTCTTCTTTGCTTCTACTAAAATTTTCAGTTGAAAAAACATATAGGCTTAAATAATTTGCTATACTTTCTTTATTTATGTATAAAATTATTTTTTCAAGTGCTTCTGCTCCAGCTTTGTGTCCTTCACTTCTATTTTTTCCTTTTTCTTTTGCCCATCTTCCATTACCATCAACTATAATACCAATGTGATTTATCTTTGTCATTTTCTTCTCCTTGTTTTTTTCTTCTTATTTTTTAAAAGAAATATAATTACTATTATTAGAGTTATTAAAATAATCAAACATAATTCTAATGGATAATATTTAATATTTTCTTCAAGGTAAACAATACTTGTATCAAGTAGTTTATCGCCTTCATATATTTTTATTGTTCCAAGTTTTTCACCTTTTTTAGTTTTATAAGATATCTTATCTACACCTTCATATATATAATTTACTTTAGAATTATTTTTTAAATATAATGATATATTTTCAGAACCCGTTATTTTATATGATTTGTTATTACTTAACTTAATAGGTATTTCTTTAATAAATGTATTATCATTTAAAATACTTTGATAACTGTAATTTTCATCATAATAGTTATAAATATTTATTGTATCTTTAACAGCATTATATGGATATTCTGTACTTGAATTTATTACTACAAGTAAATAATTTACATCATGAAGATTTGTTATTGAAGCAAGACATCGACCTGCCTGTTTAGTAAATCCACTTTTTGCCCCATCTATTTTATTAGTCTGTAAAATATTATCGTAATTACTTATTGTACTTTTTAAATTTAAACCATTTGTTGTTTTGTAACTTTTAGTGGTAAATACCTTTTTAAAGGTTTCATTTTTTAAAGAGTATTTTAAAAGTTTAGCTATATCACTTGCTGTTGAATAATTATTTTTATCATCTTTACCTATAGGATTAGAAAATTTAGTATTATTCATTCCTATTTTCTTTGCTGTTTCATTCATTTTAGCTATAAATTTTTCATATCCCAGAGTATTATTTACTGCAGCATTAACAGCATCTGCACCACTTGGAAGTAAAATACCATAAAGTAAATCTTCATATGTTACTTTATCTTTGGCTTTAAATCCTGCTTTTGAGTACCCTGTTGTGCCATCAAAATCTTTTTCCGTAATTGTTACATTTTTTTGTAAATCATCTGTATTTTCAATGGTTACTATAGATGTCATTATCTTTGTTAAACTGGCTATTTCAACTATTTCATCTGCATTTTTACTATATAACACATTATCATCATTCATGTTATAAAGAATTACATTTTCCCCAGTAATAGAAAAAGCTCCGGCATATACAGGATAGATAAAGAAAAAGAGGCTTAGAAGAAAAATACTAACTTTCTTCATTATAAAGCCTCATAAGTTGTGCCTTCGCGGGTATCTTTTAATACAATTCCTTTTGCAAGTAATTCAGCTCTGATACTATCAGCAAGCTCATAGTTTTTGTTCTTTTTAGCTTCATTACGTTCATTTATTTTTTGAATAATTTCTTCATCATTGTAAATTTTCTTTATGTCTTTTTTTAATAAATCTAGACTTAGTACACTATCAAATTCACCAACTAATTTGTATTTTGTGCCTTCATTTACATCACTTTTTAGTAAATCATGTAAAACAGTTATAGCATTTGCTGTGTTTAAATCATCTTCTAGACATGATATAAATTTGTCTTTCCATGTTTTATAGTCTTCTTCGTTAATGTTATTATCAAATTTTAGACTTGATGTTTTACTACGTAATTTTTTATATGCATTTTCTGCACCATCTAATGAACTATATGAAAATGTTAGTTGACGGCGATAGTGACTTAAAAGACACATATATCTAAAACTTAAAGGATTATAACCTTTTTCTTTTAATACTTGCACTGTTAAAATTGCTCCATGACTTTTACTCATTTTACCAGTTTCATCATTTAAATGTTCATTATGGAACCAATAATTACACCATTTATGTCCAAGATAACTTTCACTTTGGGCAATTTCGTTAGTGTGATGTGGAAATATATTATCTACTCCACCACCATGAATGTCTAAGTATTCACCTAAGTATTTGATGCTTATACCAGTACATTCTATATGCCAACCTGGATATCCTAGTCCCCATGGACTTTCCCATTTTAAATCTTGTTCATCAAATTTAGATTTAGTAAACCAAAGAACAAAATCATTTTGATTTTTCTTTGATGAATCTTCTTCTACACCTTCACGGACTCCAACAACCATTTCATCAGCTTTATGATTCGTAAGCTTATAGTAGTCATCTAATTTTGATGTATCAAAATATATATTTCCTCCGCTTTTATATGCATAACCCTTTGCAAGTAAACTTTCTATTATTTTAATATATTCATTTATATTAGCCGTGGCTGGACTTACTACATCTGGAACTCTATTGTTTAGATCTTCAAAATCTTTAAAGAATGCATCTGTGTAAAACCTAGCAATGTCCATTACTGTTTTATGTTCTTTTTTGGCACTACTTACCATTTTGTCATCACCAGAGTCTGAGTCACTTGTTAAATGACCAACATCAGTAATATTCATAACTCTTTTAACATCATAGCCAAGATATCTTAAAGTTTTATCTAAAATATCATGGCCAATGTAATTTCTCATGTTACCTATGTGAGCGTAATGATATACTGTTGGTCCACATGTATATAATCCTACTTTACCTTCTTGCCATGGCACAAATTCTTCGATTTTTCTTGTAAGTGTATTATATATTTTCATTTTTTCTCCTTTTATTTTTCTTCATATAGTAATTTTAAAGTAATTTCATCACTATCAGTATCATATTTTATCAATTTTATTTTATATTTCGTTTTATTAATTTCAAATTCATCATTATTGATACTACTTAATTCTACGGTATCAATGTAAGGATTATGTATAACTATTAATTTAGCTAATTTCTCTCCTTCTCTTTCACAGTTTTCATCTTTGCATCTATTGTCACTTACTTTAGAGTACTTTAAATAGATTTCATCCTCTATGTTAGCAAAATCTTTAACTTTCATTGTAAATTCTTGATTTCTATGAGTATAAATATTTTCACCTTCATTAAAGAAAAGATATATAAAAATTCCGATGATAATAAAAACTATTGGTATAACTAGCCATCCTATTCTTTTTCTCATTTTGTTAACCTATTTAATATTTCTTCTTTTCCAATTAGGTATAAAGTATCTGCTAGTTCTGGGCCATGCATTATACCACTTGCTGCTATTCTTATTGGCATGTATAACATTTTACCTTTTACTCCAGCTTTTTCTTTAACATTATTTATAACATCTGATAGAGCTTCAACTGTCCAGTTTGTTGTATTTTCTATTTCTTCTTTGAAAACTTCGACAACATGAGGTATTATTTCATCACTTTTCATAAATTCTGCAGCTTCTTCATTTATTATAAAGTTACTATCAAAGAATGATGCTGTCACTTCATTAATTTGTTTTCCATAATCGATATGGTTTTTATAAATAAGTAATAATCTGTTAACCCAATCTTCAGTTTTGCCTTCCGTATTATTTGTAAAATATTTTTTAATCCAAATTAAATATTCTTCGTCACTTAGATTATTTATATAATGATGGTTAAACCATTTTAGTTTTTTAACATCATACTGACTTGATGACTTGCTTATTCTGTTTTCGTTAAAGTTTGCAATAAGTTCTTCCATGGTGAATACTTCTTGGTTGCTTTCTGGACTCCATCCAAGTAATGCTAGATAGTTTACTACAGCACTTGGTAAATATCCTTCATTGTAAAGATCCATAAATGATGCATCTCCATTACGTTTAGATAATTTATTACCATCTTCACCTAGAACCATAGCAACATGGATATATGTTGGTTTTTCCCAGCCATATGCTTCATAAAGTAAATTATATTTAGCTGTTTGATCTAGATATTCTTTACCACGAATTACATGAGTTATTTCCATTAAATGATCATCAATTACATTAGCAAAATTGTATGTTGGAAAGCCATCACTTTTAAGTAATATTTGGTCATCTAAGATGCTATTGTCAATTTTAATTTTACCATATACGACATCTTCCACTATAGTTTGTCCAGTTTTAGGCATTTTTTGTCTAATTACGTAAGGAACTCCATTTTTTAAATTTTCTTCTATTTTTTCCTTACTTAATCTTGAACATCTACCATCATATAAAAATGGTTTATGTCTTTCATCAGCATGTTTTCTCATTGCTCCTAGTTCTTCTTCAGAACAAAAACAATAATAAGCTTTACCCATTTCTACGAGTTTTAAAGCATATTCTTTATAAATATCCTTTCTCTTGCTTTGAACATATGGGCCGTAACCCTTTTCATTATTTGGACCTTCATCTATTTTAAAGCCACATAAATCTAAAGTATTGTAAATAAAATCTACGGCGCCTTCAACTTCACGTTCTTGGTCTGTATCTTCAATTCTTAATATAAAATCTCCATTATATTTTTTAGCTAATAAATATTCAAATATTGCTGTTCTTAAATTTCCTATGTGCATGTATCCAGTTGGACTTGGTGCATAACGTGTTCTTACTTTCATAAATCTTTCTCCTTCTTAATTTTCAAAAAAACTTTTTATTAATTCTAATATGTTATTAAATTCTTCGTCACTACATCGTTCTATAAACTCAATGTTACGCTCAGCATAATCAATGCTTCTGATGTGTTCACACAAAACTGAACCCTTTATTTTTTTTAGACCAGTAAGCTCATAATGAGTTGGAAACCCTTTGGTATTTGTTGTAATTGGACAAACTATTGCCATATTTGTAAACTGATTAAATAATCTACTACTTATTACTAAAGCTGGTCTTTCTCCTTTTTGTTCATGCCCTTTTATAGGGTTTAAATTAATATATACGATATCTCTTTCTTGTGGAATATATTTTACCATAACTCTTTTCCCCTCGCTTCGTCCCATTTAAAGTCTTCAACTTTTTCAGGACCCTTATATTTTTTAATTCTTGATTTTAATGTTTCTGGCTTTCTAAGAGCTTTAGTAACAATGATTTGTTCCCCCTCTCTTGTAATGTTTACTGCATCTCCTGATTTTAAATTCAAAGCCTCTAGATAAACTTTGGGAATTCTTATTCCATTAGAATTTCCCCATTTTTGTACTTTATATGCCATAACTTATCCCTCCATCTCTAATATATACATAGTCTATATCAAAGTCAAGTAAAATTTGTTAATTTGTGAAAAAAATTTTATTCAAAGGCTTTTATATAATTTAATTCAGGAAAATTTGTAGTTATAACTTTTTTTAGATAGTTCATTTTATTATTTAAATATGGATACTCTTTATAATTTTTGCATGAACATATACTTTCGAAAAGACGAGCTCTATCTTCTTGTTCATTTGTTCTTGCATAGTTATCAACAAAATATATTTCATCTTTGAATTTACCAGTTTTTAAAACATCTTTATATAGGACATTTGGATAATAAACATTTTGATATGTGAAATATTCTGGGTTCAAGCTATTCCAATTATATGAAAAATCTTTAAGTTTAAGGTATGAATCTATAATGTGCATAGTTTCATGTGATAGTATATTAAGTAAATTATCTTTCGAATTTAGTTTAATTATTATTACATATTCATTATTTTTAATAAAAGATAAACCCACAACATCGGTTTGATTACTTTCAAGTTCTCCGCCGGTTATGTCATAAGCAAAATATATATTTAAGCCTTTCATATCATACTCATAAAACCTTTGAAAAAATGCTTTGTTAAATATAAGAAGGTAATCTTCAAGGTAACTTAAGGCATCTATAATATCATTGTAATTGTTTACTTCAGTTATGTTGTAGTCTTTATGCATGATATTAACACTTTCTTTTAAATTTACATTTATACCATAATTTTCTTTTATTTCTATAACTTTATTACTTATATAATCATTTTCAAATAAATTTTCTTTATTGATACTTTCTTCAATATCATAAACATCATAAACATATATTGTTTTATCCGTAAACACATATAGTTTATTTTCGTAAACTTTAATACTTTTAACATTTTCTTTAACCTTATATATGCCAATTCTGGCAGTTTTACTTTTTTCATAAAGATTGTAAACATCAATCTCTTTGTTTTCTACTACATATAAATTGTATTCATTTTTGCTCAAATGTATTATTTTACTTGTTAAATTTTTAATAGGGCTTTTAAATTCTTTGTAATCATTATTTGTATTATATATTTTTATTTTATCATTACTATATGTAAATACTCCTTTTTCATAAATATCATAATTTTTAATATTTTCTTCTTTTAAAATGGTTTCTTTGTATAAATTTATTTTTTCTGTGATAGTATCTTTTCTTATAAGTAAACATTTTAAATTACAAATGCTGTCTATTACCTCAGGATATTCATTAAAATTATTTTCGTATATACTTGATTTTACAGCATAGTCATTTTCGGTGATTAGCTCTTTTTCTTCTAAAAGCTCTAGGTGTTTATCATATACACTTATTTTACTTTTGTCTTTACAAATCATATACTGATTACTATTATCATTTTTTAAGTTGCATGACATATTGATGTTTTTAGTATAAATATTTTCTTTTTTACTTGTAGTATCTATTTCTTTAAGTAAATAGTCATTATTATTTTTATATAGCAAGTATATTTTATTATTATTTATGATGTTGTTTATAAGTGTGTATTTATCTATATATAATGGATAGTCTTCGAAGGGATAAATACTTTTGGTTACATCTTCCGAATTATAATCTTCGTATATTTTAAATCCAAGCATAACAAGAAGCATTGTTATTAAAATTAAAAGTAATGTTAGAGTAGTATTTTTCTTCATACAGGTCAACTCCATGTAAATATATTTTAACATAAAATTTTTATAAAAGCTTGAATTTTAACTAAAAAAAAAGAATTATTTCAATTCTTCTTTTAATTTCTCAACTTCATCAAGTGATAATTTGGTGATTTCACTAATATCGTTGACATTGTAGTTTTTCTTTAGCATAGCTTTGGCATCTTCAATAGCCTTTTTTTCAACGCCCTGTTCAATGCCTTGTTCAATGCCATGTTTAATGCCATGTTCTATGCCAAGTTTATAGCCTTTTTTTATTCCCCGTTCTACGCCATCTTCAAATGCTTCTTCTTTTTCATTGCCATCAAATATAACATCTCTATTATATCTAAGTAGATTATCAAAGTCATCTGAATTATTCTTTACTTCACGTATTATTTTTGCCATAAAATCATCACCATCATATACTTTTTTTATTAATCTTTCATCATCACTAACTAAAAGATATAATAATTTATACTTATAAAATTAATTTAACAAAATTTATCGAATGTCTACGATAAACGAATGGGATTTTGACTTGTTCCATCACCAGAAATATATGTAATGCTTGTGTTTAAATAAAATACAGGTCTTATTGAGTATCCATTATATACATAGACACCAGATGTGTAACCAGAATCACCATTCAGAACCATACAACCATCTGATTCTTTACTAGTTGTACACCTTGTAATTGTTGCTTCATTTTGTCCAAGCTTTAGCCAATCATCATTATTATATCGATAACATCCGTATCCTTCGGTTGGATAAAGAGTTTTTATCCAACTGTTTGGTAAAGCTGCATAACCATAATCACTTAGATACATTAATCCAATTTTGGCATCATACGTTGTTTTATTATCTGATGTTCCTGTTGTAAATGGATTTATTATTTCATTATAATAAGTTTCTTTAATTGGAACTTGTTGTAATTTTTCAATAACATTACCTCCGACTTTCCATGTTGTTTCTGCTATTTTATCTGTCCACTTCGTTCCAATATTATTTATAAAATTAGTATTTAAATTTATTGTATTTAAAAAACTATTGCTCCATGTATTATTTAGGTAATATGTATCGTTTGTACTATTAAGATATCTGTAGTTTAAATAATATAAATATTGTTTAGAATTTTTACCTTTGTAATCAGTTGAAAATTTACCATCTATGGTTTCCTTGTAATCACCATCTGTTCCGAGAAGATTTGGACCTGCAAAATCTGCTTTAATCAATTTAACTTGGTTGTTAAATACTCCGATTATTCTATATAAATTATCATAAGGACAATTTTTGTCATCTGATCCAAAGCATACATAATTGTTTACAACATTATATGCACCTGCATATCTATATGAATTGTCTTCCGCTCCATTAACTAGATTTGTATCATGATAATAAATATTTGTTTTGTTGGGACCTCCATTGTTTGCCAAAGTAATAAGACATGATGAAAGATTATTTCCACTACTACAAAAATCAGCTATAGTTGGTATTACATCAAAATATACATAACATTTATCTGAGCTGTTACTGGACATAAATACCTTTTTATTTTCATTATCCCAATAAACTTCTCCACCATTTTCACATTTTGATAATTCATTATTAAATATATATCCTTCCGCTGGCCAACTTTCTCTTGTAGTCATCTCATAATTTCCACTACTAGCCTTTGTTTCGAGCATCATAGCTATTGTATCTGTATGCTTTTTTATTTGTTTTTGTTCTTCTTCCACATAAATATTATTTGACTTATTAAATAATGATGATACTATAAAACCTAATCCAAAAACAAATATTATTATTACTAATTTTTTTATAAATTTTCCCATAATAACAGCTCCTTGTTACGACATTTATTGTCGTATTAAGTGTAACATACATCGAAATTAAAAGTCAATACAAAACACGACATTTGAAACCGTGATGTTGATTTTAATATTATGACATAATAAGTCTAGGTGAAAAACATGATTAAAGAATATCGAAAAAAGAGAAAAATAACTCAAGAAAAACTTGCAGAACTTTTAGATATTTCTCCTAGACAACTTCAAAGAATTGAAAGCGGAAGTAGTGAAACAAGCTTGAAAACATTAAAGAAATTAATTAAAGTGCTTGATATAAGTGATGAAGATATAGTGGAGTTTTTAAAGAAATAAAACGATAAGCGATTTATTTCTTTTTAAATTAAAAAAATAAGATTTTTCATCTTATTTCATGTTTGTTATTACTCTGGCACCATCTGATGCTGCGGTTACTAGCTGATATGTATCTTTATTTATAATATCTCCGATAGCATATACTCCTTTTATTTCTGTTTCTAATTTTTCATTTACTTTTACATAACCATTTTCATCAAGTATTTCTTTTGGTATAAAATCTGTTGCGGGTCTATATCCGACATAGATAAATACTCCCTTAACATTTAATGTTGTACCATTATCTAGAGTTATACTGGATAATTTGTTGTTTTCTTCATTCATACTTTCGATATTAGCATTGTAAATTATTTCTATCTTAGGATTTTTCTTTATATTTTCTACAAGAATTTCTTCTCCGCGAAAATCATCTCTTCGATTGATAATATAAATATGGCCAACGATATTTGCTAGGTATAACGCTTCTTGAAGAGCACTATTGCCAGTACCTACGATTGCTATATTCTCATTTTTGTAAAAGAATGCATCACATACTGCACATGTCGACAAACCTTTTCCAAGTAAAGATTTTTCATTATTTAAGCCTAAATATTTTGGTTTTCTTCCCATTGCTAATACTACTTTTTTAGCCTCATATGTATTGTTTTCGGTTATTACTTTTTTAGTTTCTTCGTTTAATTCTAAACTCTTTACTTCTTCCAAAACATACGGAATATCTAAAGCTTTTACTTGTTTTTCAAGAACTTCAGCAAATTCTGGACCTGTTATTTCAGGAACCCCTGGATAATTACTAACCTTATCTATGTTATTTAAAAGCCCACCAGGCATACCTTTATCAATAAGTAATACTTTTTTATTACTGCGTTTAGCATAGATACCTGCAGTTATACCACTTATACCCATACCAATTATTATTATATCATACATAATATTTCTCCTTAGAACCTTATTACTTCGTTTTCGTCTTGGTCATATAAATCTTCATATCGCCCTTTTCTACCTGTAATCATAATAATTATTAATCCTACAAAAATCATTATTACAGATACTATTTGAGCCATTTTGAAACCACCTAACATTAAAGAGTCAGTACGCATTGCTTCAATTATAAAACGACCTAATCCGTACCACATTAAATATAATGCAAATGGTTGACCAACTTTAGTAATCTTTAATCTTCTTATAATAAGAAGTAAAAATAATCCTACTAAACACCAAATTGATTCATATAAAAATGTTGGTGTATAGTAAATTTCATCAATATTCATGCCTTTTATAATGAATTCTGGAATATGTAAACTTTGTAGATGAGCTAGTGTTGTAGCGGGTCCATGGGCTTCACTATTAAAGAAATTCCCCCATCTACCGATTGCTTGGGCAAGGAGCATAGCTGGTGCTAAAAAGTCCAACATTCTGATACTTCTTACTTTATATTTCTTACAATATAATAGAATAACCAAAGCTCCAGCAATTATGCCTCCGTGAATAGCAAGTCCACCTTCCCAGATTTTACAGGCTTCCCAAAAACTATCATATAATTCCAAATTGAATAATACATAATACGCTCTAGCCCCGATAATACCAAATATTATGGCCCAGAAAATCATGTTAAAAACAAATTCTGTTGGATATTTGTATCTTTTGGCTTCTTTTAAAACCATTGTTATACCAATCATAGCTGCAACTATTATTAAGGCTGAATACCATTCTAATTTAAAATTACCAATTTCAAAAATATATTTATTCATAAATTCACTCTCCATTAATATTGTAACAAATTTTTTTAAATTTATCTATTATTAATATCGTATTTATAATTTTATGTAAAATTTTACATTTTGAAGTGTTTCTTATTAATAAAACTTTATTCTAGAAAAAACACTACACATTTTAATGGAAGTGTAGTGTTTATAGGTTATGGGCACTTAGTAACATTATGTTTTAAATCATAATCACTAAGTTTAAATGTATTATTAGGCTTTCTTTTTCTTGTTGTTTCATTAGAAAATGTTTTAACAATACTTTTTAGTATTTCACTTGTTGATATCATATCTTCTAAACAGACATATTCATAAATTGTATGAAAATTATGACCTCCGGCACCTAAGTTAGGACAAGGAATACCTAATGCTGTTATTTCTGCCCCATCGGTTCCCCCTCTAATAGGAACCACTTTAGGTTCAATTCCTAATGATGAAATAGATTTTAAAGTTCCACTTATTAATAAGTCTTCATTTTTTATAGCGTCATACATGTTAGAATATGAGTGATTAAATCCTATTTCAATAATATTACCATATTTCTTATTTAAAATTTTTGCTATTTTTGATAATATTTCTTCTCTTTTTATAAGATTTTCTTTTGCAAAATCTCTGATATTATATTGCATTGTTACTTCACAAATGTCTCCACTTAGATTATGTAAAACAAAATACCCTTCTTTTCCTTCCGTATTTTCCGGATATTCTTTAGGTACCATACTATCAAATTCTATAGCAACTCGTAAAGCATTAATAAAACTACCTTTTGCATATCCTAAATGAGCTGGCACACCCTTTATTTTTACTTGAGCTGACCCGGCATTAAAATTTTCATAAGAAAATTCTCCTAAATCTATGCCATCAACAGTATATGCAAAGTCTGGATTAAAATAATTTGTATTTAAGTTTTTTACCCCTAGACCAATTTCTTCATCTGGTGTAAAACAAACTAAAATATCACCATGTTCTTCATTATTTCTTGCAAAATATTCTAACATATCCATAATCTCAGCTATACCTGCTTTATCATCTGCTCCTAAAAGGGTACTTCCATCTGATGTAATTATTGTCTTGCCAATATGATTTTTTAAATCAATGTATTTTTTACTAGATATAACAACATTATTTTCTAAAATAATGTCCTTCCCATCATAATTTCTTGTTAATCTTGGTTTTACATTTTTTCCACAAGCATTCGAAGATGTATCTAAATGTGATACAAAACCAATACTTGGTAAATTGCTGTTACCAGACATTTTTGCGTATACGTAACAGTATTTGTTATCATAGTAAACTTCAATTCCTAAGTCTGTTAATTCTTTAACTAATATTTCTGCTAAATCTTTTTGATTTTCACTTGATGGGTTTTCTTCTTTTAAAGGATTTGATGTAGTATCTATTGCAACATATTTTAAAAATCTTTCTAATATATCCATAAATATTTCCTCCAACTTATTTGTATTTTAACATAAGATTATGGATAAGTCAAAAAATTCTAAATATAAAATAAATAGACGTTATTCTTAAAATAATGTCTATTTAAATTTGATTATTTTTTTAGTATTTTGGCTAAAAATTCACCTGTATATGAACCCTTGCATTTTGCAACTTGTTCTGGTGTTCCTGTTGCAATGATTTTTCCTCCATATTTACCACCATCTGGGCCTAAATCTATAATGTGATCTGCCACTTTTATAACATCTAGGTTGTGTTCAATTACTATAACTGTATCTCCGTTATCCACAATTCTGTTTAAAATAACTAATAGTTTTTTGATATCATCTGTATGAAGTCCTGTTGTTGGTTCATCAAGTATAAATATTGATTTTCCTGTTGCTTTTTTTTGAAGTTCTTTAGCAAGTTTTACACGACCAGCTTCTCCACCTGATAATGTTGGTGCTGATTGTCCTAATTTAATGTATGAAAGTCCAACATCCATCATTACTTTTAATTTATTGTAAATTTTCGGAACATTTTCAAAAAATTCTAGTGCCTCACTTACTCTCATATCTAAAACTTCACTTATGTTTTTGCCTTTATATTTTATTTCCAGAGTTTCTCTATTATATCTTTTACCTTTACATACATCACATGGAACGTATACATCTGATAGGAAATGCATTTCAATTTTTTTAACACCGTCTCCCCAACAATTTTCACATCTTCCGCCTTTTACATTAAATGAGAAACGTCCTTTGTCATAGCCTCGCATTTTGGCTTCTTTTGTTTGAGAAAATAAATCCCTGATATCATCAAACACTCCAACATATGTTGCTGGATTACTTCTTGGGGTTCTTCCTATAGCATCTTGAGTTATTTGGATTACTTTATCAATATTTTCAAGACCAGTTATTTCTTTACATGCTCCAGGAACTACTTTGCTTTTATAAATTTCTGATGCTAGTTTTTTATATAATACCTCATTGATAAGTGAAGACTTACCTGAACCTGATACACCAGTTACAACAACTAATTTATTAAGAGGAATATCTACATTTACGTTTTTCAAATTATTTTCTTTGGCACCTTTAATACTAATTTTTAAACCATTACCTTTTCTTCGTTTTTCTGGAACTTCTATTTTTAACTCTCCGCTTAGATATTTTCCTGTTAAACTATTAGGATTTTTCATAACTTCTTCTGGTGTTCCTGCGGCCATAATTTGTCCACCATATTCACCTGCGCCAGGACCTACATCTACTAAAAAATCTGATGCAAGCATTGTATCTGTATCATGTTCAACAACAATTAATGAATTTCCTAAATCTCGCATTTCTTTTAAAGAATTAATTAATCTTTCATTATCTTTTTGATGAAGTCCAATACTAGGTTCATCTAGAACGTATAAAACACCAGATAGTTTTGAACCAATTTGGGTTGCAAGTCTTATTCTTTGTGCTTCTCCACCTGATAAAGTTCCAGCACTTCTTGTTAAAGTTAAATATGATAAACCAACGTTATTTAAAAATTCTAGCCTAGATATTATTTCCTTTAATATAAGATTACTTATTTCTTTTTCTTCGTTATTAAGTTTTAACTTTTTAACAAAATCAAGTAAATCACTTATAGACATATCACACATATCAAAAATATTCTTATCATTAATATATATAGATAATACTGATTTTTGTAATCTTTTTCCTTTACAAACAGGACATTCTGTTTCAATCATATATCCTTGAAGCCATTCTCTAATCCATCCACTTTTTGTTTCGATATATCTTCTTTCTAGTGTTGGAATTACACCTTCATATGTACCTTTTGTATTTCTTGTACTACCATTTTTAGAAACATATTTAAATTCAAGTATTTCATCTGTACCATATAAAATATAGTTTAATTTTTCTTCAGGAATATCTTTTACAGGTTCAAACATATTTATGTCATATTTTTTACATACAGTTTCTATTTGTGTAAAGTACATATTTGAGTCCATACTTAAGGCAGCTATAGCACCTTCCACTAGAGATTTATTTGAATCTGGTATTAACAAGTCTTTACTTATATGAAGTTTTGTGCCTAATCCCTTACATTCTTCACAAGCTCCGTATGGGGCATTAAATGAAAATAATCTTGGTTCTAGTTCTGGCATTGAATAATTACATATTTCACAAGCATATTTTTCACTCATAAAAATTTCTTCATCATCAACTAGTAATATTACTTTGCCATCAGCTTTTTTTGTACTTGTTTCTACTGCTTCGAATATTCTACTATATTCTTCATCATCAACAGTAATTTTATCTATTATAATATCTATATTATCTTTAATATTTTTTTCTAGAGTTATTTCTTCATTTAAACTCATATTTTTACCATTTACGCGAACGCGGGTAAACCCTTCTTTACGAAGTTCATCAAATAGATCTTTATGTGTTCCTTTTTCACCATGTACTACTGGAGCTAATATGGTAACAGTTTTTCCTTTATATTCCATTACTTTATTAGTCATTTCTTCAATACTTTGACTTTTTATTGGTGTGTGATGTGTTGGGCAATAAGGTCTTCCAATTCTAGCAAATAAAAGACGCAAATAATCGTAGATTTCAGTTATAGTACCTACTGTTGAACGCGGATTTTTATTAGTAGATTTTTGATCAATTGATATTGATGGAGATAAACCATCAATAGAGTCTACATCTGGCTTTTCGTTTACACCAATAAATTGACGAGCATAAGCTGATAAACTTTCCACATATCTTCGTTGTCCTTCAGCATAAATTGTATCAAATGCTAAACTACTTTTTCCTGAACCAGATACTCCGGTCATAACTACTAACTTATTTTTAGGTATTTCTAAATCAATATTTTTTAAATTATTTTCTCTAGCTCCTTTTATTATTATTTTATCATTATTCATAAGTTACCACCTCTTTTTTAATATTTTGACACAAAAAGATAATTTTCATGCAGAAATAATATATCACAAACATATATTTGTAGTCAAGTGATATTCTTTCAAAATATACTTTTTAAGATAAATTTTAATATTAGCCTTTCAAAAGTATATAATTATTGTAAATACTGCAATTTTTATTGTATAAAATTTGACAAAACGATTATTTTGTGATAAAATAATGGCGACTTAAAGGAAAAGAAGATTTTCCAAAATGAAGGGGGTACGTTATATGTACGAAGATGGAAAGAAAAGTTTAAGTTTTAATTGGGGATCACTTGCAATTAAACTTGTGATTCTTGCAGTTATTGTGTTTATAGCTGGTTGGATATTTGTTAAAGTAACCGGCAATAGTTCAACTAAATCTAGTAACACATTGGCTGATAGCAATAGTGAATATATTAATAATATAAACACTATGAAAACTGCAGCATTTGAATATTTTACAAAATCAAAATTACCTGAAAAAGTTGGGGCAACTGAAAAAGTAACACTTGCACAAATGATTAACCAAAAGTTATTAATTGATTTTACTAACGATGGAAAAACTTGTGATACTAATTCAAGTTACATTCAAACTACTAAAACTGCTGATGGTAATTATGCATTAAAGGTTAGTTTAACTTGTGGAAAGCAATCTGATTTTATTGTTACTACTATTGAAAAAACTACATGTGATAATGGAACTTGTACAGTAGATAATACAAAAACTAATACTGATGTTGTTGATAATAACAATAATAACAATAGTAATAGTAATACAAATTCTAATACAAATAAAAATAATAGTAATATTAAAAATAATACAAATAGTAGCAATAGTTCAAATAATACTAATACTAATACTAATAAAGGAAATGGTTCAAGTACTGGTACAAGTACTAAAACAACAGTTACTACTAAGGTTACAATAAAAATAACTTGTTCAAATGGTTGTTGTCAAACAAATTGCAATAACAATAACAACAATAACAATAATAACAACAATAATAATAATAATAATAATAACAACACACCTAATCCTACACCTACTAAGGTTAGATACTATAAGTATATAAAATATAGTGATTGGGAAAATGGTTACTCTAATGCTGCTAATGCAGAAAATAAAAAACAAACAGTAAAAACTTATAATTATTGTAAAGAATATGAAAAGACTTATTATTCAACTGGGTATGTTACTGATGCTACTAAAATTGGCAAATATAACTATGAAGTTCAATTCCTTGATTTACCTAGTGATGTTAATAGTGTTGCAGTTGTAAATAGTAGTAAATCTTATTTCAATAATTCAAATACTGACTATCAAGCATATATTAATAATCGTGGTAATCTATATATGACTGGTAATACTGGAAAATATAATGTTCCAATTAGTAATGCTTCAATATTTAGAAATACATCATTAAAGAGAAATAACTTTACATTTGAAGTTTCTGGAGCTTATTATAATAGAGCTGAAGGAAATTATGCTACAACTATTACAATTAATTATAAAAATTTAAATGGTGTATCACCATATTATGCTAGCAATTTAAGTCATAATGTATATTTTGTACCATTGAAATTTGATATAAGTTATTCAAGAAATAGTACTTGTCATAGAGATTATGAAAGTAATCAATGGAAATATAAAAATTATAGTATTAGTGAACCTGAAGAAGAATATACTTGGACACATAGAACATTTGATTATAAATGGAGTAAAGAAACTTCACTTGCAGGATATACTTATACTGGTGAATATGAAGATAGAGCTGAATAAGCTCTATTTTTTGTTCAATTAATTATTGGACAAATTAAAAACAAATGAGAAGTTATTTCTCATTTGTTTAGGTTTTAGATTATTCAATATTTTTTAACCATTATTTTTTATACCTGAACATTTATTACCGGTTGGATTACTTACGCATGCAGCACAATAATCATATTGATTTTTAACCTCACCAAATGCCCCAACCATTTTAAATACTAATCCTACAATAGTTGGAATAAAGAAAATACATACCCCAGCTATAACACGGTTTAATAATGTTTTAGCAGCCTTTGATACAGCTTTGTCATCACTTGATATTACAGCTTTTCCTAAGTCTACCATTCCAAAAACAATCAATAGTACTGGAATAACAACTTTGAATACTAACATAAACATTCCAAGAGTATACCAAACTGAACCAGCATCTTCACAAAAATTCATATAACTTTCCTCCTTCTGTATATATTTATTTTACCCTAATTTTACATTAAAGTCAATTATTTTTTGTATATATTACCTTCATACGATGTATCACAATTGTTATACGGATCGGTAATGCAGTTTATACATTTTATATAATCATTTTTTATTTCATCACTTATAATGCTAATCATGGAAAAAAGCGCTTTAATTATAACTGGTACAAAAAAAATACATACTCCAGCTACTATTCTTTTAAATAATTTTGATGTTGCTGTTTTAATTGATTTATCATCACTTGATATTACAGCTTTTCCTAAATCTATCATTCCTAATACTATAATAGCAATTGGTACTAGTATTTTTAATATGAACAATAATTGGCCGATAAATTGCCATGCACTTGCTGTCTTATAACAAAAATTCATGTTGCATTACCTCCCTATTTAAATATACTAAATATTCCAGAACTTCCATTGGCATCTATTCTACTAAAACCTAGGGCTGTTAAAAATGCATTAACTACCATTTGGTCATCTAATTTATCATCTAAACAAGGCATGTTGAAAAAAACTTTACTTCCACTTTCTTTTTCAAATTCTTGTACATCTTTTGTGTCAAGTACACTTCGGTTAAGCACTATCTTTTTTTCATTTAATTTAGTGAATATAGCATTATCTTCCCTAATTAATTTATTTAATTTTATAAGACCTGGTTCAATTAAGTAAATTATATCATGACAGAACTCAGATACATTTCCATCATTTAAATCAACTAAAATTATATCATAATTCGTATTATTACTTAAAAAGTCATTAAAGCCTAAACTAGATACGCTTTCAAGTGTGTTATCATTAAAATATATAAAGTCATTTTTATCTATTTCTACAGCTTTAACATTGTACACCTTTTCTAAATGTAATTTTAGCAAATATATTAGTGTTGTTGCACCTGCATGTTCTGTAATGTTTTTAAAACCAATGATCTTTTGACCCATTTTACCCCGAGTATTATCAACCGACCTTTCATTTAATATTGGTCTTTTAAATCCACTTATATTGTGATAATTTGCTACATCTTTATATTGATTGGGATTATCAATTAAATATTTTACTGTATTAATATCACTTGTGAAATTGTATATTCCCATAGATATTAGTTGTGATATATATACCGGAGAATTAACTTTTTCTGAATCATCTAGTAATAAAATAACTTTAGACATATCAAAATTTACAGATAAATTTTGCATTACTGTTATGTCTTCATAATCTTTTATAGCTGTTATGTCTATAATCATTTTATTAAAGTAAAAACTTTGAAATTGACTTACTAATTCTTCTACTGTAAATTCTCCATTTATACTTTTGATTACATCTATATTTAAGCTTGATAATAATGATTGATATTTATTTGATACTATTACATTCATATTAATACTCCTCTATTTGATCTTCTGCACCTATAAAAGTCTTTGTTGTTCCATCTATTTCATAGTTTGCTATACTACCTATAACAGGTAAATTAAATCTAAAAAAAACTTTTACATCATAATATACTAAATTATTTTTATAACTTTTTTTAAAGCAATATAAATATCTGTTATCACTTTTTGATAACTCAAATTCTCCATCTATATTTATTGCTCCCATCCAGTTTTCTGGACATTTGCCAGTATTGGTATATCCTTTATTATATATGTAGTCATTTATTAGCTCAGCTGATGTTGGTGTTACACCTTCATATTTTTCAATAATATTAAGCATACGATTCTTTATTGTATAAGCTTTATTATAACTTAAAACTAAAGTTAGAAAACAAGCAAATATTAGAATGAAGAAGATAATCATTTGAAATGTCCATGTTGATTCACTTACTGTTTTCATTTAATTTCTCTCCTTATTTTTGGTATATAACTTTTGTTTCAGCTTTAGATTTAAAATTATAAACTTGTTTTACAACTGGTAAATCTAATTGGAAAAATACTACTATTTGATAATATTTACCTGGCATAAAATCACCTGTTGCAACCTTACCACTACCAAAAATATCCGATAGATAATTGTCTACACCATCTGTTGCATTTACTTCTTTTATGCATATTGATGCATCTTGATTAGATGAAACAGCAGCTCCAGTTCTATCAAAACCTTGATAATCTTCATCGCATTTTCCAGTTGTACGATATGATGTACTTTCTATTAAATTTATTATTTCTTCATCTAAATTTCCGTCTTCTAAGTAGTTTCCACCATTTGCTTCTAATATATTTACTATTTGGTCTTTAATTCCAAAGGCGTTGGAATTATTTATTGTTAAAGCCATTATTGCTGTAAATAATAGAATAAATAGTATTACTATTTGAAATATATAGGTTACACTCATCGATTCTTTCATAATTTCCTCCTAACCTTTGAATGGGCAATAAAAAGTGTTTTCATCTCCAGATTTATTTCGACAAAGACAATTATTTTTTCTTCCCGTTTCATTTTCAATATTGTTTCTTACTTCTGTACTACAATCACATATAGCTTTACTACATTGTGAATTTTTTTGAAAATTTCCATTAATCATTGGCCATAAAAAGCCGAAAAAAAAGGCCGCCAAGATACCGATCGATATAGAAACTATTATCGTCATATTTAATTCTCCTGTAGCCTCTTTCATTTTTCACCTCTTATATTTGTCTTACTCTTCGTCGCCAAATTCTATTTGTGTTCCATCTGCACAAAAACAAGTTCTGTTATTAACGTCTACACCACCACGACCTTGTTGCGTATCTAATTCTCCGCCTGGACATAGATTTAGACAAGTATTTCTTGAAAGTCCAGCTTGAATACCAGGCCAGATAAAGAAATAGAAGAAAGCCCCAACAGCAGCAATTGCAACTACAGTAACTACAGTCATATTTAATTCTCCAGTAGCTTCTTTCATTTGTTATCCTCCTTTTAATATATTTTTATTATAACTTAATTTCCTTAAAATATCAATTATATTTTAGATTTTTTGTAAATTTATATGTCCATAAGTTGTATAACAGCTAAAACTAATAATATCATTAGACCTACTCCAGTTGTTATAAGCATACTCATGGTTTTACCTTCCATTTTTTCTAATCTGTTTTTATATCTTGTTTCACGTGCTTTTTGTTGAAGTGAAGATATTGACCTTGAAAATGTTAGTATTTGTTCTTGTTTTCTTTCTTGACGACCTAAACTTAGACGATATAATAAACGCATCATACGCATTGAATCACGTACTGGATACTTTCTAGCAAATTCCATATATGGTTCGATCGTATCATCCCCAGAATTTATAGAATCAATCATTTCTTGTAATCCATCTTTAAATATTTCAGGTGATTCAGCCATTGATTTACCAATAGCAACTGGTACAGTATAATGTTGAATTAATATTTCTAGGTTTTTTAAATAATGTGGTAACATCGAATCTATTTCAGACATATGTCTTTGATAATATTTTTTTATATCATTATAAGATGTTTTAAAGATAAACACTCCTAGAACAAATATTAATAATACTTTAACAGCATTTAAGTCTTTGATTAAAAAAGCAAATGCAATTGCCATAGTAATTAGAGCATTTTTTATTCTTTTATTAAAGAGAATATCTGGATTAACATTGTTTCCATACTTGGCTCTGACTAGAAAATCCCAATCTTTTTCTTTTAACTTCATAAAAAGCATTTGATTATCACTTATAAGCTGATTAATGCTTATTTGACCAGTTATAGTCATTATACCAAATACGATTATAGCGACAATAATAACTTCTATTTGCATTATTCTCCTCCTACATCTTCATTATAGTACTTTTCTCCACTTAACATAAAGAAAGCATTTATAATGACAATAGCATGTAATATAATTTGTACATACCATATATCTAGTAATTTAATATAATTGTCTTCACCTAACATGAATCTTAGAACTATAACAAGTAAATATAGAATTAATCCAAATCTTAAGAATCTGCCATGGAAATTATTTCTATCCATTTGGTCACGATATACACCTTCTACTAAGGCGTCGATATCAAGAGACATATTTTCTAACGCTTGTCCTGAATCTCTAGCACCTTCTTTTGTTATTTGTAAGAATAATTGATGCATATTTTTTACCATGTAAAATGGATATTTGCTGTTAAAATAAGTTATTGATTCATCTATTGTACCATTTTGATAAGACATTTCAACCATTTTTTTTATGTCACCCACAACTGGTTCTTCAAGAATTCCTGAATCTCTAACACCTTCAAGAGCTTTAACAAAACTTTGAGTTGTATTAAATTCCATTATAACGTTTGTTGTATATGTTTGTATTTGTTCAAATATATATTCACTATATACTCTTTGTAATCTTAAATAAGCAAGATATGGTATAAATGCTATGGCTACAATTGCATATATTACAGCAATGATAATACTATAAAAGTAAAAGTATCCTACTAAAGCTGCAATGCCACCAAGAATTATAACTTGTGTTAAATATTGTCTTGGAGTATATTCTTGTCCTAATTCAACTGCTTTTTCTCTTACCATTTTAAATGAGTATGGAGCGTATTTATCATACATATCAGTTGCTTTATTTGTTACATATTTATATACGTTTTCACCAGGATTTCGACGAGCTATTAAAACCACTGTAGCAATTGCTAATAGTATTAACAATTCTGGTAAATAACTTGTTAAATTAACTGTAAACATATTAAACGCTCCTTTCTGTTATAAGCTTTCTATTTCAGCTTCTGAATTTGTGTCATTTTTTGATTTGACAAAATAATCTGGTTTTAATGTTACTCCTTGAACACCTAAATAGTCAATTAAATATTTACTTGGATTATTAAAACTGAACTTGCCATCTAAGCTCTTTTTAAAGATTATATTGGCTTTGGCTTCATTATTTTCATCAACATAAAATTCTACGACTTCAATTATTTCACGTTGGAATCTGCCTAATTCTTTACTCATGTAACCTTTAACATGAACACCAATTTGAACATATCTGTGAATTGACTTTAAGAATTGGTCAATATCTTGGCTATTTTCTAGCAAACTGTATAAACGCATTGGTATATTTAAAGCTCTGTCTGAGTGTATTGTTGATATAATGTTGTGTCCAGATGATATTGAGTTACGTACCGCTGTAACTGCTTCTGCTGAACGAACTTCGGATAGTAAAATCCATCTTGGGTTTTGTCGCATACATGTTACTAGTACATCTGAGTAAGATGCAATATTATTTGTTTTCATAGCAACAATATCACGATGTGGAAATATTTTATCTAAGTGAAGTTCCAAAGTATCTTCAATTGTTATTATTTTTTCATTTTCTTTTGTGTGTGAAGCTAAATATTTAACAAGTTCTGTTTTACCTGAACCAGTTTCCCCACTTACAATAATATTACAGTGTCCTTCAACACAAGTCATTAAAAAGTCATGTAAATCCTCTGTTACATATTTTTCATTTATCAGTTTATCTTTGTTTAGACGGATTTTGGCAGGCGTCTTTCTTATAACGCAACAAATACCATTTGTGGCTATAGATTCATGAACAAAGTTTAAACGAAGTTCTGCAGATTCAGCATCCAAAAATGGATGGGCCATATTAAATGTTTTACCCATAACATTTGAACATTGAAAAGCTAGCTTTTCCATTAAAGCATTATTTATTTCTGGTCTTTCAACCCTATATATACCTTTATCAAGAGTTTTTAGCCAAACTTGACCACCATTTGAATATGATACGTCAGTTATGTTATCTTCTTCTAAAAACTCTTTTAAAGGTCCAAAATCTATTTGTGAAAATACAGCATCATTCACAAGTCTTCACCCTCTTTTATTCATTATTTGTATTATTATCATTATTTGATTGATTTGTATCTGGTGTAACATTTCTAGCTTGGCTATCAATTAATGTTCTTAAAGCATCATTTGTTATTTCTGTAGTGGCATTTTTATCTGAATTCTTTTTGTTAATTGGAACTGGATATAAATCCATACCACTTAAATAACCTATTTTACTCAAATATGAGAACATTTCATCTGTTACTGCAAATACAAGTACTGCTGGAGTTCTTCCGTTTGATACATCAAAAACATTTTGTCCTTTTGAATCTTTAACACTAAGAACTTCAATATTTGTTATAAATTCTTCGTATACATATTTGCCTTCATTTTTAGTTTTAAGCCATAAATCTATTTTATCACCAGGATATATTGAATTGGCATATGTTGTAGTATTATCTACTTTTAGCCAGTAAAGTCTATATCCTTCTGGAACTGTTTCCAAATCTCTTTCAATTAGTTTATCTTTTGTTACAACTTGGCTTTTGTAAAACATTGAACCACGAACCACTGATGTATTATTTGTTACATAATAACCAATAAGTTGTGAAGAACTGGTTACTACACTTGCTTTTTTTAATACATCAGAATTTACTTCAACATATTCAATATCTTCTTTTGTTATAATTGTTCCTGCAGTTAAATCTTTTACTGCAACTGGCACTTTTTGAGGTTTTACAGCTTTATCTAAAGTCATGCTATAAGCAAACCATAGGGCTATAACACCAGCTATAACACCCAATATTGTAACTGTATTTCTATTAAGAAATAAATTTTTAATTTTTACTAGGATATTATTCATTATTTGGCCTCCATTCTAAGAGTTTGTCTATCTAGAATATCTATAAGTTCTTGACTTGTATATTCAGTTGACCCAACATCTGGATTTGCCAAATTGTTTTTTGGAACTGGAATTATAGTCATTCCAGATATGCTTTCGGCAAGTTTTAAATAGCGGTATAAATCAGTCTTCACAGCAAATAGCAACCATGCTGGAGTTCTTCCGCTTGTAACATCAAATACATTTTGACCAGCATTATCACGAACTGCTAAGACTTCAATATTTGATATAAATTCACCAAAAACTAAAATACCATTTTCAGTTGTTTTAAGCCATAAATCTATTTTATCACCAGGATATATTGAATTAGCATATGTTGTATTATTATCTACCTTTAATTGATAAATTGTATATCCTTCAGGTATTTCATCAAATATAGCATTTGGTAATTCTTTTTTTTCAACAACTTGAGCTGTATAGAACATGCCTCCCTTAGGGATAGATGTTCCAGTTGATACATATTTACCAACTAAATTTGTTACTGACTGATAAACATCTCTTTTTTTTAAGAATCTTTTACTAACTTTAACATATTCTATATCATCTTTAGTTATTTCTTCAGTAGCACTTATAGCTCTTTTAGCAACAGGAATACGGGTAGGATTTACTTGTTTATTAACACGATATATGTAAAATCCCACTAAAACTCCTAGTCCTAGAACAATACCTACTAATGTAACTGTTGTTTTATTTGTTAAAAACTTTGTAAATACATTTTTCTTACCACCCATTTTTATTCCTCCTTATATTATTGTCCATGTCTAATACTTAGCGGCAAACTGTCGTAAACAGAGTTGATTAGTGCATCACATTCACTCTTGTTAGTTTTTGTTGCATTACTATAATCAGTACAAGCAAATGCAGTAATATTTGCTCTAACTGTAATTTCATCATTACCAGAATTATTCGTACAATCATAGTAACCTAGTCTGCATCTGTTTTTTATTATAAAATCTTTAATGCCTTTTGCTGTTACAGCAGTTTGTGCAGTATCATTTTTTGTTTCATTGTTTTTGTTTTCTTTATTATCTGTATCACTTACATTTTCAAGTGCATTACCTTCAAGTATTGCATCTATTCTTTCTACCATATCAAATGTGGTTGAATCACCTACAACATTGAATGTATTAGATTTACTTTTAATTTCTACACTGGCTTTTGGTGGGGCTTCATAAACTCCATAAAAGCTTACTGTGTAAGTTGTGTTTAATGCGGCATTTTCTGAAAAACGACGTATAAAACTTTCATAAAATTTTTCTTTATTTATTTTTACTTCACCATAGGTTCTATAATAAGAATAATCTACTGCATCAATCATAGATGCTTCAGTTATTTCTTTAATTAGATAGTAATCTTGTGTGCTACTTGTTGTAAGATTTTGAACAAGTAGCATTATTACTACGATTACTATACCTAATAGTATCAACCAGTATGCCCAGAATGCATTCTTCATTTAGTCACCCCTTATTTCCAAGCTGGTCCGCCGATTACGGATTCACTTGTTTTATCTATTCTATAATTTGACCATAATGTCCAATAACCACTATTTCCAGTGTCATTAGCACGTCTTGCTTCATCATTTACTCGGCTTGGAAGTACTGTAACATTATCGCTATTTTCAGTAACTAACTTATCAATTAGTTCGCTATAACAATAAATATTTTTATAAGTTTCACCATCAATTGTAGCATCATAGCATGTTAATGAATTGTTTATATATCCACCTTTATCTTCATTATTTTTGTTATATGTTGTAATTTTATTTATTATTTCAGGTGTTAATTTAATACTAAATCCAAGTGTTGAGCCATCTGTTGTTTTAGCATCATATATCATTTCATTTATTTCTTCAATTTCACTTATGGTTGTTGATGCTTTTTTAGTTAATAATTGTAATGCTTCCATACTACTTGATGTAATCCAGTTATAACCATGTGTTCTATTTGCCGCATTTACATCTGTTGTAGTAATTGTTTTAACGATTATATTTAAATCATCTAAGTTGAATATACAGTTTTCGCATGTTATCTTACATGAAGGACAATCTTTCCATTCACATCCATCACCTTCACAAACAAATTCACAGTTAGGACAGTCTTTTGGTCTACATGTGTTTTCATAATAACATGCATATTCGCCATCAAATGCGTTTACTCCGACTGCTTTTGCTACACTCTTGTCTTCATTTGCACCATTGAAATCTATCAATCTTCCAGATGTATCTTTTTTATCATAGAATTCACCAAGATTTTCAACTAATAGCTTAAATACTCCACCACCAACTGAACTTGTTGATATCGGCAATTTATTAACTAATGGTTCTAATTGAACTTTATCAATTGAATAATTATCGTAAGCAATTACTTTTCCGTTAGCAGCTATTTGATAGAAAGCTGTTGGTGTAATGTATTTTTGTTCTTTTGTTACTTCTTTTTTAACAAAAGCAGCATTTGATACGTAGGATTTTTTGTCAATTTCACACGAATCTATACTACATTTTACGTAATTCTTGTGTTCAAATACATCTCCATAAGTTGAATTGTAACTATAATCACTTAATTTATTTTTATCTATTGATAAATCAAATGTTTTTTCATTATTTTTATTTAAACATTCATACTTATCATTTGTTGCACCAGTGCATACTGTAATTTTTGTATCAACTTTTTCATTACCATATTTTTCTAATTTTTGTAAGTCATCTTTACCAGTTAATAAATCAAAATATGGTGCATAGTTTGTATTATCTTTTCCACGATTTTCATCATAATAATATCTTACTGCTTGTGCAAAAGCAAATTCGTTTGTCCATGCTGTTGTACATGCATTATAATCATTTATTATTTTTTCATATTTAGATATGGATTCTTTAAGAGCACTTTCTGCACTTCTAATTATTCCATTTATATTGGTAACCAAAGTTTGTCTTGATCCAGGTGTACACGTACCATTGTTACATGCGCCGTTTCTACCTCCATCAGCACCATAACTATTTGTTAACGTTTTATTTCTGCTATATGTACAAATACCTGTAGTATTATTGCAATTTATGTTATAGCCATAAACTCCAGATGCAGCTGTCATATCAACATTATAACCATCACAATCACCATATGATTCGCAAGTAGTATGACAGTGTTCATTACCATCCTTATCAGTTGTACATGATTCTCCTTCTTCTTTGCTATCATATTTATTGGTTTCTGTGTCAATAAAATTCAATGATTGTTTCCATTTGTAATATTCATTATATTTTTCTACCATATTTTGTTGTGCTTGTATAACATCTATAATATATTGATCTTTATCTATACTGTTTTTACCATTTGTTGAGTTTTCTGTTGTATTTGGACTTCCTGCATAACAAGTTTTTGTACCATTTATTTTACTTGTTAATTTGAAATATCCACCACATTTTACATTTTTAACTATTGGGTTTAATTTAATTTCTGCATAATCTTCTTTACAATAGATTTTACAATAAGCATTGTCAACTCCACCTACATCTGATGTAAATTGATATGTGTTTCCCGCATCATCTTGATTGTTTATTATACAGGTTTTAATTTTTGTTGGACCGTTGATTTTTGCAACAGCATCATCTTCTTCATAGCTACATACTGGTAATTCCAATTCTGTATTACAAGAAGCTGAACATTTTATCGTTCCAGTTATTTCACTTTTTAAATTTCCATCATTTTTTTGAATAATAAAGAATCTTTGTTTACTTGTATCACTAGTTTTCAATAACGCCCCGATATATTTTAAACTTGGGTCATCGTATCTATATGATATTTTATAATTTACTGATTTACAATTTTCATCATCTTTTATTCTAGTAACTTTAAATCTTAGTTCTATTTTCCCACTTTTTGTTTTGCCATCGGCATTAAATGCTGTTAAAACGTTAATATTTGCAACATCTTGCCAATCATTTATTTGTGGGTTAAAGAATTCAAGATTTCCTAAAGTTATATTATTTTTTGCACAGTCTTGACATGTTAATGTAAAATTATCTATTTTTCCATTTTGTGCATCAAATTTAGCAAAATCTATTGTTTGATGATAATATTCTTCAATAATATTATCAGTTGTTGTTTTATCTGTTGTTGAAGAATTGGCAGTTGCTGTAACTGTAGCAGTTGTTACATCACCAGTTATTACTTCATATGCTCTGTCAAATCCTTTCATAAATAAATTTTGAGCTGCATACATTACTAAATAACCTTCAGAACTACTGCTGCTTATTTTGAAATTATAACTATTTTTATACCAATTATTCTTTAAAAATCCTTTTATAAAAGTTTTTTCATAACATTTTCTGAAATTCTCAACAGAGCCCGTACATTTAGTATCTGTTATTTTATTTATTTTATCTATATTATAAGATGCCCATTCAATTCCACTGGTTATATGAGCTGATGCAATACCTTTATATTTTTCGACTAAATGTGGTTTAGCACTTTCAACATCTCCGCCGTATCCAAAGACACCTAAAGCAAAAGCACGAAGAGCTATACTTGTTGCAGCATAAAGTGAATCTCCACTAATCGTTTTTGTGCTGCCATTAATTGTAAAAGTTAAACTATCATTATATTGATTTTTACCATTTTTAATAATTTCTAGGATACCTAGGTCAAATGCATTTATTCTTTTTGTATACGCAGTATCTCCAAGAATACGATCGACTTTATATCCATTAGATGCATCTTTATGTGGGTCCATACAATATCCTACAAAATTTTCATTAGAGGAATCAACAAATGAATACATCCATATGCCTAATGTAGAGCCATTAAATACACTTAAATCACTGACAGTATGTTTTCCATTAGCGTGCTTTGAAAATTTTTCTTTTTCTTCGATGGTTCTAGCCTTAACGTTAAAGCTAGCAAAACCAACAATAATTGTTAATAAGATTATTATTATTTTTAAATTCTTTTTCATATTATACTTCTCCTACGTTTCTTTATTATTATATATGTTGTACTTCCAACTGCGACAACCAATATTGCTCCCCCGATGATAAATGGCACTTTATGTTCAACAATAAAGTTTTGAACTTTTTTATACCATTTTTCATTTTCTTTAGTTTCTTCTTCTTTTTGAATTTTCTTTTCTACTTCTTTATATACCCTACCAGTAAAAACATCAAAACCGATATTTTCATATGTTACATATCTTTGACATAAATACGAATCAGGAATATTTTTACAGATATCATATGTTGAGTAATCATTATATCTTGGTAAAGCCTGATATAGTGTTTTTAATATCGTTCCTTCACATCCTGTAGCACTTGAGGCATAAACCTTAATTGTATATGTTATCAGCTCATCAATTTCGTGCCAATCAAATGATATGTTTCCGTTTTTTGTGTCACTATATTGATATATAGTTTTATCATTGTTATAATCATTTGTTACTTCGACATACATATTTTCAGTTAAATTCAAAATATTTACTTGAATATATTCTGTTGTGGCTTCATATGTATCTTCGTATTCAGTTCCTATTAAAGCATCGGAAATTGTATATTCATCTTTATTCATTACCCTTTCCTTAATTTCATAATTTGCCTTTACATTTGTTATTTCATTATTTAACTTTGCTTTTTCTTCATAACCACATGTAGCTGCGTTTACATTTGTTAATAAAAATAGTGATGAAAAAGCAATTATTGCAGTTTTTTTAAAACTATACATTTTGCCCACCTACCTATGTTTTAGTTTATCATATTATTTAAGTTTTTTCAATTCTAAATTGATAATAATTTATAAATATGGTATATTTATATTGTAGAAATCGGGGTAAATAATGAAAAAAGTTTTTTTAGTAATTTTTATTTTTATAATTTGTTTAACTTTATATGGTTTTTTTATTAATCCAAAAGGATTTAAAATTATATCTAAAAATATAGAAGTTCAAAATCTTCCTGACTCCTTTGATGGTTTTAAAATACTTCAATTATCCGACTTTTTAATAAAGGACAAAAATGATTTAAACAGAATTAAAAATATTTCTGAGAAGGTAAATGACTTAAAACCAGATATTATAGTTTTTACCGGAGACTTACTATATAAGAATAATAATTTAGATAAAGATGATATTAATAAACTAAAAGAATTATTAAAGAATATGGAGTGTACTTTATATAAATATGCTGTCATCGGAGATAATGATGAAGTAAATAAATATAGTGAAATAATGAATGATGCTAATTTTAAAATATTAGATAATGAATCAGAATATATATTTTATAAGGATGTAAAACCTATTAAGATAACAGGTTTAACTAATCTAGATAATTTTAATAAAGCTTTAAATATTGAAGATAATTTAGAAACTACTTTTAATTTAGTTATTACTCATTATCCAGATTATTTTGAAACTTTAAAAAATAATGACATTGATGTTATGCTTGCTGGTCATTCATTAAATGGGCTTGTTGTTTTACCTTTTTATGGTGGTATAATTTCAACAGATTGGTCTCAAAAATATAAATATGGTAGTTATGAAGAAAATAATTCTAAATTATTTATTTCTGGTGGTATTGGTACTCATAAAATAGAATTTAGATTATTTAATAAACCTGAAATAAATTTGTATTTATTAAAAAAATAATCGCATTCGCGATTATTTTTTATAGATATTTTACCATTTTGAAGTTAGCATTTAGTTTGGCAATTAATTCTTCTTTATCGTATTTAGAAAAACTTTCTTCAAAATTACTAGCATCCATTAAGAACATATCTGGATAATTTATAAATATTTCTTTATAAGTTTCAATACCTAAGTTTTTTAAATATTCTAAATTTGTCTTTACTAGATTTTCATGTTCTTCGATTACTTTTTTCATTTTTTCTGGAGTGTTATTTTCATACTCGCTAATATCACTGTCTAAAAAACCATATTCTTTTAAAAAAATCATGCTACTCTCCCTTTTACTTCTTCTTTATTTGCTTCTAAAATTTCATCTATACTTGATATTAAATATTCTAAATTATCACTATATGCTTTAAAAGCTTCTACTAGTGATTCTTTAATTCCTAAACCTTGTTTTTCAACTTTTGCTAATTTTTCGTATACTTCATTTTTTTTATCTTCCATAGCAAATGTTTCCATTACTCTATCTGCTAAGTCTTTTAGCTCTGCATCCATTACACTGGGAGTTATATCACGGGTTACACTACTATTTTGTAAAACATAGTTATAACCCCTTTCACTAAATAAAAATGATTGATACTTTCCTTTTTCACTTTTATATGGAATTCCTAAATGTTCAAGTTCACCGATTCTTTTTATAACTTTATCAACATCTTGTTTTAAAAATGATGGTGTTTGAATATAAGCTTCTAAAAAACCTAAATCTTTAGCTCTTAATACTGCTTTTTTTAGAATTTCAGGTTCTATACTTAGAACTATCCAATCACTTGGTTTTAAATTTATACCATATTCTTTTAATAATTCTTTATTTCCATCATTTGCAAGTTCTAATGATATTAAGAACTTTTCTGGATGTTCTTTGTTTACGTCAAACCCAACTTTTTCTTCTTCGTATATACTTTTTACTTCTTCAAATGATTTCATTATATACTCCTTTCTAATAAGCCATTAACGGAACCTTTTTAGGATCTAATCCACTTATTTGTAATACATTTATTGTATTATTTAAACCTTTTAAATCATATTTAACTAAAATACTTGGCATTAAACTAATATCACGAGCTTCTTTACCAATGTTTATTAACTTTTCTAATTTTTCTTTTAATTCTTTATCATAAAGAATTTCAGGATTTTCTTTTATAACATCAAGAGCTATTTTGTATTCTTTTAATACACTAACATTTGTTTTTATTAATTCTTCATCATAATTAGCAAGAATCTTTTCTAACTCTACACTTGTTAATATATTAGCATTTACATCTAAAGATGTTAATAATGTAGTTAATTTTTCTTTTTCTGGTTTTTCATTAGCTACTTCAGTTATCATTTCAGAATTATCTTCGCTTAATATTGGTGCAGCTTCTTTTTGTTTTTCTACTTGTGGTATGTTATTTTCTGTAATTACTTTATCAAAAATATCTTCTAAAGCTGATGGAGCTTCTAGGCTAGCTTCAACTTCTGGAGCATTTTCTTTAACTTCGTTTACTACTTCCTTATTTTCAATATGAGATTCCTTTTTAGCTTCAACTAAAACATCTGTTATTGTTTTTCTGCTTGCTTTATCCCTACTTTTGTAAATGCCATCATATTCATAAAGTGCATCTTCTGGGAACATTAGAATTTTTGCAGCTTCTCTTTGTTCGTCTTCATTAAATTCAAATTTTTCAAGTAAGCTTGTAATAGCATCTCTGGTTATATTGATATTACCTTCTAAAGCTAAATTAAAGTATTCGTTTAGTTTTGCTTGATTACTTAATGCTTCATCTTTTCTAATGCCTAATTCTTCAACTTTTGTTATAGCATTATTCATTTCTGTTTCAACATTTTCAAGTTCTTCACTAGCAAGTTTATTTTCATCAACAACTTTTTCTATTGTTGTTGGTAACATCTTGTTTACTTTTTCATTGATTGATGCTGGATCAAAATCAATTTGTAAACGATCTAATACATTAGCAAAATCATCTCTATTTATATTACTAAGTAGAGATATTAATTTGTTTCCTTCTTCTTGGAGTGTTTCTTCTTCTTTAGTTAATTTAGCTATTTTATCAAGTAGAACTTCTTTTTCATTTTTTGTTCTTTCACCAGTTTCAATAGCTTCTTGTCTTTCTTTATTCATTTTTGCTAGTATTACGCTATCTTCACCACGAAGATTGTATAATTTATCTAGTAATGCTTTTACTTCATTTGATATTTTCATTTAATCACGCCCTTTATTATGAATAAATTATAGCAGATTATTTTTAAGTTGTAAAGATGTTTTTTAATTGTAAGTTAATGATACTTACATTAATAACTTTGGAGAAAAATTATTTTATACCTTCTAAAAATATTTTATCATTAAATGCTCCTCGTTTATCCTTTTTGTTATTTGCAATTTTAATAATATCGTCTAAAGTTTTATTTTCAGAATTTGCAAGAGCTGTTATAACTTCAAGCATATCTGCAAGTTCTTCTAATTTATCATTACCTTTAGCACTTAATACTTCAATATATTCTTCGTATAATTTCTTTTCTAATTCCTTTATATATTCTTTATTATTTAATGTCCTAATTATTGGAGTTTCATTATTGTTTTTTATTTTTTCAGGTATTTTGTCTCTCACAAGCTTTTGATATTGTTTTTTTGAATATCCATAAATATAGGTTGTTTTCTTTGGTATAAAGTCTTGTTTTAAATATATTTTAGTAGCATCAATATTATCGTTCCATGCTGTTACTTCGATGTATTTTACTTCTTTACTAAAACACCAATTTTTATATTCTTCAATTAATTTACTAGCAATTTTATTACCACGATATTCTTCTATAACGTATAATGCATCTAATTTAGCTGTTTTTTCTTTAACAAGAATATCTTCAGTTACATATCCATATATATATCCTACTACTTTATTATTTATAAATGCTATATATATAACTGAGTTTTCATTTAATTTATTATAATAATTATTAATTATAATGTTATTTTTTAAATTTTCATCATATTTTGTTTCATCATTTATTAGTTTTGTTAATAAATCATTACAAACACTAGCATTTTCTTGGTCATATTTTTTTATTTCTATATTCATATAAATCACAATTTAATTATAACAGACTTTTAAAAAAAAGAAAATAATTTCTTATTTTCTCTTTAGTCCTTTAAAATAACTATCTTTTTAACATTAGCTAACTTTGCAGGATCACTTGGCATCATTACATCTTCTGCTGTTATAGATACTTGTTGATTTGCTTTTAATTTATCTAATGTAACTTCTTTATTTTCATATATTATTTTAGTTTTGTTATCTATTTCAAATTCGTATTCTATAACATTATCTTTGTCTTTTGTTTCTACTAAAATAGTATATTTATTATCTCTAGATACAACATCTTTAATTGTAGCTTCAAAAACAAGATCTTTTTCTTTGGTTACGCTTTTGTATATTCCAAATCCAACTCCTATTAAAACAATTACTACAGCAATTATTTTTAATAATAAAGTATTTTTCATTTGACCTCCTTTCTTTTTTATCATTTAATAAATCTATCCCAATAATATTTTTCGGTACTTTTTAAAATGGAAAAATGTTCTTTTATTTGTGAACTTATAAAGTTTGCTTTTTTATTTATAGGTGTATTTTTTGCATAACAATCTTTTGTGTAAGTTCTAAACATTAATTCTGCAAAAATTACTGCTCTATCTTCTAAATAGTTTGTTTTTCCATATTTTGATACAAAATAAGCTTTTTTTACATCTGTGAAATTATAGACATAATCGTTACTTTTATCTCCGTATATAAAGCCATCTGGGTTTACTTCATTCATACTTTTATTTATATCGATTGGATAACCTTTAACACTAATATATGAATCTATATAATGCATTATTTCGTGATGAAGTACGTATTCAAATAATAGTGATGGTTCTATCATTATTATGATATTTGTTTTGATATGAGCATCTGTAACCCCAGATACATTACCACTTATACTTTTAACTAAATATATAGTTGCTGGCATATTAAAGTTTTTCATTTCTTTGAAAAATCCTTCAGGATATTTGGCAAGTGCTTTATCTATTTCTATAAGATACTTATTTATTTCATTGTCATCCTCGATTATTTTTCTTGTATAGCCATTCATCGAATAATAGTCCATTTCATTTTTATATGCTATTTTAATTGAATATTTGTTTTGAATTTTATTTCGATATTCATTATTTTTTTGAGCTTGAGTTTTTTCTGTTTCTTTTGGCGGTTCTTCTTGTGGTGGTTTATCAGCTTTATCTGTTTCTTTTGGTGGTTCTTCTTGTGGTGGTTTATCAACTTTATCTGGCTCTTTATTAGTATTTTCATTATTTTGATTATTATTCACAATATTACTATTTGTTGGTTTTTCTGTTACTACATTGTTCTTTTGGTTTGCTTTTTCCCAGATAGCATAAAGAGTTGTGTCTTCATTAAATATAGTCTCATTTGTAATTTTATTGTTGTTTTTGTCTATCCAACCTTTAAAAATATAGCCATTATATGTTGGATTTTCTGGTAATCTAAAAGCTTGATTATTGTCTAATGAGATACTATCTACTTTACTTCCACCTTTGGTATCAAATGAAATTGTTATTATTTTATTTGTTTCTTCTTTGGAAATTTCTTTTTTTATATATTTAATATTATATTTGTCTAAGTCTGTTAATTTAATTATTTTATTAGTTAATGCTGTTTTAATATCAAATTTTTCATCATTATAAATAACACTTATATATTTGCTACTACACGGTAAATAGTAAATATATGTTTCATCTTTGTAAAATTCTTCTTCATTTAAACAAGAAATATCTGGATTATTTTTAGTTAAATCAATAATTTCAATTGCATTGTTTTTTTCTTTTGGATATTCATTATTTTTATTTTTTATTATTGGTCTATTGTTAAATATTAAAGCTACCAAGATAACTAATATTATTAAAGATAATATTACTCCGATTATAACTCGTATTTTACGCTTTTTCATCTTAGCTCCAAGAATTTTATTTTACATCGCAAGTCCAAAGACCATGCTTATTGCAATATGCATATAATTTTGATCCCTTTACGTATTTAAACTTACATTCAGCAGGCTCATTTACTAATAATTTAACTTTTTCAGTTACTTTTTCATTTACTAAAGCTATCCACATAATAAAGTGATCATCTTCCATGACATGATTTACTTTTACATATATTTCATCATTTATTATTTCATATGTTGGTACGTGTTTTTCAAATGAAGCATCAATACTATTTGGAATTAGTTCTATGACTGGTTCCTCACAACATTTTATTTGACATTCATCACATTTGCAATCATTAATTACTTCGAATAATGCACCACATTTTAAACACTTTTTTATTATTAATTCATTTTTCATAACGTTTCTCCTTATTGGATTATTTTACCATGATTAATTAAATTAAGCAATAAATTATATAATTATTTTCTTTATAACATAATGTTGTTTTTATTCATATATTACTTTAGAGGGAGGAATTATTTTTGAAAAAAAGAATTATAATTGGATTAGTATGCGTGGTGATTTTTCTTGGAGTTTTAGGCCTTTTACTTGGCTTTAGAAAAGATAATGATAAATCCTTAACTAAAGTAAAATTGGCAGAAGTTACTCATAGTTCATTTTATAGTCCGCTTTACGTTGCATTAGAAAAAGGTTATTTTAAAGAAAATGGTATAGATTTAGAACTTATTTTAACACCTGGTGCTGATAAAGTAAGCGCAGCAGTTTTATCTGGTGATGTAGAAATTGGTTTTGCTGGGGCTGAGTCTGCAATATATGTTTATAAACAAGATGAAAGTGATTACTTAACACTTTTTGCAGGCCTTACTAAAAGAGATGGACAATTTATTGTTTCTAGAAAAGAAATAAAAGATTTTAAATTAGAGGACTTATATAATAAAGAAATTTTAGTAGGAAGAAGTACGGGTATGCCAGCTTTAAATTTCTTAAATGCCCTTAAGAAAAATAATATTGATACTAGCAAAATAAATGTTAATACATCTGTTGAGTTTTCTGCTTTATCAGGTTCATTTATTGGTGGTGTTGGTGATTTTGTTAATCTATTTGAACCAAATGCAACAGCTTTAGTTAAACAAGGCTATGGAAATGTTGTTGCTTCAGTTGGAATGCTTTCTGGAGAAGTTCCGTATACTGCTTTTTATGCACGTAAGAGTTATATAAAAGATAATGAAGATATAATTAAAAAATTTACAGATGCAATAAATAAAGGAATTAGGTATACAATGGATAATGAACCTGATGTTGTTGCTAAAGATATAATTGGTCAATTTCCTGATACAAATGTTGAAGATTTAGCTGAAATGATAAAAAGATATAAAGAATATGACTCATGGCTACCTAATCCATATATAAGTGAAGGATTATTTACTAACTTAGAGGACTTTTTAATAGATTTTAATTTACTTGATGAATATGTTCCTTATGTAGATTTAGTTAATAATTTCTATGAATAAGATATTGGAAGTTAATAATTTAAGTAAAAACTATCAAACTATCGAAGGGGAAATAAAAGCAATTGATAATATTTCTTTTGCTTTAGATAAGGAAGAAGTCTTATGTATTGTTGGTTCAAGTGGTTGTGGTAAATCTACACTTTTAAATATCTTAGCTGGTTTAGATAGTAGTTATAGTGGTCAAATTAAATTTAATAATGAAGCTAAAATTGGTTATATGCTTCAGGAAGATGCACTCTTTCCATGGCTAAATATTTTAGATAATGCTTGTTTAGGACTGGATATTGAGAAGAAAAAAACTAAAGAAAATATTGAATTTGTTAAAGAATTACTTATTAAATATGGACTTGGTGACTTTTTGGAAAAATATCCTCATGAGTTATCTGGAGGTATGCGTCAAAGAGTTGCTTTAATTAGAACACTTGCACTTAAGCCTGATATTTTGATGCTTGATGAACCATTTTCAGCTTTAGATTATGTTTCAAGACTTTCAGTTAGTGATGATGTTTTAAAAATTATTAAGTCAGAAAAAAAATCAGTTATTATGATTACTCATGATTTAGCAGAAGCTATTAGTATTGCTGATAGAGTTATTGTTTTATCTATGAGACCTGCGAAAATTAAAAGTGTTTATGAAATAAATTTGACTAATAAATCTACCCCGATTAATAATAGAAAAGCAAAAGAATTTGGTTACTATTATGACTTACTTTGGAAGGATTTAGATAAAAATGTCTAATGAACAAAAGAAATTTTTAAAAAGGATTAAAAGAAGAAAGCTAATTGTGGTTATATCACAAATATTAATTATTGTAGCTTTCTTTGGAATTTGGGAATACTTAGCAAATAAAAATATTATAAATAGTTTTGTCTTTTCAAAACCTAGTAAGATTATAAATACAATTATTAATCTAGCAGTACAAAATAATTTGTTTAATCATATTTTTGTTACTTTAGAAGAAGTTTTAATTGCATTTGTACTTGGTAGTTTACTAGGGTTTATAATTGCTGTTATTCTTTATGAAATTCCAATACTTTCTAACATTCTTGACCCATTTTTGACAATGTTTAATTCACTTCCTAAAGTAGCACTTGGGCCCCTTATTATAATAATTGCGGGTGCTAATATGAAAAGTGTTATTGTTATGGCTTTACTTATTAATTTAATTATTAGTATTATTACTATATATAATGGTTTTATGAATACTGATAAAGTAAAACTTAAATTAATTAAGTCATTTGGTGCAACTAGAAGACAAATTCTTTTTAAACTTGTGGTACCTTGCTCATATAATACAATTATTTCTAGTATGAAATTATGTATATCAATGAGTTTAATAGGTGTAATCATGGGTGAATTTTTAGTAAGTCGTGCTGGTATTGGTTATCTAATTATTTATGGAACACAAGTATTTAATTTAAGTCTTGTTATGGCTGGTATATTAATTCTTTTAATTATTTCTTTCTTGCTATATAAAATTATTACTTTAATTGAAAAAAAGCTTATTAAAGAATTCTAGTTATAGAGTTCTTTAATATTTTTAAAGTTTGTGTAAAGAAAAATAATTTATATTAATACTTACTTGTTTTGATTATATTATTTTGCTATAATCGATGAGCACCCATAAAAAAGGAGGATACATACATGGAGGTTTTATCTTTAATTTTCTTTGTTTTAGTTGGAATTTTATCTATAATTATGATTTTTTTACTTAGTGAAAATAGTAGTAAAGAACATACAAAATATCATGGTGAAGATATATACTTTGATACTAATTTAGAAAAGCATAGAAAAATAATTAAAGTACAAAAAAAGATGATATTAAAGAAAAAAGTTAATTTATATTTAAAAAAGAAATTTAGAAAGTGGGAAAATGTTAATGATTAAAATAGTTGTTATTATGATTATAATTATAAGTTTAGTAATAATATATTTTATTTGTAAAAATGAAAATAATGATGTTAATTATGATAAATGGTGTAATATGTTAAATGATGAAACTAAAAATAACATTGATATTATTAAAGAAAATGAGAAGAAAATTAAAAAATTAAATAAGCAATTAAAAAATATTAAAAATAAGTAATCTGTGATAAAATATATTTGAAGTGATTTTATGAAGATAGATTTAAATTATAATGATATTGATTTTAAAGAAAAAATTATTAATTTACCTAAAGGAGTTAAGGAAGCTAATATTTATGGAGATAATATAGATACTCATTTATTTTGTGATATTTTGGAAGATGTTAAAGAAAATATTATAATAAATAGTAAATATTATGATGAAATTAAAAGAGAGTTTAAAAAAAGAAAAACATTTCAAGGATTTAATAGAAGTATATTAAATATGGTTAAGAAAATATGTAATGAAAATATTAATAAAAATGATATAGTGGTAGATATGACTGTTGGTAATGGTCATGATACATTATTTTTAGCTGGTATTTCTAAGAAGGTTTTTGGTTTTGATATTCAAAGTATTGCTGTAGAAAATACTATAAAATTACTTGATAAAAATAATGTTTATAACTATGAATTATTTTGTGTTAGTCACGATAAGATTAATGAAGTTTTATGGGAATATAAACATAATATTAAGTTGATTTTATTTAATTTAGGTTATCTTCCTTGTGGAGATAAATCTATTACTACGAATCATGAAAGTACTTTAAAGGCTGTTATAAACAGTTTAGATATGTTAGATAATAATGGACTTGTTTTAATAGTTTTTTATCCACATCCAGAAGGAAAGTTAGAAGCACAAGTTGTTTTGGATTATTTGGAACAAAATAATATTGGTTTTAAGGAATATAGAAATACAATTAATGAAGAAGCTCCTTATTTAGTAGTTATAAGAAACTTTTAAAAAAATAATTAGTATTTAAAAACTCTGTAAGTTATGTTATACAGAGCTTTTTTATTTGTGCTAATCTTTTAGAGATGACGCATATTCAATCCCCCCAAAAATAGCTATTATAAACCCCATTTTACATTTTGGCTCATTTTCATTTTACATTTTGGCTGGTTTTCATTTTACATTTTGGCTGAGTTTTATTTTATATTTAAAAAGTTCGGTTTTATCCGAACTTTTTGTTATTTGCTTAGTTTATAAACAAACAATGTATTATCAGCATTATTTGAAGTATAACCTTTATAAGATTTTGATAAGTTTACTAGGTTTTCTAGTTTATTACCGAAAGTTACTATTTTATTTGTATAATTTACTAAAGTTTTTATACCTTGAGCATTTAATGCTTGCGTACCATCTGATACTTTTATTGCTCCATCATTTAGATTTTTAACTCCGGCATTAATTTGAGAAGATGCTTCAGATAATTTTGTAAGTCCAGTACTTACTTCATTTAAGCTACCATTTAGATATTCAACTTTTGTTTTCATTTCTTTTACTTCTTCAAGTTTTGCTGTTAATGTATCCATTAATTTACTTAAATCTTCAAGATTAGTTATCATTTCTTTAACTGCTTCATTATTTGCTGTTAAAAGTAATTTTAATTCATAAGTTGATTTAACTGTTACTAGTTCTTTTATTTTTTCTGCAGGCAATGATAATGAAGCAAGTCTTGTTTTCATTTCTGATTCTGTTTCTGTTGCATTCATTTTAAATGTTTTATATGCTGCTTCAGCTTCTTGATTTGTTAGCTTTGCAATAGCATTTTCATTAGATGCTTTTAAAACCTTTAGATTAGCAAGTGAACCAGTGATATCTTTATTTTCCATCATTTTTTTGGCATCTTCAAGAGTTGCATACATTTCATCAACACCTTGCGTAAGTTTCGTTGTGCCATTTGCAATTTTGTTTAATGCATCTGATGCTGTTTTTAATTTTTCATTAAATAAAGTTGTATTTGTAAGTAAACTACTTGTACCATCAGATAATTTTTTTGCTCCTTCTTCAAGAGCATCCATACTAGAACTTAAAGTATCAATTGAGGATGAAAACTTATCTAATTTATCAAAAATTTCTAAATCAAGTTCTGATAAAATTTTAGGGGATGCTACCATATAAATATCATTTATATCAAAATCTGTTGTTTCATAAGTAATTATTACTTTATTTAAATTTTTAAATTCATTTATGTTTGTATATTCATATAGTCCTGGGGCACTTATTGCAAGTAACATGCTGCGGGTTCCTGTATCTGTTACTTTACCATTTGTAACTGTGATATTTTTATTTGTATCACTATCCATCATTGAACCTATTGCAACAACATATGGTGTAAATGTATTGTTAGTACGAAGTAAAGAATTGTTAATAAGAGATATTTCTATTTTTACTTTACCACTTTTACCTATCATGTCTTCAGCTTTAGTTTCTTTTCCATCTAAATAATATTTTGTAACTATATTAATTGGATTTGCTTGTTTTGTTTCTCCGGTGTAAAAAATATCTTTTCCTTTGGCATACCATGTAACATGAGTATCATCTTGTGTAAAGTTTTCACTTCCGTTTACATTTAAAATATTTGTAAGTAGTGAATTATCTGTAATTTCACCTTCTTTTGTGTTTTCAATGTGATTACTTACAGTTGTTTTTTTAACATTACCTGAGTAGTCCATGTTGGTATAAATAGTTTCTGTTTTAGAAGCACTTGCACTAAATGGCATTAAAGTTAAAACTCCGATTGTGAGTGCTGCTGCTACAGTTTTCATTTTTTTCATATTTTTTCCTTCTTTCTTATTTTTTATAATAAATTTATCACATACCATTAATAATGCCGGTAATATAAGGATAACCACTAGCATTGATATGATTGCCCCTCTTGATAAAAGATCACATATACTACCTATCATGTCTATTTTAGTATAAGCTGCAACTCCGATTGTGGCAGCAAAGAAACATAATGCTGATGTTATAATTGATGGAACTGTTAAATTTAATGTTTTAAGCATTGCTTCTTTTTTATCTTTAATAGATTTTCTTTCTTCCATGTATTTTGTTGACATTAAAATTGCATAGTCAATTGTTGCTCCGAGTTGGATAGTACCCACTACTATTGAAGCTATAAATGGAAGTGTTGTGTTAGTGTAAAATGCAAGTGACATATTACAGAATATTGCAAATTCTATGGTAAGTATTAAAACTATAGGTAAATTAACTTGTTTTAATACTAATATCATAATAATAAATATTACTAAAATTGATGTATAATTAACCATTTTAAAGTCATGGTCAGCAATTGTAACTAAATCATCCATAAGTGGTCCTTCACCAGCTATAATACTATTTTTATCATAAGACTTTACTAACTTTTCTATTTCTTTTATTTGGCTTGCTAGTTCATTTGATGCAAGTTCGTATGTAGAGTTTACAATAATAAGTTGATATTTGTCATTATCCATCATTTTATTTAAGTCACTTGGTAGTAACATTGCAACTGTTGGATCCATTATAGTTGATGGGGCAAGAACTAAATCAATACCTTTGATATTTTCTAATTTATTTACAAGTTCTTTGACATCGTTTGTCTTAATGTTTTTGTCAAGTAATATTATTTCTGGAGATACAATATTAAATTTTTCAGCTAAGTTTGAATTAGCTACATTAAATGCTAAATCTTTAGGAAGAGATTCATCTAACTTGTAATATACTTTATAATTATTGTTACCATAGAATGCTGGAATTAATAAAATTAAGAATGCTACGATGATACCTTTATAATGTTTTATGGAAAATTCTTGAATTTTTTTAAATTCTGGAAGAATTACTTTATGTTTTGTTTTATCTATTAATTTTTCCCCGACCATAAGTAGAGCTGGGAATAACGTAAGAACACAAATTAAACCCCATAGAACACCTTTAGCCATAACTATACCAATATCAGTACCAAGAGTTAAATCCATTGTACATAATGCTAGAAATCCTGCAAATGTTGTAAGAGATGAACCAATTACTGATTGGAATGTTGCAATAATTGCACTGGCCATTGCTTCGGTTTTTGACATCTTTGGATTATCTTTTTTGGCTTGTTCATATTTATGATACAAGAATATTGAGAAGTCCATTGTAACACCAAGTTGAAGAACAGCGGTTATTGCCTGTGTAATGTAAGATATTTGTCCAAGAAATATATTTGTTCCCATGTTGTAAATGATAGCAAAACCAATATTTCCAAGTAAGAAAAATGGTATTACATAAGAGTCTGTTGCTATAAATAACACTGTAAGACATAGGATAACTGCAATTGTCACATAGGCAAATATTTCTTTATTTGATAAGTCCATTGTGTCAATTACCATACTTGTCATACTACTTACTTTAGTAGCATCACCTACTACTTCACGAAGAGTTCTTACAGCATTGATTGTTACATCTTCACTTGCTCCACCATCAAATGTTACCATGATAATTGTTTCATTATCTTTATTTAGTTTTTCAACAACTTTTGTGGGTAACATATCAACAGGAATAACCGTATCTGTTACATCAGCAATACTAAGAACTGCATTTACTCCTTCTATTTTTTTGATATCTTTTTCTAAGTCTAATATTTTTTTGTTATTAGAACTATCTACCATAACAAAGGCATAAGCACCTAGACCAAAATCATCTGTTAAGATGTTTTCACCTTTAATGGTATCTACTGAATTAGGAAGATAAACTAAGATATCATAGTTAATCCTCGTGTTTACATAACCATAGATAGCTGGCACTAATAATAAAAAGCATATTACTAGTATAAGTGCACTATGTGTTGCTATAAACTTTGCAAATTTTTTCATAATTTTTCTCACCACGCTATATATACTATGATAAAAATTTGTATTTTTCAAAAGCAAAACTTTTTATTGGTGGGTTATCCAACATAATGTAGGTTATTGTATATTATTTATGCCTACATTCGTTGTTTATATTTACAATTGATGTTTTTGCTGTATAATGTAGGTAGGTGAAGAATAATGACAAAAAAAGTCGATTTAAGAATAATTAAAACAAAAAAGAACCTTTATGAAGGTTTGCTTACTCTTATGAAGGAAAGAACTTTTGAAGAAATTAAAGTATCTGATATATGTAGTGCTGCTTTAACTAATAGGTCTACATTTTATGATCATTTTTCTGATAAGTATGAACTTTTAGATTCTTTAATTAATGATTTGGAAGAAGATTTAGTTTCTAAACTTGAAGCTAATCAAAATTATAATAATGCTAAAGAATATTATATGCAAATGATAGAAATATTTTTTGATCATATAAGTAATAATATTAATGTTTATTCTTCAATTCTTAAGAAAAATAATAATAGTATTGTTATGGATATGGCAAATGATGCTATTTATAGGGATGTAGAAAATCATATTAGAAAAAGTAATAAAATATTAAATACAGAAATACCTGTGGAAATTATTTCTAAATTTTATGTTAGTGCTGTTATTAATGTGTGTTTAGAATATATAAAGTTTCCAAATAAATATGAAAAAGAGGATATCCTTAAGTATTTAGATACCCTACTTCCTAATAAAATATATTAGTTATTAAAACATCTATGAGACATAGATGTTTTAATTAGCCATTAGTTTATACGAATTGGTGAATTTTGTGTTCCATCACCTTCAACATAAGTTACGGAAGATGAGAGATAAAAGGCTGGGCGCACTGCATATTTGCCGCTCTCTACAGGGTCATTGGTCGCGGAACCATAGTTGTTCAGACTAAACACATCGGCTGAATTGTTCGCATCACGGGTTATTGTCCATTCAACTAATCCCATATACATCCAGTTTGTACTTATTGTTGTATAATAATAATTCATTATTAATGCCCAGGCATTTGGACTTGCTGCAAACACATAATCACTTACATACATCAACCCTATTTTTGCTGTGTATTCTGTTTCAGCATCATATGTTGTTGATGGATTTACTATTTCATTTTGATATACTACTGATGGTACATCTTGATAACTATTAAAATTTGCAATTCCTCCGACTTTCCATGTTGTTGTCGCTATCTTATTGGCCCATTCACTTCCTATATTATTAATAAAATTTGTATTTAAGTTGGTTTTATTTAGTAAACTTATGTCCCATGCATTTCCATATGAGTTATTTGTACTTATGGTTTTCAGACTTATAAAACTACTTTGATAATAATTATCAAGCATTGTTAAATTTCCTCGATCTCTATTCCAGTAATACGATGCTATATTTGCATAATTATTTCCTTTATATTCTGAATCACCATATATATATTGTCCACCGTACTCTCCATCTGTTCCTAGTGATGCACTTGTTGCATAATCTGATTTGATTAATTTTACTCTTTGTTCTGTTTGATTTTCTCCAACTTTGTTATCAAATACTCCGATTATTCTATATAGATTATCAGCTGGACATGGGCTTTGTGTACTTCCAAAACATACATAGTTATTTACTGCGCTACTAGCTCCAGCATATCTGTATGAATTATCTCCTGCTCCATTTGTTAATGTTGCAGTATGATGATATAGTGTTTCATCTATTCCATCCATTGCAGCTATACATGAACTTAAACTTTGTCCATTTTTACAAATATTTGCTACTGTTTGAACTATTTTTTCTTTTTGTATCATTACCTTTGCACTTAAAGAACTTGTTGCATTTGCTGTTTGATCACCTTCATAGTTTACAAATGAAAGCTTTAATGTATATTGTTCTTCTTTTGCATCTGTTGTTGCTGTTATTGTTTTCTTATTTGCTATAGTTATTAAACCATTCGTTGTGGTAACATCAAAACCTGATATACTTTTGTTTTCTCTATCTTGAACTACTTTATGAGTTAGTCCAGATATTTCAGTTACTTCATTTCCATCTGGTCCTGTAATTGTTAATATAAGTTCTGGTTTATCTTCACCTAATGTATATTTGAATGTATTATTTTCAATATTAAAATATACATAATAGTTATCTGTTGCTTCATTTGTTTTATTATTTGCAACTAATGTTGCTTTGGCAAATGTTTCTCCAGATAAACTTCCCTTTTCTTGACCAAATGATGATTGATCTGCATATAAACTTATAGCACTTCCAGTTGTAAATGTTAGCATATCTGTTGTATATGTTGTAACCTTTACCTCCGTAGAACTTCCTGTTCCCCCTTGTGCTTGAAAGTAAGCATATGTTGCACCAACTACCAAAGCAATTAATGTAACTACTGCAACTATGCTAAGAATTAATGCTTGTTTTTTATTTTTTTCCATATTTACCACATCCTTTTTTCGTTTAACAAACTCACGCATAATATTCTTATGTTACTATATAAGTATACCCGAAAAAAAAAAAAAAAAAAGCCATACAACTACACAAAATGTGTATTTCATAACTTTTTATTTATATTTTTATTATTGCCACTTAAGAGTGCTATATAACCATTTAATGAACCAATATCTTTTTTTAATGCTACTATCTTATCTGCTTTAGACATTATTCTTCCTTCAATAAAGAATGATTTTCTTAGTGAATAATGTCCTATTTTACCAATATCTGTTGACAATTTAATCATATCTTTGTATTTTTGTGGTAATTTATCATATTTTTCCTTATTATTTAATTCCATGTCAGTTCCATCAATTCTTCTAACTGCTAAAGGAAACATATGATGAATAACTCCATCAATAATAATCATAGCTCTTTCTTTGCTTTTAAAGTATTCTGGATACCAAGTAATAGCATTAGTTATAGCTTCAATCGGATGAACAAAACCATGTTTATTACGCATTATTTTCTTTACACCAATATTTTGCCAAGGAAGTTCATATAAATCATGAAACATTGCTATAACTACAGCATTTTCTATATTTATATTTTTCATATTTTGGCTATTTCTTTTTAATTTAGTTGCAAGTTTATAAGTCACGATTGCATCACAAAGTATATGATCTCCGAGTGATTTTATATCATGATGAAAATAAGGGTCACTGCATCTTTTAGAAAACTCTTTATGAACTGCGATTGGTTCAATTATTCGCCATAGTTTTTTTGTATCATAATTTGACAATTTATAATATTTAGCAAATTCTTTGTATTTAATATATACTTTATCCTCTTTCATTATTTTTTCTCCGCATTAATATTATAGTATAAAATACTATTCTATACAACTTTTTTAGGCTTCATTATTAATTATGCACTTTTATTTTACATACTATTATACTAAGGAGTTGTAAAGTCATGAATAATATGGAAAAAGCTTTAAAGAAAGTTAAGTGTGCTAAATTAGATGGACCAACTGGATCAGAAGGACCAAACTTAATTAAAATGGCATATGTAGCTAAATTTATTGATAATTTTACAGATGATGGAATTGAAGTTAAAATAATGGAAGATATTCCAATAAGTAGAAAAGAAATAGATAATAAGAATATTGTTACTTTAAATAATAATAAGATTAAATTTAATAAAGCTGGGCATTATAAAATATCTTTTAAAGTAAATGCTTATGTAAAAAAAGATAATGTATTTGATCCTTCGAAAGATTTTGTTGCTATAGGTTTTAAAACTAATGATAGTAATAATACATATGTGGGTGCAAGTAATTTTATAAATGATGAAATGCCTAAAGAAATAAGTGCAGATGGGATTGTAGCAGTTGTGGATACTAATACTGAATATAGTTTAGTTAATCTAGGTAAAAAAAGTATTTATTTAAAAACTCCGGATTTAAATAATATAAATAGTGATTCTTATTTTGTTAATTTCCCAGTGCTCATAACAATTGAATACTTGGGTAACTAGAAAGGATTTGATTTTTATTAAAAAGATATGTGTTTATGCTATATGTAAAAATGAAGAAAAATTTGTTGATAGATGGTATGAATCTATCAAGGATGCTGATGGAATATTTGTTTTAGATACTGGTTCAAGTGATGATTCTGTCAAAAAATTAAAGAAACATGGAATAACCGTTAAAGAAATGGAAATTAAACCATGGAGATTTGATGTAGCTCGAAATGAAGCATTAAAAATAATACCCGAGGACTTTGATATTTGCATTTCTTTAGATTTAGATGAGATAATGCTTGATGGCTGGAAAGAAAATATTTTAAAAGCTTGGAAAAATGATACTGATAGACTTAGATATGTTTATAACTGGTATATTGAAGATGAAATTCCAAAAGTTACATATTATGCTGATAAAATACATAAAAGAAGTGGCTGTAAATGGGTTAATCCTGTACACGAGGTACTAGAATTTGACCATTCTGAAAAACAAGTCTTTACTGATGATGTTATTGTTAATCATTATCCAGATAGAGAAAAATCTCGCTCTAATTATTTGCCACTTTTAGAGCTTGCTGTGAAGGAAAAACCAGATAATGATAGAAATATGCATTATTTAGGTAGAGAGTATATGTATTATGGAAAATGGAATGATGCTATTGATACATTAATTAAACATTTAAAGATGAAAAATGCTACTTGGAAAGATGAGAGATGTGCATCTATGAGGTTTATTGCTAGATGTTATAAAGCTTTAAACAGATATGATGAGGCACTCATGTGGCTTTATAAAGCTATAAATGAAGCTCCGTATTTAAGAGATCCATATACTGAAACTGCTATTTTGTATTATATTTTAGAAGACTTTGAAAATGTTTGTAAATATGGTAATAAAGCTTTGGAAATTAAGTATAATCCTAAAACATACATGAATGAAGTATTTAGTTATGATGAAACATTAAATGATTTATTATCTATTTCATACTTTTATTTAGGTGATTATGAAAATGCTATTAAAAATGCTAAAGAGGCTTTAAAAATAAATCCTAATAATGAAAGAATACAAAATAATTTAGAGTTATTTAAAACAACAAAAAAATCCGAAGATTAAACTTCGAATTTTTAATTACATTTTACTAACTTGGAAGACTTCAACATCAACATTTGTTTCTTGACCAAATAAGTCAATTATAATATTTAATCTATTATTTTCAAGGTCAATGTTATCAACTTTACCAGTCATACCACTGAATGGTCCATCAACAATATTAACTGTGTCTCCGACTTTAAGTTCTGATTCAACATCTACTCTACTCATACCCATGTTAGCTAAAATTCTATCAATTTCTTGAGGAAGTAATGGAGTTGGTTTTGCTCCTTTTCCACTTGAACCAATAAATCCTGTAACACCTGGAGTATTTCTTACAATGTACCATGCTTCATCAGTCATTATCATTTCAACTAAAACATATCCTGGAAACATTTTTTTTACTTTTTCTTTTTTTACTCCATCTTTTACTTCAACTTCTGTTGTTTCTGGAACAATTACACGAAAAATGTAATCTTGCATTCCCATTGATTCTGTTCTTGCTTCTAATTTTTCTTTTACTTTATTTTCATGTCCTGAATAAGTATTTACTACGTACCAAAGTTTTTCCATTATGCAAACCATCCTTTAACTACTGATAATATTAGGTTAAGTGCCATAAATAATGCGCATAGGATTACACAAAATACAATTGTTGAAATTGTGTATTTTATTACATCTTTAGCTGTTGGCCATTTTACTAACTTAAGTTCTTTACCAACTTTTTTGAAATAGTTTTCTTTAGGACCTTTCTTGTTATTTTTCTTTTTGGTGTCTTTAGTAACTTTTGTTACATTTTTTGTTTCTTTAGCTTCTTTTGCCATAGTTTTAAAAACCTCCATTTAAAAAAACACTTTCGTGTTCATTTATAATATAGCATAAATAAAAGGTAATTGCAAGCTTTAATCAAGCATTTTTTGTAATTCTGGTATTAATTTCTTTCTTATATTTTGAACTTTTTTATATATTTGTTTATAACTTTGCATTAATGTAAATGCTATATCTTTATAACTTAAGCCATCTAAAAGAAGAGAAAATATTGCTAGTTCATTATTATTAAGCTTGTTCAAAATTATTTCATTTAGATTTTTTTGACTTTCACTAGCACAGATAGTTTCTAGAGGGTCTAGTGAATTTGGAATTGAACTTGCTGTATTATCAAAATTTATATTGGTGACTTCAATATTTTTTTTATTATCTCTGATTGCATTTATAATTGTCTTTTTTATTTTTCTATCTATAATTAAACTTATATAGGTATTTAGTGATGCTTTAGATAAAGTGTTATATGTATCTAGTGCTTCATTTACTAATTCATGACAACTTAATATTAGTTCATCAAAATTGATATTTAATTTTTTTAAAAATGGATAATACTTATTAATTATTCTTTTGGTTACTATATAGTATTTTTTATTTAATATGTCTAAGGCTTCTTCATTGTTTTCACGATATAGCATTATTAGTTCAGAATCACTAATATCAAACATTTTCACCCATGTGGTAGATAAGAATGCTTGCGGCGACGGATGCATTTAAGCTTTCTACGTTTTTGTTCATTGGGATGCTTACTAATACATCACTATTTTCTTTAACAAGTCTACTTACTCCAGCGCCTTCATTACCTATTACTAATGCTCTTTTTGTGCTATAGTCAATTTTTCTAAAGTCTTGGCCTTCCATTGATGCAGCATAAACAAAGAAACCATCTTTTTGTAAGGATTTTATTGTGGCTACTAAGTTATTAACCATGATTATCTTTACATAATTAATTGTACCCACGCTTGTTTTAACAACAACATCTGTTACTCCGACACTTCTATCTTTTGGGATGATTATTGATTTTATTCCTACTGCTGCACAAGTTCTGATGATAGCACCAAAGTTATGCGGGTCTTCTAAGTGATCAAGTATTAAAACAAGGTTACCTTCCACATCTTTTAGACTATAATAATCATAATCAAAAGCATCTATTACTACCCCTTGGTGATTATATTCACACATTTTGTTTAATAAGTGGTTATCGACAAACTCATATTTTATTTTGTTTTCACTACAATACTTACAAACTTCTTTACGTGATGTGAATACTTTTTTGATTTTTTTCTTGTCTAGTTCCTTTAAAACATTCATTCCATATACACGCATTTTTATGCCTCCTTTTTCTGATATGTTCATTATAACATATCGTATACTTTTTGTATATATAAAATTTGTTATTTATTTAAAATAATTTTATTTCATAATAAAACCCCGATGTTACGGGGATTGTTTCTAAATGGTGCTGGAAATGGGACTTGAACCTATGACCTATGCGTTACGAGGGCATTGCTCTACCAACTGAGCTATTCCAGCAACTAATAATAGTATACCACAAATCTTAAAAATAACAACTTTTATTTTGTTGTTTTACGTGTTAAAATACTAACAGGTGGTTATATGTTTAAAAATACATTAGATAATAAAAGATATCATACTTTGAATTACTTTTTTAAGAAAAAGTTTGGGCAAAAAGTTTTTAAAGTACCTTTAGATATAAATAGTATATGTCCAAATCAAGCAAGTGGTGGTTGTATATATTGTTCTAATAAGTCTGTTGCTAGTATTAGTGATAATAGTTTGGATATTTTAGAGCAATTTGAAAATGGAAGAAAAATTATGGAACAAAAATGGCCAGATAGTTTGTATATTCCTTATTTTCAATCTGGGACAAATACTTATAATGATAAAAATTTAGTTAAGGGTTATGTTGATAAACTTCTTATGATACCTAAAGTTGTAGGAATTGATATTGCAACTAGACCAGATTGTTTATCAGATGAATGGCTTGATTATTTGGAAGAGTTAAATAAAAAAACATTTTTAATCGTGGAACTTGGACTTCAAAGTAGTAATGATAATACTTTAAGATTTATAAATCGTGGACATAACAGTAAAACATTTAAAGATGCCGCCCAAAAATTACATGCAAGAAATATTTTTGTGGTTGCTCATATTATAAATGGGCTTTTTTATGAAACTAAGGAAGATATGATTAATACCATTAAATTTGTTAATGATTGCAAGGTTGATGGGATTAAAATACATATGCTTTATATAGCAAAAAATACTCCGCTGGCTAGTTTATATGAAAAAAATAAATTTCATATTTTAACTAGAGAGGAGTATATTGATATTGTTTGCTCTCAACTTAGGCTTTTAAATGAAGATGTTGTGGTGATGAGGATTACTGGGGATCCTATTTTAAATGAATTGGTGGCACCAGAATGGCTCATAAAGAAGTTTATGGTTTTAAACGGAATTGATCAAGAGATGGTTAAAAGAAATATTTATCAAGGGGACCTATTTTAGTTCTCTTTTTTTAATATTTCATATAAGTTGTCAATAATTTTATCTATTACTTCTTCTTTATTTTCTTTTCTTGATGATTTTGTTACTTTTAAAAAGTCACTATAAACAATATCTTCATCTTTATTATAGATACTAAAGTAAACTATATTATCATCACCAGATAAGTTATGTGGATCTACTCTATTTAGTTTACCCGTTATACCTATGGCATAATTTGAACTAGTAAACTGTGATATTTTCTTAGACATTTCTATAGCTGTTGCCATGCTATAAACTGAGTATTCATCTATTATTTCTTTAGGTACACCCATTTTTATTTTAAATTCATTTGAATATGTTACTGCGCTAAATTTTAGTATTTCACTTGCACCAGGTATGTTGGTTATGGCATTTGCTAGACCTCCGCCGGTACAAGATTCCATTGTTGATATTGTCTTATTTTGTTTTGTTAATATTTCTACAATTTTCTCTAATTTCATAATTATCTATCTATCCTCACTAGTTCGTATTCTGTTGCTCCTAAGCCAAGTTTTTCTGCTTCTTCAACAGTATGAATTGCATGTCTATCAAGCATTCTTTCCTTTAATGAGTTTGCGCCTTCTTCAGTTAAATTCATAATAGTATCATAACAGCATTTATCTATGGCAACTGGGTCTAGGGATGCAAAAATACCAATATTAGCAATTTCTGGATCTTTTGGATTATTATCGCAATCACAATCTATGGAAATATTATTAGCAATATTTATATATAGCATGTTTTCTGGTTTAAAGTAATCAACAACAGATTTATCTGCTTCAGCCATACTTTCTAGGAAATTATCTTGGGCAGTTTCTAATTTCCAACATTCATCTGGTATGGTTGTTTTTCCTGCTGAATGAATCCATGCTTTACCATTTTTTGAAGCAACTCCGATTGACATATTTTTTAAAGCTCCGCCGAAGCCACCCATTATATGGCCTTTAAAGTGTGATAGCATTAACATTGAATCATAATTTTTAATATGACTTCCGACATAGTTTATGCCATTTAAGTGTTTTCCACCATTTATAGGAATATCAATTTCACCATCTTCGTCCATAATATCACATGGAGCAATATCATAAAAACCATGGTCTTTGATAGCTTGCCAGTGGTCACTTGGATTCATTCTTTTTCCAGCATAAGCAGTGCAACATTCTACGATTGTTCCATTTAATTTACTTACTAAATCTTTAATTAAGTTGGGATTTAAAAAGTTATGTCCACCAGGTTCTCCGGTAGAAATTTTAACTGCAACTTTTCCTTTTAATTCATGATTTAAACTTTCATAAATTTTAACTAAACTTTCACTTGTTATTTCTTTTGTAAAATATACTTTACTTTTCATTGTATCAATCCTTTCATGTATTTATGATAATACAATTTTGAATTGTTGTCTAGATGGCTTTGTAAGTTATTAATAATGAGTTTATCACAGTTCAACAAATTGTTATGTTAGAAACTATATTAACATCCATTATATAATCACAAAAAAACGACATTTTATTTTGTCATATTCCTACATTTTATTTTACTATTTATAAAGGAAAAAATAAAACTTTGTAGTACATTCAGAAATTTGTTCTCTTCAGGGAGCGATGTGGATTTTTTAGAAAATTTATTATTTTGTCAAATCTTTAGCAAAGCGTTTTTAGTATATAAATATAAGGCCTTACCTAACATTTTCGATATACTCAGACCATAATTGAGCCCTAAATTTATCATTACTATTTTATCGTTATTTGTTATATTTAATATTTAGATACGATAAAATTAGTCCTAAATACTTGACTAATACCAATAAATAAGCGATTAATACAATACCTTTTGAAAGAAAGTATTTGTGTGATTGCTAAGGAAATATTAGAGATAATATCAAAGCACTGGTGTTCGAACCAATATATTATGAAAATTGCAAATGTTTCTGCATCAACAGCTATCAAGATTAAACAATCAATTCAGAAAGAATTTAGGAAGAAAGAGCCTAATAAGTTTATGCCTGCTTATTGTATACCTACCAAAGAAGTCATTAAATATTTTGATTTAGATATAGAGTTTCTTAAATCAATAGCATACTTTGATAAGAAGATTAATGATTGATTATCTAAATAAATGCCTTCCACTTGGAAGATTTAGATCCATAACTATTATTGATGATAATGTCTCTTGTTTGATTATTGTTATAAATGATGAAGATGGAAATATAACTATTCCAATTATTACTAGCATAGATATTGCAAATAAAATAATAAACAATTGTGAAGATGATTCTTTAATTGCTATCAAGGGCAAAATAGATGCTGATGAAAATGGTTTAATAATTAGAGCAAAAAAATAACATTTTTAGGTCATAAAGAAAGAGCCGATTAATTTCGACTCTTATTTATTTAATGAATTTATCTATATCTTCTAATATATAAGCATTTATATTAACTTTCATGGCTTTATCACTTATCAAAGGCTCATTAACAATAAAGCAATAATCAATTCTCCATTTTTTCTTTTCTAAGCCATAATGTTGAATAATATCCGCAATATGAGCTTTGCACCACTCTACTCTTTTCATATGCTTATTATAAAAGCTTTTTTTATTATTAGGATCAAACAAATCATGGTATTCATTATACATTTCATACATATTTCTTGATAATTCAAAATTTTTAACTTCACACACGATAATTCTTTTAAACTTTTTAGAGATAAAAAGTACATCAATATCTCCTAATGTATTCTTATCTGAATTATTTATTTTTATACCATTAATTTTACTAACTTTTTTATATACAATGGAATTTGGAAATGTACACAAATAATTATATACTTTTTCGTTAAAGTCTTCTCCACTTTGTTTATTTATAATACCAAGGTAAGTTTTCATCTTTTTGCTTCTTGCCTTAAGTGTAGCATTATTAATTATTTCGAACAAAAAGTATATCGCATTTAAAAATGACCTATAACCATAAATAATTTCATCTTTATAAATAATAAGTGGTTTTCTATTTAATGAAAGTTCCCTATTGTTTCTCCATGGAAATACATCTACATTTCGATATGGTGTTGGCGGATTTAAATAATCTTCTCTTTCAACTTGAGATAAGTATAAAATAATTTTATTTAAAACATCATCACTAACTTGATTATTTGTCTGATCTTTTAGTTCTTTTATAGTCGTTGAATACAATGTGTTAAAATCACCATTTTTATCCTCGGCTATTTCCAACAATGATACAGTTACTTCAGTAAAATCTTTAAATGTAAATCCAAATTCATCTTCAAAAGCTTCTTCAAATCCAGGAATATCTTTTTTCTCAGTTTCATATTGCGATATCATTTTTTGTTTATCTTTTGCTCTGGCTCCCATCCTACCCATCTTTGCATTTTTCAAAAAATGGTTTACTCTTATCAAGAAATCTTTATTGTATCCTAATCGATTAGAATTTAATAAGGTTAATGTATTATCAGCCATTTTATAGTTGTAAATATCACATATATATGCATAATCAATTATTTTGGAAGCTTCTGTTAAAATATATTCAATTTCATATAGTGAAATATCATCGCTTCCATCTATTTTTATTGATGCAGCTAATTCTATAATAAATTTTAATGCGACTGAAGTTCGATTCAAATCATTTATCTTTTCATCTATCTCTTTTTTTCTATCAGGATAGCATACTACATCGCTAGCATAATTTGCTTGTCTTATTAATAATGATGATAAATTTTTTTCAAACTCTAGATATAAAAAATCTATTAACTTACGCTTATTATACTTTTTAATTTTCTTCAGAATATTATTGTATAGATGTCCAACGATATCATTTAAAATTTTATAATCTTTTATTTTACCATAATGTATTTTTTTGTCATCTTTTAAATATAGTCCTACATCATCTATTATCAAATTTGAAATAGCATTACTAACGCATAAAACACACTCATCTTCAAAAGGAAGCATATACCCATCCCCATTAGAATTCATAATAATTAGTTTCTTTTTATACTTATTACTAAAAATCTGATTAATCAACTCACTTGGATACTCAATTTGATAGATTTCACAGATTCTCTTTACTATATTAGATATAAAATCTTTTTCTTTATCATTTTCAGCGGACTCGAAATACCTTAAAGAGTTTTTTTCAAAAGTAATGTCTAACTGTCTACTATTAATATTGAATAATATTTTACCAACTTCGCTATCTTTATCATAATGTGTAATATATATTGATGGATCACAATGAATATTAATTTTAAACACTCCATTCAAATCTTTAAATAATGTTGAAAATTGATTTAACCAATATGAAATCATATCTATAATTAGATTTGTTATATGGTAAGAATTATTATCAATATTTTCTTCGCTTAAAACCCATATATTAAATTTATTAAATTCAAGCAAATTGTTTAATTGATGCTTGTAAAATAATCCAGGAGCAAAACAAACTCCATCTTCTTTTTTCATCACTTCTAATAAAGATGTTCTACTAAAAAGAGCTAAGTGATAACCATTTTTTATATAAGATTTTAAAATATAATCACTACTATATTCACCAATAAAAAACAATAATGCTTCTTTTGAATCACATTCATCACCTAGATAGAATGATTTATCTCTTTCAGAAAAAAGAGCAACAAAATTTAGTTCAGTAAACAAATTCTTTTTATAATGTTTTAATCTATTTCTAGCAACAATATACTTGTATAAAAACATATTTTCTTCAGACTCATTAATACATATTGACGTTAATTCATATGGAGAAAGCATTAGTAAATTTTTATTAGAATTCAAATATACCGCACATATCGTATTTCTACCAATAGTTGTTGGGGTAATGATTGATACAATTTTATCTTCTTTAAAACCATGTTTTAATAATTGCTTTTTGACATTTTTTATTCGATTACTAATATAATTATTATTTATTGAATATTTATATTCTTTGTTAGTTTCATAATCTTTTCCATCATCAAATAACACAATATTGTAAAAAACTATATCATTGCCACACAAATATATAGATTCATCAACTATATTATTACTTTCAAGTTCCAATTCAAATTGTTTACTATCTAATAATTGAAAACCCATACGTGCAAAATCTCTATGCAAGTCATTCAAAAGTAAAAGATTATAATCTTTGAGAACATCAATTTTATAAGACATAAAAAACTTTATTATCATATCCATTAATAACATAATAATAATAGTGCAATCTACCAAAACAAATTTCTCACCATATCTAACAAATGGTCTACAATAAAACTTTTGATTATCGAAATCATCTATTTCATCAATACTTATTTCTCCAAATTCAATAACAAGTTGTTCATATTGTTCTCCAAATAATTCAACCATATCTTCTTTACTAAAAGCCACTGTTTCTTTACTTGATTTAAGAACGTTGGCTGAAGGTATTTTAATATCAATATCTTTATTAAAAGATTTTAAATCATTAAGTTTAATATTTAATGAATTATAAACAAACTCGGATACATTTAGTAAACCCTTAACAATAATATTAAACTTTCTATAATCCTCATTTGGAAAGTCATCTTTATGGACAACTAATACTTTTAACATATGATCTAAATAATGTGGAGCTAACGTGCTAGCTCCCATAAACAAATGATAATTTCCATAATAAATGACAGGTAATGCAAAAGGAAATTCAGGAGGATCTATCATATTTTTTCTATTAAGATTAGAAAATTCCTTTATAAAGTACTCAAGCTTATTACGACTCATGATATTTTTGCTCTTAAAATCATCGTACTTTAATGATAGAGCCGTACTTATAATTGCTTGAAAAACAACCGATTTACTTTGATTTTCGGGAATTAAAATTAATCCAGATATTTGTGATAGGAAATCAATCATATTATAATTTTTTAATTCTTCCCTTAAACGTTTTATTACTTCAGCATCTCCTTTATTTAATTTTTCCATATTATTATTAAAAACTAATTCTGGAACCATGATATTCCTCCTAACTAAAAAAGAGCATATTCCATCTTAAAAATGAAACACACTCTATTATTTATATATATTATACCACCAAATTAAAATTTGTTGTTAGATAAACTAAAGAATTTATCAAAGAACTCTAATAATTTATCAATAACTTTATTTTTCTTTTCTTGTCTATCATTATTTGGTGTGAACATACTCATTGGAGGAAGTATTGTTGATACTTCTGTTCCAGTAGTTTCTACTCTCCCCTGTTCAAATGATCTTTGTATAAAGTTATAAGTTTCTTCCTTATTAAGATTTTCTTCAACAATTATTTTATCTAATTCTTCTTTCTTTTTACTATTCATAAACGATTCAAAATCAACATATACATTTGAATCTTGGCCTAAAGAGTCAATAAATGCCATAATTAAATCTTTTTTATTTCTTAAATCTGGGCTTGCCATTATAGCCTTTTGAATATTTACAAGTATTTCTTTATCTTCCATATTTGAGTCATGGTACTTTTTAACTAATGCCAAAATATAATCAATATTAACTTCAATTGACTTAATTAATTCCATTTCAAATATAACATCTTCTGTAACATCCGTTTTTTCTCTTTTTGCTTTATTTCTGAATTCATTATAAAGTTCTATGTAGATGCTGTGATAATCCTGTTTATCCCTTTCATTGATTAGTTCTTCATTTTTGAATTCATCGAATGATGATAAGATGTTAGTAACTTTTAATATCGCACCATATAGTTTTATAAATTCTTTTTGTTCTGTTTCACTTTGCATTAATTCCCCTGGTGCAAATTTTGAAGTTAACTTTTCAACTAAAGATTTATACCCTTCAAAGGTTTTACCATTTTCATCTTTATATCCATAGTAGTAATCTTTATATGGTTTTAAAAGTACAATCCCACGTGCATTCTCATCACCAAATTTAGCAAGTGCTTCATTAAGTCTATCTTCTAAGTTTCTAAATGAAATTATATTACCATATGTTTTAACACTATTTAAGATTCTATTTGTTCTTGAAAAAGCTTGAATTAATCCATGCCATTTTAAATTTTTATCAACCCATAATGTATTTAATGTTTTAGCATCAAATCCTGTTAAAAACATATTAGCTACAATTAATATATCTATTTCTCTATTTTTCATTCTTAAGGATACATCTTTATAATAGTTTTGAAATTTTTCTGATGTTGTATCATAGCTTGTTCCGAACATGTTGTTATAATCTTTAATTGCATTTTCAAGAAAAGTTCTATCATCAGTACTTAGTGCTTCAGTTGATTCTGAATTTTCATCAATTACTCCATCTTCTCCATTAACTCCATAAGAATATATTAAAGCAACTTTAAGATTACTATTTTTAGAATCTAGTTGTTTTTTAAATTCTGAGTAATATTCCTTAGCCATTTTAATATTTGATACTGCAAATATAGAATTAAAACCGTTGATATTTTTTTTGGATTTAATTTCTTCTGTATTTTGTCTTTTAGCTACATCTATAATATTATCTAAAGTTGAATAAACATAACTTTCAGATGTCTTTGTCTTCGTAGAGAAATGTTCTATTACGTAAGTTGTAATTAAACATATACGCATTTGATTATCATATAATTTTTCCTCATCTATGTTATATATCTTTTCATCTTTTACGTCATTTGATATATTTGTTCCACCAACATACTCATATCTAAATGGTAATACGTTTTTGTCTGCTATTGCATTTACGATTGTATAAGTATGTAATCTTTCTCCAAAGATTTGTTCAGTTGTTTCCGAAATACCTTTTATTGTTCTAGCATTTTCTGGGAATATTGGGGTTCCTGTAAATCCAAACAAATAATATTTTTTAAAATTTTTAATAATTGCTTTGTGCATATCTCCGAATTGAGATCTGTGACATTCATCAAATATAAATACTACATGTTTATCAAATACATTACTATTTTCATTTTTCTTAATAAATTGTGATAATTTTTGTATTGTAGTTATTATTATTTTTGCATTAGGGTCATTTAATTGTTCTTCTAATACTTTGGTTGATGTATTAGAGTTAGCAGCTCCTTCTTTAAATCTATCATATTCTTTCATTGTTTGATAGTCTAAATCTTTTCTATCCACAACAAATAATACTTTATCAATAAAATCTAATTTACTAGCAAGTTGTGATGTTTTAAAAGATGTTAATGTTTTTCCAGAACCGGTTGTATGCCAAATATATCCACCTGATTTAATAGTTCCATAGAATTTATTATTGTAGGCTATGGTAATTCTATTTAAAATTTTTTCAGTAGCAACTATTTGATAAGGCCGCATTACTAATAATTCTTCTTCAGAAGTAAATACACAATACTTAGTTAAAATATTTAATATTGTATGCTTAGTAAAGAATGTTTTAGCAAAATCGATTAAATCTGTTATCCCATTATTTTTTTGATCTGCCCAATATGAAGTAAATTCAAATGAATTAGACTTCTTTTTCTTTTGATTATTGATATGAAATTCCCTTGTAGTATTTGAATAATACTTGGTTAATGTTCCATTTGAAATAACAAATATTTGAACGAAATTATATAATCCAGAACCTGCCCAGAATGAATCTCTTTGATATCTTTCTATTTGATTGAAAGCTTCTCTTAAATCTACTCCTCTTTTCTTTAATTCAATATGAACCAAAGGTAAACCATTAACTAAAATAGTTACATCATATCTATTATCTTGATTCCCATCATTATTAACGTATTGATTTAATACTTGAAGATTATTGTTATGAATATTATTCTTATCTATTAAATAAATATTCTTCTTTTCACCTGAATCAAGAGTTATCTCTTGCTTATAATCTTCTTGAATTAATCTTGTTTTTTCAATGATATAATCATTTTTATTAGCAATTATTTTAGTAAAGAAGTCATCCCATTCTCCATCGGTAAATCTATAATTATTTAATTTTTCTAATTGCATTCTTAGATTAAGAATCAATTGATCTTCTGAATGTATATTTAATCTTTCATATCCTTGTTCAACTAAATTTTTAATTAATTCTTTTTCAAGAGCATCTTCGCTTTGAAAAGATTTTGATTCTCTATTTAATCCCTTATATTCAGCTAATACTGTTGAGTTATCATTTTCACTTATTAAACTTATACTATTCATCTTTTACCTCCACTTTATAGTAATTAATAAAATCATTAAAGGACTTTATAAATATATCTTTTTCATGTTCTGTTAAATCTGTATATTCAAATTCGGGCAAACTGCCATGACTATACAAATTAATTAGTTTTATAATTTCTTTTTTATAATCATTATCAGGTATACACTCATCATACTTTTTATATCCAAAATAATTAGAAGTTTTTTCTATTATAATTCTAAACATATTAAAATGAATTTTCTCAAGTGTTTCTTCATTAATAGCAGTATTTATTTTTTTTATTAAAGTTAAATGATATCCAAACGGTGAGTCGCCTTTCTCCTCAAGGGTATAGATATAATTTTTTTTATTTAAAATATATGATTTTAATGTAATTTGTCCTTCTCTGTTTAAAAGATTATATATTGAATTGTAAAATAGTGCATGATGTGTTGTTATTAAAATATTTATTTTAATTTTATTTTCTTCCATTCTTTGTATCAGTTCAAAAATTTTTATTGCCACATTTAGCATTTTTATATCATCAATAGAAGATACTGGATCATCAATAACTAAATATTCAACATTATCAAATATGTTAGTTGACCTATCTTCTTGATTTTCATTAAGTTCATAAATCATCAAGTCAACAAATGTATAAAATATTGACCAAATAAAAGTACTTTCTTCGGCTTTCGATATTTTTATACCATGGTCATAACCTTCTATTGTTTTAGCACTAAACTCAATAAATCCTAGTTCTAAATTTATAGACGCTAGTGTTGAATCATCACAAAATATTTGAAAATTTTTTTCAATTTCATTTTCTAATCCCTGATCCCTTATAATTTTTGCTATCTCTGAATTAATGTCAAATGTTAGTATTGAATTGGAATTATTCCATGAAAATTCATCCTGAAACATTGAATTAAAGCATAGTACTTTATCTTCCAATAAATCTTTAAACATTCTTGATATTCTTGTTTTTCCAGTACCATTAAAAGCATATACTAAATCAACTTTTATTTTTTTTGATGGTCCATCAAGGTTAAGTTTCAATTTCTCAAATACATCTTCTAAATTATTTAATGTTGTTTTATTCATTTTTAAGTTCCTCAAAGTTTAACAATTTATTTCTATAATACTCATATTGTTTTTTTCTTAATTCTATTTCTGCTGGAATTCCTTCAGATATGTCGTTAACCAATTTATCGAATATATCTAATATACTGGCTATATGAATTTGTTTTTCAATGGAAGGAACAATAAATTCATAATTCATTATTACTTGTTTATCTCCCCGTGGCATCTTAGCCCCTTTCGAATTTGAATTATTATATTCAAAGAATGATTCCGATGATAAAACATAGTATAAGAATCGTGGATATATTTTTTTAGTATCATTTACTCTTATATCTAAAACATCTCCATTAGTTCCACCACAACAATCAGCAAACCAGATTTTTCTTAAATATGGTCTAATATTTCCAATCAAAATATCATTCTTTTCAAATTTAGTTGAATTGCCTGATGTGGGTACATGATAAGACTTTGTTTTTCCTTTTTTATTTTGAAGTAAGTTGTCCACACCAACATAATTATCTTCACTAAGTTTATCATAACTAATTCTATCATTAGAATAAGAGCATATTTCTTTAAGTTTAACTAATTCAGTTCCATCATTCAATAATTTTCCACGCCAAAACTCATATTGATTCTTTCTCGCTTCTAGCTCCGCTTCTAGCTCCGCTTCTAGCTCGCTAAATTTATCAAGAATTCTTACTATTTCTTCTTGAACTTCTATTGGCGGGGTAGGAATTATAGTATTCTTTATTGCATCCGAACTTAAATTTGGTTGAGCTCCTCCACCTGCTAACCGATAAAAATAATTAACTTTATTTAATAAATAATGATATAAAAAACGATTATTCATCCTGTCATCTTTAGGGGTTATCTTTCCAATACGTTGATTTAAATATAATAGTTTACCAGTGCAATTAATTCCAATTTTACCCGTTGTTGCACCAGACATAGCAATAACTATTTCATCACTACCAACTTTGAAGGGAGATAAATCACTATTATAATCAAAAACATCTATATATTTTATATCAGACAAATCTATCTTCTTACCATCAATATTTGTGATTCTGAGTAAAATATCACCTTTAGATTTAAATAGACTACTCTTAAATGCATAACCATTTTGAAAATAACAAATTTCACCAATAGTTTTGTACTCAACCCCTTTAGGACACATTTCTTTTATTAAATCATTAATCTTACTCATGGTAATCAACCTCAAGTTCTTTGATTATTTTTTCTAGTTCCTCTCTTATTTTTTGTTGTCTAGGTACAATTTCTGCAAGTTTTCTGTTTACTTCTTCTATATCAATTGTATTATCCTCAATATTGCTTTTTAAATAAGAATTGACTGATATATTATAATCATTATCTTTAATTTCTTCATAAGTAGCTAAATAAGATTTATTGTCAACAGTTTTTCTTTCTTTCAACAAATTAATTATATTATTAATATTTTCATCTGATAATTTATTTTTATTAGTATTTCTAACACATTCATTAGATGCATCTACAAATAAAATGTTATTATCGGATTTGTTTTTCTTTAACACTAAAATACAGGTTGTTATTGGTGTTCCAAAGAATAAATCTGAAGGTAATTGGATGATTGTGTCTACGAAGTTATTATCAATCATATATTTTCTAATCTTTTGTTCCGCTCCACCCCTATAAAGAACACCTGGGAACTCAACTATAGCAGCCGTACCTATAGGTGAAAGCCATGATAACATATGCATGGTAAATGCTAAATCTGCTTTAGATTCTGGAGCCAACACCCCTGCTGGAGCAAACCTTTCATCATTTATTAAAATTGGATTTGATTTACCAGCCCATTTTATTGAATATGGTGGGTTTGATACTATGGCATCAAATGGTTCATCATTCCAATGTGATGGATGAATTAATGTATCTCCTCTTTCAATACTAAATTTATTGTAATTAATATTGTGTAAGAACATATTTATTCTAGCTAAATTGTAAGTTGTAAGATTAATTTCTTGACCGAAAAATCCCTCTCTTACATTTTCTTTTCCAAGAATTTTGGCAAATTTTAAAAGTAATCCACCTGAACCACATGCTGGATCGTACACTTTATTAACTGATTTTTTATCCATTATTACTATCTTTGCAAGTAATTCTCCAACTTCTTGCGGAGTAAAAAATTCTCCTCCAGATTTACCTGCATTTGAAGCATACATTGTCATTAAATACTCATACGCATCTCCAAATAAGTCTATCTTATTTTCTTCATAATTTCCAAAATTTAAATCTCCAATTGCGTTTAATAATTTAACAAGTTTTTTGTTTCTTTCATCAACCGTATTACCTAATTTATTATCAATTGTAAAATCATCAAATAGCCCTTTAACATCATCTTCTGATGCTGTTCCTCTTGCTGATGATTCTATATTATTAAATACATTTGAAATTACAACATTTAGGTTTTCATTTTTATCTGCACCTTTTCTTATATTGCAAAATAATTCACTTGGTAAAATGAAGAATCCTTTTTCTTCAAGTATTTGACTTTTACCCAATAAGGCTTCTTCATCAGAAATATCTCTATATTTAAAATTTGACATACCTGCTTTTCTTTGATTTTCGTTAACATAGTTTTCTATATTTTCTGATATAAATCTATAAAATAGTAAACCTAATACATATTGTTTAAAATCCCATCCGTCTACCGAGCCTCTTAGTTCATTTGCTATTTTCCAAATTGTTTTATGTAATTCTTCTCTTTCTATTTCTTTTTTATTATTCATATTACTTACCACCTTTTCTTTTATGTATACAATATAGAAGCAAGGCACTCTTAACTGTATCATCAACGTTATTCATATTTAATTCAAATATGCTGTCTATTATCTTTTTTACCATCATTATAATCTTTTAAGTTTTTATTGGTAAATGTGATTTTGTCTATTTCTAATTTATGTCATTTAACAGTTTATTCATGATAATACCCTCCTAAATTATCTGTTATATAGACCATTATAACATACAATTTGATAAATTAGCATAAAAAAGGTTAAATTACATTATTAATTAATTAATTAATTAATTATATTCTATATTAAACAACACTAAATTTATATATTATTCCACTTTAGGGCACATAGATGTCAAAAATACAAAATTATATATTTTACTATTATGTTTTTTAACACTTTATAATTATTTCATGACTTACCCCTTCACTTAAATATTAATATATCACAGCATGCAACATTATAAACTAAATATCGCGATTATCATATATTGATAAATATTCATCTTTGTTTAAAACGTCTTCAACATATTTTTCATCATCAGTCACAAGAAATAATAAATTACTTATAAATATTTTTTCTAGTCTTCTAACATATCCGGGCAAATATTCTTCTTTTAAAATGTAGTCTTTTGTGTTAAGATGCGTATAATAATTTCGCGTATTAGCCAAATAATCATATACATTACTTTTACTATCTTCTTTTTTACATTGCTTATATTCAAATCTTTTAGGCATTATATTATTTTTGTCAATTTTCTTTATTCTACTTGCTAATTTTACTCTTCTATCATATTGATAGACCATAGCATTGACTACACTTTCATGTATATTATCTATATTCTGTATATATTCTTTGTTAAAGCCATTATCTTTCACAGCTTTTTCTAAGCTTATTTTATTTTCATCATAAAATTTTTGCAAAATATTTTTAAAGGCTTTATTCTTTTTTTCCTTTTCTTCAATATTCTCTGTTGCATAGCTAAATTTTTCTATACATTTCATTATTGTTAAAAAATCATCTTCTATGGTATGAGATTTATATGGACTATAATAGACGTTTATTGCCTCTTTAAACCTTTTATTGAAATATATGTCGTGCCACTTACTAAAAATTTTTATTATACTATCACTAATACAATTATAATAAGTTCTTAAATTAAAAGTAGGATAACCTAAATGATTGCTATACCAATTACTAAAATCTGTATTTATTACAACTTCGTCTTCAATATCACCCATAAAATTTTTACCTTTATACATTTTGTGAAATTTAATTAATCTTACTTGACTGCTATATCCCATAAACAAAGCAAAAAATCTTGTAATCATTTGTATATACATCATAATTTTTTCTATGCTCATTATATAACCTGACCTTACACAAATATATGGTGTTATATTAAAATTTTTAATAGATGTATCAGTTAAATTACAATTTTCTTCAAAATATTTTACATAAATTTTCAATTTATCATTATTGTATAATAAAATGTCATTAGGTATATTAAATTTAATTTCATTTTTTTCTTTTATAATTGTTTTAATATTTAACCATTCATCTAATCGATTAAAAGTAAATCTAAAACTTTGTATATGCTTACTAAAATCTACGTTTTTATATTTTATACAAATTCCTTTTTTGACAACATAACCAACTTTATACTTGTAATATCCTATTCCATTACCAATTAAAAGACAATTATATAAACTTATATATTCATTTCCTGCAAATCCTGTTATTTTTTTCTTATATCCATTAATGCTACTTTCATTTATTGTCAAATATATGTTATTATTATCATCTATTTCGCATTCCCCAGGATGATTTTTTTTATCAAAATAAAACGTACCTTTATAAATCATATTTACATCCTTTCACATTAATTAGTATCACTAAAATTAATTGAATTCCCTAGCATAGAAATGGCTTCAAGATACGGAAAATTATCATAACTTGTTTTCTTTGTAAAAATTTTTTTATATTCTTTAATAAATTTATCAACTAAATTTTCAGTTTCATTTCTTGGCAAAATTTCAGATAGCCATCTAATATAATCTCGCTCATCATTATCACTTTCTAGAAATGCGAAAAAAGATTTTATTATTTCATCTCCATTACCAGTAATAAAACTATTGTAGTTATTTATATTTTTAATTTTTAATGCTAAAGCCATTGGCAATAAAACATCAGCTTCAAATAAATATTTATTTCTGTTAAAAGAATCTTTAAAATCAGTATATGGTTCAACAATCTTGTACATTGACATATACTTGTTACATTCCCTATATGAAAATTTTAAATATTTAAATAATTCAAAAGATATGTTTTCTGGTAAATTAGTAGATTGTATAATCTTACAGTGCTTTTTAACATAATTTTCTAAATTATCAATTCCAAGTGTAATAACACTATCATAGATTTTATTTAAATAACCATATCCATCAAAATCACTGCCATAATATTTTTTTATTGTATAACTCAATTGCCTATTATTAGTTACAACTATAATACTTAATTTTGGGGTGTTGTAGAAATGTTTTAATGTTTCAAGTAATTTTACTGCATAATCAGGTCGACATCTATCCAATTCATCAACTACTAATAATATTCTTTCATCTGATTTGATTATTTTGTTAAATAATTTATTCAATGATGATTGTTTTTCTTCAATTGTAACAATACTATCTGCTAAATCCTCAAATGATTTTAACTTTTCAAAGCAATCTTTAGTTATATATCCCAAACCGCTTTTTTCAATAATGTTTTCTAATATTGGTTTTATTGTACCAAACAATTCTTCAGGATTTTCAAAACGTTTTTTATATTTAGGGTATTCATTTAAAACATTATAAATTAGTGACTCTAGTGGGTTGTCATGATTATCATTCTCCCAAGCATTATAATAAACTACAATATGTTTTTGTGAAAATTCTTGTATTTTAGCATAATCCTTATGTGTCTTTATACAATCAATTGTACTGTGGCTATTACATATATAAATTAATTGTTTTATGAAAAAAGTTTTTCCTGTTCCCCATTCGCCATCTATGGATAATATAAAATTCTCATTAACATTATTTAATAATTTCATAAGATTAATTATTTTACTATTTCTTTCTAACAAATCGTCATTAATAGTACTAAGTAAATTTTCGTCATTAATTAAAAGTTCATATTTTTTCAAATTTATCACCTCTGTTTTTTATTATTTCTTCACAAACCTACACTTTGGAAAATTTGAGCACCCCATAAATTCTCCGTATTTTCCATTTCTCTTTATAAGCTTTCCACCACACCTTGGGCATCTATCTTTAAACTCTTCTTCTTTATTATTTTTGATTAATTTAGCATTCTTTACATGATTTTTTCTTTCGTTTTTATCTTTTATATTTAGATTATTTATAATTTCATATAATTCAATTAAGTTTTCAACAATTACTTCTTGATAAGAAAGTATTTTCTCTAATAAATCATATATTCTAGTTACATTATTTGATTTAACTGACACTTTTGCTCTACTTGGAATACATACTAGTGATATAAACTTCTCTTCTGGCATATTTAATACTTCATGTAGGGATTTGACATGACCATAATTTTGATGAAATGGATTATTTATATAAAAATTTTTGTTTCCACTTTTTATTAACCATCTTTTATCATATTCGTTTCCCTTTATGTAACCGTTATATTGTTTTGTTTCAATTACAAACACACCATATTTCGAAACAACAACATGATCTATTTGATGTGTACTTTCATCATTTGTTTTAATCATTACATCATTAATTACTAAATACTCACTTGGCAATCTTTTCAATTCTCTTTTAACCCAAAATTCTCCAGCTTTACCTATCCACTTTTTATAATTAACACTTAACAAAATATCTACTGCTACAATTATCCATAACCATGGATTAAATAACCACTCCATTACATAACCTCTTTCCTAATTGTTTTTTATTATATATTAGTTACGATAAAAAAGCAATATAATGTTCTAATTTATAATTACAAAAAAAGAAACCTTTTTAAGATTTCTTCAATTTATCTATAACTAGCAACTGCAGTTTTCACAATCACATTCTTGGCAATTGCAATCATCTTCACAGTTACATTCTTCACTATTGCATCCACATTCACAAGTTTCATCGTAATTACATTCTTCACATTCACAACCGCAACTGCATTTTTCTTTTTCTTCCATTTTTTCACCTCTTTTTCTCTATTTATTATACTACGATTTTGGTTTTATTTAAATACTTTATGATTTTTTGTTTCTTACTAATTTTTGTTCATTTTTATTTAGGAATGCTATTATTATATTTTGATTTTCATATATCATGTTTATAAAATCTATTATATCTATTTCACATTTAAATGTAAGCTTTCCTTCATAAATATCTTCAAAAACTATTTTAATTTCATTATTTATAGATGTTTCTAGTTTATAATTTCCATGTGATATACTATTTCTAATACCATTTATTATTACTTTGTTTTTTAAGTGTTCACTATTTTCTTGTTCATAAGTAACAATTTCATTTAATCTTATATTTAACAAAGCAGCTTGTGCCTCTAAAATTTGTTTTTGAGTTTCAGTTTTTGTTAAAATTGCAGATATTCTTTTTATGGCAATTGAATTTCCTTTTTGCTTAACGTTTTCTAAATTTTGATTATCTTTAGCAATTTTACTAGATATTTCTACTATTTGTTTATTTTTACTAGCAATTTGAATTAAAACTTCATTTTTGATAGTTTCATCTGGTTCAAAATATAAAACATTTATGCTACTTAAATCTAGATTGCCATAATCTAAACCCGTATTTTCATCTTTACTATATTCATTATTATTTTTAAAAATTGTATCATTTCCATATGAAAATAAACTTTGAAATAAAGCAATTTCAACCCCTACAAGCTCATTATAACTAATTATATCTACACTTTGTCTTCTTTTTAATGCTTCTACCGTGTTTTTCTTGTCTTTTATTTCAATCTTTTGCAAATCAGAAATTAATAACAGATTTTTTAATAATGAGTATAGTAAATTAAAATCCGGTTTTCTTTTAATTTCTATTATTTTAGAAAGTAAATTTACTTCATCTTTATATTCCATGTCATCTGTTAAATTCATAAATGTTTCATCTACTGCTTGCTTAAGTATATGATATGGTATTCTTTCTTCTTTAACATCAACTAAATATTTTTCCTTAATTTGTCTTTCAAAGTCCATTATTATTTGATTAGATTGTAAGTCTTTACAAGCAGCTAACACTAATTCAAATTTATCTTTTAAAAGCTCATTTATCATAGAATTATCTCGACTTTTAAGGGTAATAGTTTTTATCTTAAATGTTTTAGCAAATCTTAATAGTTCATCTTTATTTTTAAAAGGTTTTGTTCTTTTTCTTTCTTCTTTATTTGAAATTAACAATTCTCTTTTGTAAATATGTTTTTCAGGATTTTTTAAGCTTGCTTTTAAACATGAAATTATCATTTTAGATAAATCACTTATGTTAACTGCGACTTCATCACCATCAATATTAAAAATAACTTTATTTTCTTCTGCATCTAATTTAAAACTACCATGTGCTATTTTGTTTCTTAATTCACCTACTACAGATGCAGCATCTTTAAACTTATGATTATCTACATAAAATCCATCACTTTTTTTAATAGCTATCATATTTACAGAACGTAGTAATTCATTATAAAAAATCTTTGTTTCATAGTTTTCTTTTGTTCCTTCAACAACATCTTCCTTAATAGCTAATAAAACACAACTTACTAAACTAAAACTTGCTATATTTAAGTATTTACTATCCATTATATATTCAAAATCTTCTATTTTTTCATCTAATATATTTGTTAAAATGATTGCATATTCTTTTATTCCACTATAAAGTGTTTTTAATGTTTCAGTATCCATAATTTCCCCCACTTATGGGCTATATTTTACCACAATAGCGATTTTAAGTCAAATTCTATGCCAAAAGAAAAAAAGATATTATTTTTTCTTACTAGTACTTTTTTTAGCAACTTTTTTAAGAAGTTAAGATAAGCAAGTGTAATAAAAATTAATAATATTTAAAGTAAATATAATCTTTATTTGTAAATTATATGTAAACTTTACCTTTTTCTTGGTTTTATAATATCATTACTATTTATATGGCCTATTAGCAATGATGAATTTATATCATGATTATTAATATTTATCTTAACTTTACTTTCATCGTAATTTGCATAACAATATTTACATAAATGATTGCACGAATTATACATACCAATATCCACTAATTCTACACAATTACATGCACTACCTTTACGTGCTTGCCATTTTTTATATGTCTTACCTGTTAGTTTAAAAGCTAGTTCTTTTGACATGCATTCACCTTTTATAAATCCATATTCTGTTAAGTTTCTTTCTTCAAAACATGTTTGTACAACCATATTATTATTTTTTGCAATCTTGCTAAAGCTTTCACCAATTAGTTTGTAATCTTCTTCGGTGAGTGAACGATACTTTAAGTATGGTAAATTTTTTCTTACATTTTGATAATTATCTATAAATGATACAATTATAGTCTTAACATAGCCTTTTAAAAGACTACATAACTTTTTAAATGCTTTAATATGATATTCTACGTTGTATTTTTTACTTATAAAAATTGGATCATATCTTACATAGACATTCTCGATACCAATTGTTGTTGATATCTTTTTGACTGCTTCGATTATATCACTTTTAGATGGTAAATTTGGTTCTATATCATCTTTATAAGGAGTTATTGTTACATGAAAAATATATGGTATTTTTATATCATCAAGTTTATCTATGATAGGTATTGGATTTTTGGTACAAAATAATATTAAATCTACATCTTCAAAATTGATTCTACTTACTAAATTTGGATTAAATGGGTTTCTAACATCTACATATCCTTCTTTAAGTCTATTTAAAAACCATTTTGAATAAAATGCTACAATATCTGTTCTACCACTTACATTTAATATCATGATTAATCACCTTATCTACTTTTTTATCAATTTTTTAGTTTCTTCTTCGTTATGATTATATTATTACGAGAATAATTTGTCAAATTTTGAAAAAGTTATTGACAAACTTCAAAAAAAATATTAAGATTATACTAGCATGATACAAGTCATGCTAATAACCTGATCTCTCTTACGATTTTCAATGTGAAGAGATCAACCAAAACCCCCTGAAGAGAGCGAAAGCTCTCGTTTTTTTGTGTTAAAAATAAAGAACTAGATAATTAGTCTAGAAAATCTATTTCTTTTATTATATTTTTGTAATAATCATAATCTTGATAAGATTTATTATCTAAAAATTCTTTGGCATCAATGTTTGCTTGAGTTAATATATTAAAATCTCTTTTTAAATTTGCAATTTTAAATGACATATCTCCACTTTGTTTTACTCCGAAAAGATCACCTTGACCACGTTGTTCAAAATCTTTTTCTGCAATATAAAAACCATCCGAAGACTTTTCCATTACCTTAAGTCTTTCATTACTACTTGAATTAGTTACTAAATAACAATAACTTTGAATATTGCTTCTACCAACTCTACCTCGAAGTTGATGAAGGGTTGCAAGGCCAAATCTTTCAGCATTATAAATAACCATCATTGATGCATTTGGCACATCTATTCCTACTTCAATAACAGTAGTTGATATTAAAATATTTATTTTGTTTTCCCCGAATTCTTTCATAAGATTATCTTTTTCTTTTTGCTTTAATTTTCCATGTAAGATTTCAATTCTAACTTTGTTATTAAAGGCTTTATTTAGCTTTTCTTTTAATTCAATAACACTATTTAAATTTAGTTCATCATTTTGTTCAATTAAAGGAGAAACTACGAATATTTGATGATTTAATTTTAATTCATCATACATTTTAATTAAAACTTCCTTGATGTTTTTTTCTTCTACTATCTTTGTTACTATTTCTTTTCTAATATTTGGTTTTGTTTTAATTTGGGATAAATCTAAATCACCATATATTGTTAGTGCATAAGTTCTTGGTATTGGAGTTGCTGATAAGTATAAAACATCTGCTTCCCCATTTATTCCTTTATTTTGGAGTAAATTACGTTGGTTTACTCCGAAGCGATGTTGTTCATCAGTTATTACTAAACCTAAATTTTTAAAATTTAAGTTATCGTTTAATAAGGCATGAGTTCCAATTACAATATCAATTTCACCATTTTCAATTTGATTATATAATTTTTCTTTTTGTTTTTTGGTAAGACTTCCAGTTAATAAAGTTATGTTTGTATCATATTCTTTAAAATATTCTTTGATAGACTCATAGTGTTGTTTAGCTAATATTTCCGTCGGTGCCATAAATGTTGATTGATATCCACTTAGAAAATTTGCAAGTATTGAAGCAATTGCTACGATTGTTTTCCCTGAACCTACATCACCTAAAACTAGTCTATTCATTCTTTTGTTTTCTCTCATATCTTTAAGTATTTCTTCAATTGTTTTTAATTGGTCTGTTGTTAATTCAAAATTTAAACTTGATAAAAATTCTTGAACTTCATTTTCATCAAAATTCTTTGGTAAACCTTTAGTTATTTTATTAATATTTTTTAAGTAATTTATTTTAAACATGTAAATGAATAGTTCTTCATAAATAAGTTTTAACTCACTTTGTTTTATATCATTTATATTTTCTGGTTTGTGTATTTTCTTTATTGCGTCATTTTTATTTAATAAGTTATATTTGTCATTTAAATATCTTGGAATATTATCATCAATACTTATTTTTTTATTTAATGCTGTTTCTATCATACTTTCTAGACTAGAGTTTTTAAGTCCTTCAGTTAAATGATAGATTGGTTCTATTTTTTCATCATCTATTTTAAATTTAATATCATTGGCAGTAAAAGTATTTTTTATCTTAGAATATTTACCTATTAAAACTATTTCTTTATCTGGTGTTAAATTTTTCTTTAAAAATGCTCTGTTAAAAATAACTACTTTAAAGTCATGGTTATTGTTGCTTGCTAAAAAATCTAAACGATTAAAGTTTCTTTTAATATAAGCTACTTTAGGCACACTTAAAACTTTTGCCTTAATATAATAAGTCACTTTATCATCTGCATCATTAATATTAATAAATTTAATAATATTATAACGATATGGATAGTATGTAAGTAATTCTTCCACTGTGTTTATATTTATTTTATTTAGTATATTTATAGTTTTTGGACCTATTTTAGGTAATAATTCTAAGTTCATTTGTGCCTCCGTCATAATTATAACAAATTTTTGCAAAAATAGCTTGACAAATTGTACTTTTTCGATTAAGATAGTAATCACCAATTCACTTAAAGAAGGCGAATTGGTGCTAGTATCACACTAGTCAACCCCTTTTTATTCTTTTAGGAGATTTCTTCGGAAATCTCCGCTTTTTTTGTATTAAAAAACAAGTGATTTTACTCACTTATTTTCTTATAATACTTATATCTTTTAATAGCATTTTCTTTTTGCTCTTCGAGAACTTTATTTGCTAAATCTTTATCTTTTATTTTTAAGGCATTAAATCTTACTTCATTATTTAAGAAAGTTTCATATTTATCAAAATTTGGTTCTTTAGAGTCAATGTGAGTTTCTCCATCATGTCTCATTAAAATTGTATATCCACATTCCACCGCTAGTTTTTGTTCTTCGCAAGAGACGCTCATACCTCTTTTGATTCCGTGTTCAATGCATGGTGAGTAAGCTATTATAATTGCAGGACCATTATGAGCTTGAGCTTCATTAAAGGCTTTAATTGCTTGCATCATATTAGCTCCGAGTGATATGCTTGCAACATAACAGTTCGGTATGCATGAGGCAATTTTAAACAAATCTTTTTTAGCTGTTTTCTTACCAAAGTTAGCAAATTCAGCGACTGCTCCAAGTTTTGTGGATTTGCTTGCTTGGCCACCAGTATTTGAGTAAACTTCAGTATCTAAAACTAATACTTTAATGTTTTCATTTGAATGAAGAACATGATCAAGTCCACCATAACCTATGTCATAAGCCCAGCCATCTCCGCCGATTGCCCAGACCGTCCTTGCAGGGACATAATCTATTAAATCATTTAATTCTTTTGGAAGTGTTTTTCCTTTTAATTCGGATTTAATTTGGTTAGTAACTTCAAAATTATTTTCATTTTCTAGCCACTTTGTAAATAAATCTTTTACATCTATTTCAACAGAATTAATTGTTTCTTCTATAATATGCTTTATTCTTTCTCTTTTTTGTTTGTAAGAAATATGAATACCTAAGGCAAATTCAGCATTATCTTCGAATAATGAGTTTGCCCATGGAATACTATATGGTGTTGATGGTGTTGAACCACCATAAATACTTGAACAACCTGTTGCATTAGCAATAACTAATTTTTCACCAAGAATTTGAGTTAACATTTTAATATATGGAGTTTCTCCGCATCCAGCACAAGCACCAGAAAATGCAAATAATGGTTTTTCTAAAGCTACTCCCTTTATTGTAGTTTTTGGAAGCGGATTTATACTTTTAATATTATCAAAGTCTATACTTGTTTTTTCTACTTTTTCAATCATTTCTAAGGCTTTTTTACCCATTTTACCTGGACAAATGCTTGCACATACTCCGCAACCTGTGCAATCTTTTTCACTTATCTTTATAGAATATTTAAGTCCATCTTGACCAATAAATGGTATGCCATCAGTATCTTCATCATTTGCAATGCTTCTTATTACAGCATGTGGACAAGCTAAGGCACACATTCCACATTCTATACAATTTTCTGATATCCATTTTGGTACAATATTTGAAATATTTCTCTTTTCTTTATTGGTGGTTTCTCCTGGAAATTGACCAAACGCATAATCTGTTAACATACTTACAGGTATTTCATTACCTCTTCTTTCATTTATCATGTTAATAACGTTATCATCAATTATACTTATTGTTTCATCATATTCATGTGTTATTTTAAGTTCTTTTAAATTTGATAAAGCTTCATGCATTGCTAAAATGTTATTATTAACTATGTCTTCGCCTTTTGTTGCAAAAGCTTTTTTAATAGAATCTTCTAGCATTAAGGTAGCATTTTCTACATTAAGAAGATTTAGAATTAGTACTTCCATTATTTTACTTATTTTGCCTTTTAAATGATTTTTAATAGCAATATTTTCAGCATCTATATAGTACACTTTAATATTTTTCTTAAAAATAGTATTTTTTACTTTAGTTGGAAGTAATTTTAGTAATTCTTCTTCATTTTTTATAGTGTTAATAAGTAGTGTGCCATTTTCTTTTAGATTATCTATAATATCAAACATTCTAAAGTAAATATCTTTGGTAACAACAGTTATTTCTGGATGTGTTACGTAGTATGGTTCATTTATTTTGCTATCTCCATATCTTAAGTGAGAGATGGTAACTCCTCCACTTTTTTTAGAATCGTATTCAAAATATCCTTGAACATATAAATCTTTGCTGGCATGAAGTATTTTAAGTAAATCTTTGCTAGCACTAACCATTCCATCACTGCCAAAACCAACTATTTTTATTTCTTTATTATTGTTTTCTATTTCGATATGTTCTTCTTTTAAACTTAAATTTGTTACATCATCATTTATACCTATTGTAAAGTTATTTTGGGGACTTTCTTCAAGCATTTTGTAAACACTATAAATATCACTCGGAGTTGTATTCTTACTTGATAAGCCATACCTTCCTCCATAAATGTTTATATCTTTGTCTTTTAGAGTGCTGCATATATCTAAATATAAAGGTTCACCAGTTGAACCTGCTTCTTTAGTTCTGTCTAAAACTGCAATATTTTTAACTGTCTTAGGTAAAACATTTAAGAAATACTTTTTACTAAATGGCCGATATAAATGAACTTCGATTAACCCAACGTTTCCTAGTTTATCTACGACTTCTTTGATTACATCTGTAACACTTCCCATGGCAATTATTATATTCTTAGCATCACTTGCTCCATAATAATTAAATGGTTTATAATCTGTCGCCATTATTTCATTAATCTTTTCCATATAATCATTTACAATATCTGGCATAGCATCATAATATTTATTTCTTGCTTCCATGCATTGGAAGTAGATATCTTCATTTTGTGCCATTCCATACTGATATTTCTTACCAACATTTAGACATCTATCTTTAAATTTATTGATTGCATCGTGATCCACTAAAGATAGAAGTTTATCTTCTGGTAACTCTTCGATTGTGTTTAATTCATGACTTGTTCTAAATCCATCAAAAAAATGTACAAATGGAAGACTTCCTTTTATAGCCGAGAGATGGGCTACTGCTGCTAAGTTTTGAGCATCAAATACACTAGATGACGCAAGAAGACAAAATCCTGTTTGACGTACTGCGTAAATATCTTGATGATCACCAAATATTGATAAAGCATGGGTTGCTAAAGAACGTGATGCTACGTGTATTACAGCAGGTAACATTTCTCCAGCAATTTTATACATGTTTGGTATCATTAAAAGAAGCCCTTGACTAGCTGTAAAAGTTGATGCTAAAGAACCCGATAAAAGAGCACCATGTAAGGCACCTGCAGCTCCAGCTTCTGACTCCATTTCTAATACTTTGGGTTTATCGCTAAATATATTAAGCAAATTTGTACTTGTTAAAGCATCTATATTTGATGCCATCGGACTTGATGGTGTTATTGGATATATACTGCATACTTCACTAAAGTAATATGCTACTTTACTACAAGCATTATTGCCATCTACTATTTTTTTCATTTTATCACCAATTATATTATAAAATAAAAAAGACTAAATAACTAGTCTCTTTTTAATTTTTCTTCAATTCTTATTAGTCTATTGTATTTTGCAATACGTTCACCACGACACATTGAACCAGTTTTTATAAATGGTATTGCTAAGCCTACAGCTAAATCTGCAATAAACGTATCTTCAGTTTCACCACTTCGATGTGAGATAATTGTTTTATAATTATTTTTCTTAGCAAGCATAATAGTTCTAATCATTTCACTTACTGTACCTATTTGGTTAGCTTTTAATAAAATGGCATTACCAGCATGCATTTCTATTCCCTTTTCTAAGTATTTTTCATTTGTTACAAAGTAGTCATCTCCGACGACCATTATACGACTACCTACTAGGGATGTAAATTTAGCGAGTGTTTCAAAATCATTTTCATAGAATGGATCCTCAATACTTAGAATTGGATATGTATCTATTAATTTTTCATAAAAAGATATTAATTCTTCGCTAGTAAATGATTTTCCATCTAGTTTATAAGTATTAGTTTCTTTATCATAAAGTTCACTAGCTGCTACATCTAAGGCAATAAATATATCTTCACCTGGTTTATAGCCAGCTTTTCTAATAGCTTCCATAATAAAATCTAGAGCCATTGTATTATTATTTAAATTTGGGGCAAATCCACCTTCATCACCAACACCTACAGCAAAGCCATTGATACTTAATAGTTTTTTTAACGCATGAAATACTTCAGATGCTGCCCTTACTCTTTCTTTAATGCTTTTCATAACAGGCATAATCATAAATTCTTGTATATCGATATTATTTACAGCATGTGCACCACCATTTATAATATTAATCATTGGTATAGGCATTGTTACGCTCTTGTTTGATACGTATTCGTAAAGTTCTTTATTATTTGCTTTAGCTAAACACTTTAAACATGCAAGTGATACTGCAAGTATAGCATTTGCACCTAAGTTACTTTTGTTTTCGGTACCATCTAATTTTATTAAATAATTATCTATACTTAATTGGTCACACTTTTTTCCTATTAAAGCGGGTCTAATTATGGTATTTACATTACTTACTGCTTGAAGTACACCTTTTCCTTCATATCTTTTTGGGTCTTTATCACGAAGTTCTAAAGCTTCTCTGGAACCAGTTGAAGCACCACTTGGAACGGATGCTGTAGCGGTCACCCCACTATCTAAAATCATATCAACTTCAATAGTTGGATTTCCACGACTATCAAGTATTTCTCTAGCATGAATGTCTTTTATAAACATTTTATCCCCTTCTTCCTCTATATTAGTATATCAAAATTTTGACAAATTAAAAAGTAAAATGAATCATTTTACTTTTAATTTTACTTTTCTTTACCAAAATATTTCCATTATTTCTTTACTACGATTTTTAAATAAAATAGTATCCATGAAATCTAAAATTCCTGTGATAATTAAGAATGCTCCGGCAAGTTTTGTAAGCGTTAAGCTTGCAAAAGGATTAAATATTACAAGAATACCTACGATAGCCACTAAAATACCTGTTGCAAGTGTTATTAACCAAGAGTCTTCATTACCTCTTTTAAGCCATAACGCATAGTTTACTTTACTTGCCCCATTAACTATCATGTAGATACCAAGACATATTGTTATAAATTCAACTACACTTGATGGCACTAAAATTATAACTACACCTAGAACTGCATAAATTACACCAAATACTAAATTTAAATTATATAGTTTAGCTCCTTCACGATGGAAATACTTATAAATTGAGTTTATACCTTCGATAAGGAAAATAATACCAACAATCATACCAAGCACTTTACCACTTAATTCTGGAACTAATAATAATATAATACCTGTGATAACTGTTATTAAGGCAGTTCCAATAGAGTACCATATCATTCTTTTGTACATGTTTTCAATACTATTTTTTAAACCATTTGCCATTTTTATCACCTAATTATATTATACATAAAATACTTACGTTTAGCAACAATTTTATAGATTTTAACGTCAATTTATGGTATAATGTTGTCTTACTTATGAGGGAGGTTTTTATATGAACTTAAAAGAGATGTCACTAGCTGAATTTAAAGAGTTTGCAAATACTCATTTTATTGGTAATTTTCATGAATCTATTAACTATGCTTTAATTAAAGCTGAGGAAGGTTATGAATATGAATTTATTTCTTATGGTGCTGATGAAGTAGTGGCTGCTGCTTTAATTCTTTATAAAAAAATTGGTAATATTTATTTTGGTTACTCACCTCGTGGTTTTTTAATTAATTATTCAAATGAATATTTACTTGAAGAATTTACTAGAAAAGTAAAAGATTATTATAAAAAAAGAGGTTTTGCTTTTATTAAAATTAATCCTGAAATAGCTATAGCTAAGTTAAATAAAAAAACTATGAACTTTGAATATAATGAAAATTATAGAATTATAGATATTTTAACTAAATGTGGATATAAAAAACTTAAAAATAATATGAATTTTGAATCTCTTTTACCTAGAGTAAATGCCATTGTTAATATGGAAGGTTATAATCATACTAATTTATCTAAAAATACAAGAAATAAAGTTAAAAAAGGGCTTAGAAAAGGACTTATTCTTGAAAAAGCTGAACCTGATAAAATTAATATTTTTTATAAATTTATTAAAAATAAAATAAATAAAGATGAATATTATTATAATGATTTTTATAATGTTTTTAGTAAAACTGCAGATGTAGATTTATTACTTGTTAAAGTTGATTATAAAAAGTTTTTAATAAATGCTCAGAATTCTTATAATTTGGAACTTAGAAGAAATGCTGAACTTAATAACAAGTTACTAACAAATAATAATGCTAATGTTATAAATGCTAAAATGAATTCTGATAGAGCACTTCTTGCTTATAAGAATGATATTGCAGAAGCTTCTAAAAACTTAAATACTGGATTAGAAACTTATGTTGCTGGAGCTCTTGTTATAAAATATCAAAATAGAGTTATCATACAAATAAGTGGTTTTGATAAGTCTTTATCTAGATTTAGTGCTAATTATTATTTGTATTATGCAATCATTAAATATTATCAAAAAAAATATAAATATTTAGATTTAAATGGTATTACTGCTGATTTATCAAAAGATAATCATTATTATGGTTTAAATAGATTTAAAATGGGATTTAATCCAGATGTTTATGAATATATCGGAGAATTTGATTTAGTTATAGATGAAAAGTTATATGATAAATTACTTAAAAGTGGTGCTTTAGCTAAAGAATTTAATAAAATAAAGTAATTAGTTTTATTCTAATTACTTTTTGTTTTATAAAAATGCAGTCAAACTTTCAGTTTCTTGTTTTTCTTTAGAATTTTGATTTATATTCATACTATTTAAGTTCAGTGATACACTTATAGCTTTTAATATTTCAAACATTTGTTGATTAATCATTTTTTGTTCCGACAATTGGGCCTTCAGTATTTCATTTTGTTCCGCAAGTAAACTAATTATATTATTATCCATAATTATCCTCCATTTATTATATTATAAGTCTTTTGTTTATATAGTAAAATATAACTTATTACATATTTACATAAAATGTGTCAAAAAAACAATCTCTGCAAAAGAGATTGTTTTAATTTTATATCATCAATTATTTAAGAATTTCAGATACAACTCCGGCACCAACAGTTCTTCCACCTTCACGGATAGAGAATTTAGTTCCGTTTTCTAGAGCAACTGGAGCGATAAGTTCAACAGTCATGTCAACATTATCACCAGGCATAACCATTTCTACTCCTTCAGGTAATTCAATAACACCTGTTACGTCAGTAGTTCTGAAATAGAATTGTGGACGATAATTTGAGAAGAATGGTGTATGACGTCCTCCTTCTTCTTTAGATAGAACGTATACGCTTGCTTTGAATTTTGTATGAGGTGTAACACTTCCTGGTTTAGCCAAAACTTGTCCACGTTCAACGCCATCACGAGCAATACCACGAAGTAAGCATCCAGCATTGTCACCAGCTTGAGCATAGTCTAGAGATTTTCTAAACATTTCAATACCAGTAACAACTGTTTTAGTTGTAGGTCTTAGACCAACGATTTCAACTTCGTCGTTAAGTTTTAGTTGTCCACGTTCAACACGTCCAGTAACAACTGTTCCACGTCCTGAGATAGTGAATACGTCTTCAATACTCATTAGGAATGGTTTGTCAGTATCACGAACTGGTGCATCGATATAAGAATCAACAGCAGCCATTAAGTCACGGATACTTTGAGCAGCAGCTTCATCACCTTCAAGGGCTTTTAAAGCACTACCACGAATAATAGGACATTCAGAATCATATCCATATTCTCCTAATAATTCTCTGATTTCCATTTCTACTAAATCAAGTAGTTCTGGATCATCAACTTGGTCACATTTATTCATGTAAACCACGATCTTAGGCACACCAACTTGACGAGATAACAAAATGTGTTCTCTAGTTTGTGGCATAGGACCATCTGCAGCAGATACAACTAGGATAGCACCATCCATTTGTGCAGCACCAGTGATCATGTTTTTAACATAGTCAGCATGGCCTGGGCAGTCAACGTGTGCATAGTGACGTTTTTCAGTTTCGTATTCAACATGCGCAGTGTTGATAGTTATACCTCTTTCTCTTTCTTCTGGAGCTTTGTCGATATCAGCATAATCAACAAATTGTCCAAAGTATTTTGTGATCGCAGCAGTTAATGTTGTTTTACCATGGTCTACGTGTCCAATGGTACCAATATTAACGTGTTCTTTTGAACGATCGAATTTTTCTCTTGCCATATAATAATTTCCTCCTTTTCTTATATTACTATTATATTTTATCTAATGCTTGAAGATTTTTCAAGTATTATTCTTAATTTATGCTGTTTTTCTTTATAATTTCTTCAGCAATATTTTTTGGAACTTCTTCATAATGGTCTAAAGTCATTGTGAAGTTACCACGTCCTTGAGAGTTTGAACGCAAACTTGTAGCATAACCAAACATTTCTGCAAGTGGAACCATAGCATTGATTGATAATGCATTTCCACGTGATTCATTTCCAAGTGGTTTACCACGTCTACTAGTTAAATCTCCCATAACATTACCCATATATTCTTCTGGAACAACTACTTCTACTTTCATAATTGGTTCTAGAAGTACAGGTTTACACTTATTCTTAGCTTCTTTTAAAGCCATAGATGCAGCAATTTTGAAGGCCATTTCTGATGAGTCTACATCATGGTATGATCCATCAAATAATGTAGCTTTAACATCTACCATTGGATAACCAGCAAGGATACCACCTGCCATAGCTTCTTGTAAACCTTTATCTGTTACTGGTATATATTCACGAGGAACTACACCACCAACGATAGCATCAACAAATTCATATCCTTTTTCAGGATTTGGTTCGAATTTAACCCAAACATGTCCGTATTGTCCACGTCCACCTGATTGTTTAATATATTTACCTTCACATTCAGCAGCTTGAGTAATTGTTTCACGGTAAGCAACTTGTGGTTTACCTTTATTACATTCAACATTAAATTCACGACGCATACGGTCAACGATAATGTCTAAGTGTAATTCACCCATTCCAGATAAAACTGTTTGACCAGTTTCTGTATCTGTTTTAACTCTTAGAGTTGGGTCTTCTTCAACTAATTTTTGAATAGCAATTGCCATTTTATCTTGGTCATTTTTACTCTTTGGTTCAATAGCTATATCAATAACTGGAGCTGGGAATTCCATACCTTTCATGATACATGGATTTTTTTCATCACATAGTGTATCTGCAGTCGTAGTATTTTTTAAACCAACTGCTGCAGCGATTTCTCCTGCGTATACTTCAGTTATTTCTTTTCTTTGGTTAGCATGCATTTGAAGTATACGACCAATTCTTTCTTTTTCTCCTTTAGTAGAATTTAAAACATATGAACCTGCTTTTAAAACTCCTGAATAAATACGGAAGAATGAAAGTCTACCAACATATGGGTCAGTCATGATCTTAAATGCTAGTGCTGTAAATGGTTCAGAATCACTTGGATGTCTTAGTACATCGTTTCCTTTTGGATCAGTACATTCGATAGCTTCAATATCAGTTGGTGCTGGTAAATAATCAACAACAGCATCAAGTAAAGCACGTGTTCCTTTATCTCCTAGAGCATCAGCACATAAAACTGGGAAGAATCCTACAGATAATGTTGCTTTTCTGATAGCAGCTTTAAGCTCTTCTTCAGTAATTTCTCCACCATCTAGGTATTTCATCATTAGTTCTTCATCAAAATCAGCTACTGCTTCAATTAATTTTGTTCTATATTCTTCAGTTTTTTGTACCATGTCTGCTGGGATTTCCATTTCAGATAATTCTTGTTTTTCAGTTCCATCGTATTTGTATGCTTTTTTAGTAACTAAATCAATGTAACCTTCAAAGAATTGTTCAGCACCGATTGGTAACATAATTGGAGCAGCGTTAGCACCTAATCTATTTTTGATTGTATCAAGTGAGTAATAAAAATCTGCACCCATTTTTTCCATTTTGTTAGCACAAATCATTCTTGGTACTTTATATTCATTTGCTTGTCTCCAAACAGTTTCAGTTTGAGGTTCTACACCAGCTTGAGCATCAATTAGAGCTATAGCACCATCTAGAACTCTTAAACTTCTTTGGACTTCGATAGTAAAATCTACGTGACCTGGAGTATCAATAATATTTAATCTATATCCTTTCCAGTGGCAAGTAGTTGCGGCAGAAGTAATTGTAATACCTCTTTCCTTTTCTTGTTCCATCCAGTCCATTTGAGATTCACCTTCGTGAGTTTCTCCGATTTTGTGTGTAATACCAGTTAAGAATAAAATTCTTTCTGTTGTAGTTGTTTTACCAGCATCAATGTGAGCCATGATACCGATATTTCTTATTTTATCAATTGTAACGTCTCTAGCCATAGTGCTTACCATCTATAGTGAGCAAATGCTTTATTTGCTTCTGCCATTCTATGAGTATCTTCACGTTTTTTGCAAGCACCACCAGTACCATTTGAGGCATCTATGATTTCGTTTGCAAGATTAATGGCCATTCCCTTTCCATTTCTTAATTTTGCATAATTAACTAACCATCTTAAAGCTAGTGTTTGAGCTCTTTCATCATTAACTTCCATTGGAACTTGATAGTTTGAGCCTCCAACTCTACGAGACTTAACTTCTAGAGCTGGTTTGATATTTTCTAATGCAGCACTATATACTTCTAAAGCTGGTTTACCAGTTTTTTCAGCAACTATATCAAATGCTTCATATAATATCTTTTGAGCTGTACCTTTTTTACCATCTAACATAATTTGGTTTACTAATTTAGTAACTACTTTTGAATTATATATAGGATCTGGTAGTACATCTCTTTTAACTGCACGTCTTTTACGCATCTAATTTTCCTCCTATTCTATTATTTTTTGTCTTTTTTAGTTCCGTATTTACTACGTCCTTGTTTACGGTCTTGAACTCCGTGAGTATCAAGTGTACCTCTTACGATATGATAACGAACACCGATTAAATCCTTAACACGGCCACCTCTTACTAAAACAACACTGTGTTCTTGTAAGTTATGTCCTTCTCCTGGAATATAAGCATCGATTTCTTTACCATTAGAAAGTCTAACACGAGCATATTTTCTTAATGCTGAGTTCGGTTTTTTAGGTGTTCTTGTACCAACTTTAGTACAAACTCCTCTTTTTTGTGGACTCTTTGCATCAGTTTGTTTCTTTTCTAGAGTGTTAAATCCAACATTTAATACTGGACTTTTACTCTTTCTTGTTTTTTTGCTTCGATTTTTCTTTACTAATTGATTGATCGTAGGCATTTATTTTCGCTCCTTTCCATTAACACACATCCTGGTGTATCGAACATTGTTTTAAACTAGGTTCTACCTAAGCAGAACCCGTTTTTTTAAAATGCAAATATACTATAACATTAATATGATATGTTTGTCAAGAAAAAATAATGAATTTTGAGTTAATTTGTTGTGTTTTTTATCACACACTGCTTTTAAATCTATAAAGCTTTTTAACAATTGGATTATAATCTACACCTGATAAATCCTTTTCTTTTTGGGATGCAACGTATTTTGTTAGATACATGCACTTTACTAATAAGTTATACTCCGATAAAAGCGTTGGCTTGCTATCTAATACAATTACTTCTTTATAGTATTTAGTTAATTCACTTAATAATAGTTTATCTAAGTCTGTACCTAAATTAAAATATATTGCTATATTATTGTAAGTTTTTGATAATGTACTTCTACCATGACAATATGAATACTTATCATGAATTACAGGAATGCCAATACCAGCTTCAACCATCGTAGATTCTAAATATTTGCTTGCTGATAATGTTTCAAAACCTGTAAAGATTTCAAAAGCATCACAATTTACATCAAAATTATAATCATATTCTTTCATACTATCAATTATTCTTTGATAATCATTATCCAAATAATAATTTAATAATATTGCACATGGTATTAATGTTGCTGCTAAAGATATAAAACTTTTTTCTGGATCTTTACAAATATAATTTAAACTAATTACACCGTTTTCATTATTTTCCTTACTAGATAACAAATAATGTCTTAGATTGTTATCGAAAGCTAATTCAACGCCAAAGTTTGCTCCAGAGTAACTACATGCCAAAATATTTTTATAGCCGTTCATAAACTCTTTAAAATATTTTAAATCCCTTGGTTCTACACATTTTGTTATAATCAAATTCTTCATAAGTAATATTTTCGATGCAAACGAAGCAACAATACTTGAACCACCTACCCCCGATACTAATGTTGGGTCTTTAATTTTACTTAGTAAATAATTTAATTTTTCTAAGTCAGTATCATTTAAACTATCAACAACCCTATTATTCAATTTTTTGAAATTTTCGTTCATATTCTTTTCCATAAAAAATCCTCCTTAAGTAATTTATATCACTTAAAGAGGAAGTATTTGGTCTACTTAAAAAGTTTCATCTAAAAGTTCCATTTTATTTATTCTTTTAAGTTCAAAATGTCTTAAATCTTGACGAAGTTCGCAAAAGGCTGCACATCCCCATCCAGAATTATATAAAAATAAATCATATGGCCTTATAATTCTATTTAAATTTCCATCGGTAAATGAATAATAATTTATTTTTACTTTTCTTTTTTCTTTTATAGCCTTATTTAATATATTATAATAATTTTTAATATCATCTTTTAATTCAATATTTTCGTTTTGAGATTCAAAATAGATTCCATGAACTTTATCAGCTATTATTTGTAATTTTTCTTTATCGTCTTTATTTACTTTTAAGTTTTTTAAAAATTCATAATCTTCTTTAGAAAATTTGCGTAAAGGAATTTTAATACTTTGATTTAAAACATAACCTCCATAAGGTCCCATGATGCTATCTATAAATATTCCTGCTTTTTCAAGTTCTTCCTTGTAACTTCTAACCATTCTTTCGGATGTTTCAAGTTTTTCTGCTAGTTCCTTTATATTGTATTTTCTACCATTTTCTAAATATTCAAGCATTAATAAACAATTTGATATTTTTGCCATAATTAGCCCCCATATTTAAATCAAAAGCAGATTTAAAAACTGCTATATAGTTTATATATTAGATAAGCTGCAAATAGTAATGCTAGCAATAAGATTCCACTTAAAACAAGCATTTCTGTTAACCCCCAGCCTCTATTGTCTTTTAGTTTACTATTTATATTTTTAAGCATATTTACCACCTGTAAATTTATTATATTAAAAATGATTATAATTGTCAATTTATTAAGTTAAAATTTATGTTTGACTATAATTAAAGTTATTTATTTTATTACAAGAATTAAAATAGTATAGTAAAGAATAAAATGATGTACATCAAGCACTATATGGTGTTTTAAATAATAAGTAGTCGAGTTTAAAAAGTGTAGAAGTTAATTGTGGCTTTTAAAATTAAGTTTTCATTTTACAAAATTTATGTTTTACCCTTGAAACATTCGTGTTTATTTGTTATAGTATTTTTTAAGGAATATTTGTTCTCGGGTGTCTACCTTCTTTCAGGGACTTTGGGCTTATTGAGAGGAGGAATGCATATGAAGAAAAGAGTTTATGTAATTAAATTTCTTAACAGATTATGTATTATAATGTTAATAATAGCTTTAATGCTATTAATAATAAAATTAGACATCTGCCTGTGATATGAACCCCATTTCTTGGACAAAAAAGAAATGAGGTTTTATTATGAAAAAATTAAAATTAGAAGTAAAAAAAC
>CAKORY010000004.1 GCA_934101795.1 uncultured Bacilli bacterium
AATGAAAAAGAAGAAGCATTTGAAGATGGCGTAGAACGTGGAGTAAAAAAAGGATATAAGCTTGGCGTTGAACAAAAGGCCATTGAAGATGCCAAAGCTATGCTTCAAGAAAATTGCGCTGTAGATTTAATTTGTAGAGTTACCAAATTATCACTTGATGAAGTTGAGAAATTAAAAGAAGAATTTAAATGGCTTTAGTAAAAAAATAACTAATTTATGGAAATAGTATTCTATTTCCTTTTTAATTGTGGTAAAATAAGAAATATTGAAAGGACTGATACAATGAATAAAGATGAAGCAAGATTATATAACTATATGATGGAAGTAATTAATCAAGTAATGGATAATTATGGATATGATTATATAATGGGTAAAGATATAAGTAAAAAATATTATACCAATAATTTAAAAAATATTGAGGTATTTAATGAAAATAATAATATAATAGAAAAAGCAGAATTAATTAGTCTAGGATATTACTTATTTAAAAGACTAGGTCTTGAAGATATAGAAATATCTATTAATAAAGATAAAGAGATATGTAATTTACTTGATATACTTGATATAGAATATTTAAGTAATATTGATAGTGATAAATTAAATTGGAATTATATTTATGATGATAACATTCTAGGAATGGGATCTAATAATAGTTTTAGGCTTGATATTAAAGAAGTTATTACAAATCTAATGGAAAATATAAATAAAGATGCTTTAAATAGAATGATTGATGTAAATATTATAGAAAATAGTGAAGAAGAATCTTATCATGCATTAAAAATAGCTCAAGATTTAAGACTTAATAATATAAATACTTTAATAAATAGCGAATATAATAGTAAATTTAATGTTATTTTAAATGAAGATGATTTAAAAAAAGGTATAGTTAGTATAAGAGATAATCATTTGGAAGAAGAAGTAAAAATAGATGAAGCAGAAATTATAGATTATTTATTAGGAAATATTTAGGTGAATAAATGGAATATGGTAAAAATATATTATTAAATTGGCTATTTTATAATAATAATTTGACATATGGTATTAAAGCTAAAGCAGAAATAATAAAATTTGTGGATGAATATTATGAAGATATGTTATTAGCATGTAGTTATCTTAGTTTTAAAAAACAAAATAGTACAAAAATATTTTTAGCTGTAGATAATAATAAACTAAAAGAATATATTTTTGAAATTAATAAAAAAATAATAGATAATTCTCATGGATCTGTTACAGACTTATTTAGTAAAATTAATTCTTATAAAGAAATGTTTTTTTCAGATAATGTAAATAAGTTTAGAAAAAATATTGAAGAAAACGTAGAAGATAGTTATTTAGAAGCATTACTTATTAAATGGTTTACAATGACAAATATATATCCGAAGGATAGTAACGAATATTTTAATTTTTTAGAATTAATTCAAAAATATGGAAATGAAGTAATTGATACTTTGTTTATAAACCAGATGGGAAGTAATCGTATTTATAAATATTTTATAAATACCCTATCTGATAAAAATTTTGAAAAGTTTGCAGATTATGTACATATAACTACTAGAAATTTTGAAATTAATCATAAAGAAAAATATCATATTTTAAAAAATAAATTTATATTAGCACTCGAAGATACAATATCACTTACACATGAAGAATTTAGTGATTTATCTATCGAAGAAGAAAGAGAAATGGAAGGAATAGTAAGATGACAATAAAAGATTTACAAAAAGATGAAATAAAATATATTGATAAAGAAATTGAAATAAAAGGATGGATTAGAAATCATAGACCTCAGAAAGAATTTGGGTTTATTGATTTTTCTGATGGTACTAGTTTTAAACATTTACAAGTTGTTTATACTAAAGATTTAAAAGATTTTGATAAAGTAATAAAACTTCATAATGGTTCAAGCATTAAAGTAGTTGGGGATTATGCAAAGTCTGAAGGCAGTGGACAAGCTTATGAATTAAAAGCAAAAACTATAGAGCTTCTAGGAGATTGCTCGGAAGATTATCCACTTCAACCTAAAAAACATAGCATGGAATTTTTAAGAAGTATTGCATATCTTAGACCAAGAGCTAATACATTCCAAGCAGTATTTAGAGTTAGAAGTGTTGCTGCATATGCTATTCATAAATATTTTCAAGATAGAAACTATATTTATGTTCATACACCACTTTTAACAACTGCGGACTGTGAAGGTTCTGATCAAATGTTTAAAGTAACTACATTTGATTTTGATAATTTACCTAAAAAAGATGGTAAAGTTGATTTTAGTAAAGATTTATTTAATAAAAAGACTTTTATTACTGGATCTGGACAACTTCATGGGGAAACATTTGCTTTAGCATTTAGTAAAATTTATACTTTTGGACCAACATTTAGGACAGAAAATTCAAATACTAAAACACATGCTAATGAATTTTGGATGATTGAACCAGAAATTGCTTTTGCGGATTTAGATGATTTAATGGATGTAGAAGAAGATTTCTTAAAATATATTGTTAAGTATATTTTAGATAATTGTCCAGATGAAATTGAATTTTTTGATAAATTTGTAGAAAAGGGATTAAAAGAAAAATTAGAAAAAGTAGTAAATAGCAGTTTTGTGAGAATTGATCATAAAGATGTAATAGATTTACTTAAAAATAGTGGTGAAGAATGGGAATTTATTCCGGATTATGATGATGATATAGCTAAAGAACATGAAAAATGGTTAACTAAACATTTTAATGGACCAGTATTTGTTAAGAACTGGCCAAAAGATATTAAGGCATATTATATGAAACTTAATAGTGATGGTAAAACAGTAGCTGCGGTTGATTTAGAAGTTCCTGGTGCTGGTGAATTAATGGGTGGTTCTCAAAGAGAAGAAAATCTTGATGTTTTACTTGCTCGTATGGAAGAACTTGGTACTGATAAAGATACTATAGATTGGTATTTAAATTTAAGACGTTATGGAGGATGTATTCATTCAGGGTTTGGAATGGGATTTGAAAGACTTATTATGTATCTAACAGGTATTGAAAATATTCGTGATGTTATTCCTTATCCAAGAACTCCGGGTTCATGTGAATTTTAGAGGTGTTTATGGGAAAAATAATTGCAATCGTTGGTATGTGTGGTAGTGGTAAATCTATTGCTAGTAGTTATTTAGAAAAAATAGGATATAAAAAAGTTTATTTTGGTGGTGTTACAATGGAAAAACTTAAAGAAGAAGGTCTTGAAGTAACTCCAGATAATGAAAAAATGATGCGTGAAAAACTAAGAAGTGATCTTGGTATGGGAGCATATGCAATAGTGCTTCTTCCTAAAATAAAAGAGCTTGCTAAAGAAAATAATGTTGTTTTAGATGGGCTTTATTCTTGGGATGAACTTAAGATATTGCAAAATGAATTTAATTTAACAACTATAGCTGTAGTAGCAGATAAAAAACTTCGTTATGAAAGACTTAGTGAAAGAATAGAAAGGCCATTTAATAAGGAAGATGCAATTAAAAGGGATATCTCTGAAATAGAAAATATTGCTAAAGCTGGACCTATTGCATATGCTGATTATTATATATTTAATAATGGTACAATAATAGAATTTCATGATAGGTTAAAAGAAATACTTGCCCAAATTTAGTGTTGACAAAGATATGATTTTAGAGTAAAATTAGTACATATCGAATTTTTATGGAAAAATGAGTAATCTATTTCGAAACAAAAGAGAGGGCTAGCTGGTGTAAATGCCTTGTGGATATTTAGATGAAGAACAATTTTTCAAATAACATAAAACGCAGTAAATGTGATAAAAATAAATTGAGTCTAGAAAAGTAAGGTGGCACCGCGGGATTCTCGCCCTTACAAAGCTAGACTCTTTTTTTATTAAAGAAGGGTGAAGAAATATGAAAAAATTTAACAATAATGATTTTACTGAAAAAGATTTAGATAAGGAAGTCTCTTTATTTGGTTGGGTTAATAAAAGAAGAGATATGGGTGGTGTCATATTTGTTGATTTAAGAGATCGTTCTGGTATTATACAAGTAGTATTTAATAGAGGATTTTTAAAACAAGAATTTGAAATTGCTGAATCTTTAAAAAATGAATATTGTATTAAAGTTACAGGTAAGATTATTTTAAGAGATGAAGAAATGATAAATCCTAAGATTGCTACAGGAAAAATTGAATTAATGGCAAGTGATTTAGAAATTTTAAGTACTAGTGATGCTTTACCATTCAATGTATATGATGACGAAGATATAAATGAAAGTGTTGGTCTTAAATATCGTTATCTCGATTTAAGAAGAGAAAATCTTAAGAATAATATTATTTTAAGACATAAAATAATAAAAAGTGCTAGAGAATATTTAAATAATTTAGACTTTTTAGAAATTGAAACACCAATACTTTGTAAAAGTACACCAGAAGGTGCTAGAGATTATCTTGTTCCATCAAGGATTAATAAAGGTTCTTTTTATGCACTACCTCAGTCACCGCAAATATTTAAACAATTACTAATGGTTAGTGGTTTTGAAAAATATTATCAAGTTGCTAAATGTTTTAGAGATGAAGATTTGAGAGCTGATCGTCAACCGGAATTTACACAAATAGATTTAGAAATGTCTTTTGCTCAGGAAGAAGATGTTTGGAATGTTTGTGAAGGTATGATTAAGAAAATAGTTAAAGATACTAAGAATATAGAACTTGATGACTTTCCAAGAATGACATATCAAGATGCTATGGAAAATTATGGTTCTGATAAGCCTGATACAAGATTTGATATGAAACTTTTAGATTTAACTGAGATTTTAAAGAATACGAGAATGAATGTCTTTAGACAAAATATTGAAAATGGTGGAATTGCTAAATGTTTAATAGTTAGAAATAATGGTGATAAGTATTCAAGAACTGATATTGATCATTTAATTGATTTTACTAGAATATATGGTGCTAAGGGAATGGCTTGGCTTAAATATGATAACGATCAATTTAATGGTGTTATTGCTAAGAACTTAGAAGATGAAAAATTAGAAGAAATAAAAAATACTTATGATGTTAAGAATAATGATTTAATATTAATTGTTGCTGATAAGCCAAAAGTTGTTTATGCTGCTTTAGGTGCTCTTAGAATAAAAATTGCTAAAACTTTAGACATAATACCAAAAGATAAATTAAATTTTGTTTGGATTACAGATTTTCCATTCTTTGAATATAGTGAAACTGAAAAAAGATGGAAAGCTGAACATAATCCATTTACAATGATAAAAGATATAAATACGATTAATGAACCAGAAAAGTGTATTTCAAGAAGTTATGATTTGGTTGTCAATGGTTATGAACTTGCCAGTGGGGGAGTTAGAAATCATAAAAAAGATGATTTAGCTAAGGTGTTTAAAGCTTTAGGAATAAGTGATGAAGAAGCTGAAAAAAGATTTGGCTTTATGTTAGAAGCTTTTAAATATGGAGTTCCACCTCATGCTGGAATTGCTCCAGGTGTTGAAAGACTTGTAATGGTACTTTCTGGTACTGATGATATTAAAGACGTTATTGCATTTCCTAAAACTCAAAGTGCTCAAGATTTAATGAGCGAGGCACCAAGTGATGTTTCCTTAAAACAATTAAAAGAATTAGGAATAAAAATAGAGGAGGATGATGAAAAATGAGTAAATTTACAAAAGAAATGGTAAATGATTATGCTGATAAGTTACTTATTGGTTTAACTGATGAAGAAAATGAATTAGTTTTAAAAGAGTTTGATATTATTGAAAAACAAATGGATGTTATAGCAGACTTTCCTGATATAGAAAAGATAGAACCTATGACTCATGCCTTAGATGATTTTACTTATACACTAAGAGAAGATGTAAAAGAAGAAAGTGTTCCTATCGAAGACTTACTTAAGAATTGTGATAGATATGATGGACGTGAAATTGAAGTTCCAAAGGTGGTGGGATAATGACAGAATTTGGTATTGTAAAATTACATGAAATGCTTAAAAATGGTGAAATTACTAGTAGAGATTTAATTGATGAATCTTTGAAAAAATCACATGAATTGAATGAAAAGTGTAATGCTTTTGTAACTATCATGGATGATGTTAAGGAAATGCCTGTTACTGAAGATTTGCTTTCTGGTATTCCTTATGGTATTAAAGATAATTATTCAACTAAAGATATATTATCAACTGGTTCATCTAATACTTTAAAAGATTATGTACCATTTTTTGATGCTACTGCAGTTGCTAATTTAAAAAAACATGGTGCTGTTGGGGTTAATAAAACAGCTTTAGATGAATTTGGAATGGGTGGTACTGGTACAACAGCTCATACTGGAGTTATTCGTAATCCATGGGATACTAAAAGAATGTGTGCTGGTTCTTCAAGTGGTAGTGCTGCTGCTGTTGCTGCTGGGGTATATCCTTATGCTTTAGGTAGTGATACTGGTGATTCAATTCGTAAGCCTGCTGCATTTTGTGGTATTGTTGGGTATAAACCTACTTATGGAATGATTTCTAGATATGGATTATTTCCTTTTGCTTCAAGTTTAGATACTTGTGGTGTTTTAACTAGAAGTGTTGAAGATGCAACAATTGTAGTTGATGCCATGAAGGGTATTGATAAAAATGACCAAACTAGTTGGGATTCAAGTAATATTCATCTTTATGATAGTTTGAATGGTGATGTAAAAGGTAAAAAGATATTTTATATAAAAGAAATAACTGATTTAAGTAATTACCCAGATGCATCTAATGAATTAAAAGAACATTTAGATAATTATTATAAAACTTTAGATTATTTAAAAGATTTAGGGATTGAAGTTCATGAAGTATCAATTGATAAAACTTTACTTGAAGCTGTAGCAAGCGTTTATGTTTGTATTTCTTGTGCAGAAGCTACAAGTAATATGTCTAATTTAACTGGTATTATCTTTGGACCTCGTGGTGAAGGAGATCATGTTATGGATATGATGAAGGATCATCGTACGAAAGGATTTTCGCCACTTATTAAAAGAAGATTTGTAATAGGTTCTTATGTACTTCAAAAAGAAAATCAAGAAAGATATTTCTTAAATGCTGCTAGAGTAAGAAGGCTTATTGTAGATAAATTTAAAGAACTGTTTAAAGAATATGATGCAGTAGTGTTACCTGTTTCAACTGGGGTTGCTCCTTATATAGATGGTTCTAAAGATGAACTTGAAAAGAGTGATACTACTATTTTAGAAGAACATTTACAAATTGGTAATTTTGGTGGTTTCCCATCAATTACAATTCCAAATGGTATTATAGATAACTTACCAGTTGGTGTTAATATTACAGGTAATTGTTTTGATGATGCGAATGTTTTAAATATTGCTTATGCTTTAGAAAGCAAAATGAATTATAAAGGTATGATAGCTGGAGGTAAAAATGAAATATAAAGTTGTAGTTGGACTAGAAATGCACTGCGAACTTAAGAGTAATTCAAAAGTGTTCTCAAGTGCAGAAAACTCATATAATGAACTTGCTAATGCAAACGTTAGACCAGTTGATATGGCTTTTCCAGGAACTCTTCCAGTTGTAAATAAAGAATGCGTTAGAAAAGCTTTACTTATGAGTATGGTTTTGAATTGTAAACAACCTGAGTATATGTATTTTGACCGTAAGAATTATTATTATCCAGATTTACCTAAAGGCTTTCAAATTACTCAAATGCATGATCCTGTTGGTGTAGATGGCAATATTACAATTGAATGTGATGATTATGAAAAAAACGTACTTATTCATGATATTCATCTTGAAGAAGATGCTGCTAGTTTAGACCACTATTATGATACATCATTAATAGATTATAATAGAGCAGGGGTTCCACTTTTGGAACTTGTTACTGAACCTTGTTTAAGTTCTGCGGAAGAAGCTGTTGCATTTTTAGAAACAATGCGTAGAATTTATCAATATTGTGGTGTTTCTGAAGCTGACACTAAAAAGGGACAAATTAGATGTGATGTTAATGTTTCTATTATGGAACCAGATGCTACTGAACTTGGTACTAAAGTTGAAATTAAAAATATAAATTCTTTTGGAAATGTTTATGATGCAATTATTTATGAAGTAAAAAGACAAAGTGAACTTAAAGATGCTGGAAGATATGATGAAGTAGTTCAAGAAACAAGAAGATTTGATGAAGAAACTGGTACTACTATTCATATGCGTAGTAAAGTTGATGCAATTGATTATAAATATTTTGTTGAACCAAATATTCCTAAGTATAAAATTGATAAGAAGTGGCTTGATGAAATAAGAAAAGATATTCCAATGCTTCCTAGAGAAAGAAAAAATAAATATATTAATGAATATGGTTTATCAGAATATGATGCTAATATAATAATAAAAGAAAAAGAATATGCTGATTATTTTGAAAAATGCATTAGTTTAGGAATGGATAAAAAACAAGCTGCTAATTGGTTAATAGTGCAAATAATTGCTTATTTAAATAAGTATGAAATTCCACTTCAAGATTTCTATTTAACTCCAGAATATTTAAATCAAATAATTTCTGAACTTGATAAAGGTACTATTTCTTCAAAACAAGCTAAAGAAATATTCTTTAAATCTTTAGAAGAAAATAAAGAACCTAAAAACTTTATTAGTAAAGAAAATAGTCAAATAAGTGATATTAATACTTTAAATAATATTATAGATAATATTATAAGTAATAATATTAATCAAGTAAATGCTTATAAATCAGGTAAAACTAATTTATTTGATTACTTCGTAGGTCAAGTTATGAAAGAAACAAAAGGTAAAGCAAATCCTACGATTACAAAAGAAATATTAAAAGACAAGCTAGATAATTAACACTAGCTTGTTTTTTTATATTTACATATTACTTTTTTTGTAGTAAAATATATTTGAGAATAAAATATTTGCAAAGGATGGTTATATATGAAGAAACATATTAAATTATTAGTAGTACTAGGTATTATATTAGTGGGAAGTTTTAGTTTTTATTTATTTAAAGGTTATAAAAAAGATGCTTTAGTTTATGAAAATAATAAAATAAAACCATCATCTAGTGGTATAGCAATGATGCTTGAAACAAGTGCAGGTTCAGGTAATTATGAAATGACTACAAGAAGTGAATGGCCAACAGAAGGTTATGTATTTAATGCAAATTTATCTAAATGTGAAAATGGTAGTGAGTTATCATGGGATAATGAAAATAAAAAGGTACTAATGAATGGCAATAAATCAGATAAGTGTTATGTTTATTTTGATGTTTATGTTAAACCAAGATTTGATCAATCATGCAATGATAATACATTAGCATGTCATACAGCAAAATTATATACAGGTACTCAAGGGGCTAACAATATTTATTATCATGATGCAAGCCTAACAAATGGGGCTGGAGATAATTCATACAGATTTGCAGGAGCAAGTGATGCAGTGAATAACTATGTATGTTTCGGGTCAAGTACAACACCATGCCCAGCAGATAATCTATATAGAATAATCGGAGTATTTGGAGATAAAGTAAAACTAATCAAGTCAACATCTGTAGGAAATAAAACATGGGATAGTAATACTAAGAATACATGGTCAACATCAAGTCTAAATACATATTTAAATAATGAATTTATAAATACATTTGATGAAACAACAAAAGGTAAAATAGCAGATACAACATGGAAGGTTGGAGGAAATAAAAATGATAACATATCTAAGCAACCAGCCAAAATAGCATATCAAAATGAAGTAGTAAAACCAGTACCAGGTTCAACATCAAATGGAGAAACAGAACATCCTGCAAAAATAGGCTTAATGTATGCAAGTGACTATGGATTTGCAGCAGCCCAAAGTGCATGGACAACTAATCTATATGATTATGATGGCGCAGCCATCAAAAGTGCAAATTGGATGTATTTAGGGTCACATGAATGGACAATTTCCCGTAATGCGGACTATTCGAACAGTGCTTTCAATGTGAATAAAAGTGGCTTTGTCGCAGGCTACGACAACTTCAACCTCGTGACGATTGCGCACGGAGTCCGGCCAGTCTTCAGTCTCACATCTTCCGTGAACTATGCATCGGGAAGTGGCTCTGCCACTGATCCGATTTTGGTAAACTAGGATCGGACATGCCTGTCTAGCGCGTCCGCGTGCTAGGTCAGGCCGGGTGCAAAATAAATGCAAAGTGAAGAAATTGGCGTGGTGGAAGACCCTAACTGCCGAGTCTCGTGTTTTGTGCGAAGTGAGGCAGCGGCGCCGAGTTATCAATAAAAAAAGGAGGATTATGAAAAAGAAAATAATAATTGTTTTACTTGTAATTGGGGTAATTATAATATCTATGCTACTTGGTATGAGTGCTGCTGGATATTTTACTAAACCTAAAGCTGTAGCTCAAGGTATTGTAGTATCTAAATCTAAAAATGAAAGTAGACTACTTACTAGTTATGATGATTATACTAAACTTATGAATGAATATGGTACTAGTGAATTTACATTACTTACTAATAATAGTTTTGAAAAGAATGATTATATCGTAGATTTTGTTAAATATAAAGATAGTCTAGAAATTAAGAATATTAATTTAGAAATAAATGATGATGGTGTTAAAATAATATATGATGTAAATAAAGAAATTAAAAATAGTAGTAAATATTTAATGTATTTTATACCTATAGAAAAGGGTACATTAGATAATTTGAAAGTAACTAGTCAAGTTTTTAATGAAAAATAAATGTGAAACAAAATAGAAAAATTAGTTAAAAATGTTTCACATTTTTTCTTTGTGTGATATAATTTAGATATACTAAAGGGATGTGTGATATATGTTTGGTAGAATATTATATATTGGTGAGTCTGAAGCTCATGTAGAAAACTTAATTAAAGATGCTAATAGTGCTGATTTAATGAATGTTAATGTTATATTTGAAGATAGTAAAGGTACTATACTTGGTGAAGTTGAAGAATTAAATGAAAATATAATTAAAATAAGATTTTTAGGGGAATATATAAATGGTAAATATGTTAATGGGGTACTTAGAAAACCTTTATTAAATTCTAGGATAAGAATGATTAATAAAGAAGAGTTAACTGAACTTGTTGGTACTTATAGTGCATCTAGTTTCATTCTAGGTGAAAGTGCAATATATAAAGGTTTTAATATTCATCCAAGTATCAATAGTTTATTTTCTAACCATTTAGCTATCTTTGGTAATAGTGGTTCTGGTAAGTCATGTGGAGTTGCTAGAATAGTACAAAATTTATTTTCTAGTATGTTTCAAGTTCAATATAATGCTAATATATTTATATTTGATGCTTTCGGAGAATATAAGAATGCTTTTGGTAAATTAAATGAAATAAATAATAATTATTCATATAAATTTATTACAAGTAATCCAGTTGATAAAACAGATAAATTATTACAAATACCTGTTAGTTTATTAACACTTGATGATATGGCACTTTTGCTTCAAGCAGATAAACATGCTCAACTACCAATCATTGAAAATACTATTAAGTTAGCTAAAATATTTGCAACTAATAGTGATGAAGCCAATAACTATAAAAATCATTTAATAGCTAAAGCTTTACTTGCTGTTTTGTTTAGTAATGAAACAATATCTAGTAAGAAAAATGAAATATTTACAATACTTGAGGTATGTAATACTAAAGAATTTAACTTTGATAGTGTTATTCCTGGTCTTGGTTATACGAGAACATTAAGTGAATGTTTTGAAATAGATTCCAATGGTAATTTTGGAGAATCAGTTTTAATAACTAATTATATTCTAAGTAAAATAAATGAAGATCTTGATAGTATTAAAGCTCCGGAAGAAGCGAGTTATGGTCTTAAAGATTTTGCCAAAGCTATGGAATTTACTTTAATTAGTGAAGGGTTTCAACATAATCAAAACTTGCATGATGATGCTGTAATACTTCGCGTTAGACTTAATGCTATTATTAATAGTAAAACTGGAACATTTTTTACAAAAGAATATATGCCAATTAATGAGTTTGTAGAAAGTTTAATAGATAATGATGGAAAGAAAGCTCAAATAATAAATATAAATCTTGAAGATGTAGATGATATATATGCTAAAGTAATTGTTAAGATATTTTCTAAGATGTTATTTGACTTTTCTAAAGCTAGTAAAAAAAGAGCATCTATGCCATTTCATTTATTTTTAGAAGAAGCTCATAGATATATTCAAAAAGATAATGATACATTCTTACTTGGTTATAATATATTTGATAGAATTGCTAAAGAAGGTCGTAAATATGGTGTTATTCTTGATATAATTAGTCAAAGACCTGTAGAAATAAGTGATACTGTTATTGCCCAATGTAATAATTTTCTTATCTTTAAAATGACACATCCACTTGATATTAAATATATCGGGGAAATGCTTCCGAATATTAGTCAAGATATTTTGGATAAACAAAAGATACTTCAACCAGGTATGTGTGTATGTTTTGGTTCAGCCTTTAAAATACCTATGATTGTTAAACTTGAAATGCCAAATCCAATGCCTTATAGTAGTAATTGTGATGTAAGTGGATGTTGGAAAATGGAAGATGGAAATAATGTTACTTTTGGAAATAGAACTATAAGAAGTGAAGAAAAAAAAGATGATGATTTTAAGCTAGAAACTGGCGATTTAAATATGCAAGATGCTGAATATTTTGCTTAATATATAGATATTAGCTGCATGTAAGTGCTGCTTTTTCTATACAAAATTTGCATTTTAGAGGAATTTATGTTATAATATATAACATATTATTTAAAAGGAGAGTATTTAAATATATGAAAGAATATGTGCAGACCAATAGAAATAAAATACTAATTTTTATTGGGGTATTAATTGGAGTAGTAATATTACTTATGCCAACTGATACAAAAAATCTAGAAGTAGAGTATAATACTAATCCAAAAGTTGCTTTAGATAGTAAAAAAGAAATAACTATGGAAGAAAAAATAGAACTATCATTAAATGAAAAAAGTGATACAATTAAATTTTTAGCTAATACCTTTTTAATAGATGAAGAGATTTTAAGAAATAAATTAGAAAATAATTATGAAAAATTAGATTATTTAGATAACATGGATAGTTTTGATAAGATTGTACTTGATTATTTACTTATGCTTGAAGAGAGTGAAAAAGAGTTATTTAATAATAAAAGAATATCTAATCAAATGGATAAAGATTATATAGTTAAGACATTAAAGTATTTTAGTGATATGTATGCAAATGTTGATTTTGGAATTGCTGCTGGTATTGCTAATGTTGAATCAGGTTATACTTCTAAGAATATGTTAAGTAAAAATAATATCTTTGGTGGTATGTATAATGGTGGTTTAATTAGCTATAAAACTATTGAGTATGGCATATTAAAATATGTAATTCTTCTTAGTGAGGGATATTTTGGTAAAGGTCTTGTTACTATTGAAGATATAGGTAGAGTGTATAATCCAACTTTTGAAAGTGGTATTAAAATAGCTAAACCTGCTTGGGTTTACAATGTTACTAAATCAATGGAATTATTTGCTGATATACAAGAAGTTGACACAACTGATCTAATTAATCTTAAAAATGATATAGATATATTGGCAAAATAAAATTATTTTGATATAATTAAAGTACCTAAAGGGTAAATGTCTATGTCTATATAAAACCGACTAGATAGATGATAAGGGAATCTAATTGAATTATGGTGTAGAAGACTTAACCATTAAGTGAGTAAGGATCCTAAAATAGTTCATGTGATGCCCACCTCGCGGAGAGCGGGTTTTTATCAATGCAGGACACCTTTGGGTTTTATTTTGGAGGAATTTATGTTTGATAGATTGAAATTATTAATTGGAGAAGAAGCCTTAGAAAAATTAAGTAAAGTTAAGATATTACTTGTTGGTGTTGGTGGTGTTGGTGGGACTTGTCTTGAAGCTTTAGTTAGAAGTGGAGTACAAAATATTACTATCATAGATGGGGATAATTTTCAAATTAGTAATTTAAATAGACAAATACTAGCTACTTTGTGTGATATAGACAAACCTAAAGTAGAAGTTGCAATAAAAAGAATGTTAAGTATAAATAATAAATTAAATATTACTGGTAAAAATATTTATTTAAATGAAGAAAATATAAGTTCTTTAGATAAAACAGATTTTATAATAGATGCTTGTGATGATGTTAAAGCAAAACTCAGTTTAATGAAATATGCTGAAGAAAATAATATACATTTAATTAGTTCAATGGGTACTGGTAAAAGACTTAATCCAAGTGATGTAATAATAACTAGACTTGATAAAACTAGTAATGATCCTTTAGCTAAGAAAATAAGATATGAAGCTAGAAAATTAGGCTTAAATTTAAAAATACCTGTTGTTTGTTCGAAGGAGGAAACTATAAGCAAGGATAGAGTAGTTGCATCAAGTATATTTGTTCCATCAACCGCAGGTTTATATATTGCTCATTATATAATAGAAAAAGTAATCAATTCATGATTACTTTTTTGTTATTAAGAAAGATGCAAGTGTATTAGGATTTTCTTCATTATAAACTATATTATATATTGTGGTTATTAAATCTATTGGAGTTCCATGTTTATTTAACATTTTATATATCACTTCAAGAGTATTATAACCCTCTACAGTATTATTTATTAAATATTCCTTTATTTTTTTAGGATCTTTAGTACTTCCAATGGTGTAACCAAAACTAAAGTTTCGACTTTTAGTACTTGTACATGTTAGCATTAAATCTCCGATGCCGGCATAAGATAATATTGTTTTAGGTTTACCACCAAATATTTTGATAATATCTTTTATATCGTGAAGGGACTCGTTTATTAAAAAAGCTTGTGTTGAGTTACTATAACCAAGACCAGATAATATACCTGATGCTATAGCAATAACATTTTTGATTGCACCACACATTTGAATACCAGTCATGTCCTTAGATGGTCTTAATTTAAGTGTATCATTAGCTAGAGTATTTGATACATATTCTTTTGCTTTATCACTTTTGGAAGCAAGAGCTAATGCTACTGGCTCATTATTTATGATATCAACTGCAAATGTTGGTCCAGAAATAACTGCTATATTTTTAGTCTTTAAATTATCCTTTACTATATTTGATAAAAGTTCTTCACGAGATTCTTCAATACCTTTAGATGCTATACATACTGGTACTTCTGGATTATAGTATTCTTTCATTTTTTGGGTTATAATATCAACATATTTACTTGCAGTTATAATATATATTAGCTTTGCATCTTTTAAGGTGTCTTCTAAAGAAGTAGAAACTTTAATATTTTTAGGTATTTCTGTATCATATATTGATGCAACTTTTTTAGTTTTTTTAAATTCTTCATACTTTGCATCTGTTTCTGTCCATATCATTATTTGATTCTTTTCTTTTTTTGCTAACATTTTACTTATTGCTAAGCTATATATTCCAAGTCCAATTACACTTATTTTCATTTTTCATTCCTCATTTCTTTATGTAGTTTATTTAAATTTTCTTCAACTTTATTGTTTTTTGGTATATAGTATTTTTTACCTATTAAGTTTTTAGGCATATAATTTTGTTTAACCCAGTCATTTGGATAATCATGGGGATATAAATAGGTAGTGCTACTAGTTTTAATATTGTCAGGAACATTACCAGTATTTCCTTTATGGATGTCATTTAGGGCAGCATCTAGGGCTAGGTGAGAACTATTACTTTTGGGTGATAGTGCCATTTCTACGACTATTTCACCAAGAGGAATGCGGGCCTCAGGAAGACCTACAAGTTCTGATGCACTAATAGCTGCCATAACTCTTGGCCCAATACCAGGATTAGCAAGGCCAATGTCTTCATAAGCGATAACACTAAGACGGCGATATATGATATCTAAATCTTCAGCTTCAATTAGTCTAGCAAGATAATGAAGTGCAGCATCAACATCGCTACCACGAATGGATTTTTGAAGGGCACTTATAACATCATAATGGCCATCACCATCTTTATCATGAAAAAATACTGGTTTACTATTTATCTTTTTAACTGTTTCAATGGTTATTGTTTTATCACCAGAATAATATGATACTTCAAGTAAATTTAAGGCAAAGCGCATATCTCCGGAAGATAAATTGGCAATATATTCTAGAGTATCATCATCTATTTTTATATCTTCAAAGTTCTTTAAAGCCTTTTTTAATCCATTTTTTATGTCTATGTTATTAAGTTCATGTAGTTCAAATATTTGACATCTACTTCTTATCGCAGGATTAATTTTATGATAAGGGTTTGATGTAGTAAGACCTATTAAAATAATTGTGCCATTTTCTATATATGGGAGAAGTAAATCTTGTTTATCTTTATTCATACGATGTATTTCATCTATAATAAGTACCATATCTCCATACATTTTAGCTTCCATAATTGCTGTATCAAAATCAGCTTTATTATTAATCGTAGCATTTAAAAATTTATAATGAAGACCAAGTTCGTTTACTAGGGCATTTGCAATACTTGTTTTACCAATACCTGGTTTTCCATATAAAATCATTGAAAAAAGTTTCTTGTTTTTAACAAGATTAGTAAGTATTTTACCATCACCAATAAGGTGACTTTGGCCAATTATATCATCTAATTTTTTTGGTCTTAATTTATCTGCTAAAATTTCCATAATATCACTCAAATAATTATATCACATTTTGTTTAAATATGATACAATGTTTATAGAAATAAGGTGATTTTGTGCGTAACATAATTAATAAGATTGAAGATAAGGATGTAATAGATTTTTTAGAATATTTAAAGTTTGAAAGAAGAATGTCTATTAATACTATAGATTCTTATGGAGAAAATTTGCTTTTAATAAGTAATAGTTTTAAGAAAAAACTAATAAATCTAGATGGTAATGATGTAAGAAGTTTTTTACTTAATATTGATGCAACTCCTAGAACTAAGGCTCATTATTTAACAGTTCTAAATTCCTTTTATAAATATTTAATCTTTATGGATAAGTTAGATATTAATCCATGTGATGGCATTAAAAGTCCAAAATTAGAAAAGAAACTACCTACATATTTAACTAGTGAAGAAGTAGATAAACTTCTTAATATGAGACTTACTAAACCAGTTGATTATAGAAATAAAGCAATGCTTGAACTTATTTATGCAACTGGGGCTAGAATAAGTGAAATAACTAATTTAGAGCTTAATCAAATAGATTATGATGAATGTGTAATAAGAGTAACTGGAAAGGGTAAAAAAGATAGAATTATACCATTTGGCGATACTGCAAGTAAAGCTTTAAAGGAATATATCGAAGTATATAGAGTATTTTTAATTAAAAATGATACATGCAATTATGTTTTTATAAATAAAAATGGTTCTAAGATAAGTAGACAAATGATTTTTAAGATACTTAAAAGTTTAGCAAAGAAAGCTGGAATAAAAAAGGAAATAAGTCCACATACACTTAGACATTCATTTGCTACAAATTTACTTAATAATGGGGCAGACCTTAGAGTCATACAAGAACTTCTTGGCCATGAAAATTTAGAAACTACAGAAATATATTCTCACCTGCAAAATAAAAAAATAGAGGAAGATTACAGTAATCATCCTCATGCACATATCTAAAAACTATTTACAGTTTTCATTACGAGCTTCGTTACGTGCATTTGATCTTGCACTTGCTTTACTAGAATTTCTAGCAGTTTTTCTAGCTTTATTTCTAGCATTTTCTTTATTTTTGCTCATTAACTTTACCTCCTGGTATTATTATGTATCAAAACAAATAATTTACTCATATAATTAAGTGGTAAAATAAGGAAGTGATTTTTTGAAAAAAATTGGTATTAGTACAAGAATTATAACTAATGATATAGGACTTAAACAAGAGAAAGTTCCTAGTTCTTTAATCAAAATATTAGAAGAAAATGGAGTATTACCTATAATAATTCCTAATATAGATGATATTTCGTATTATTTGGATATTTGCGATGGTTTTATTGTGCCTGGTGGCATTACTTGGAATGATGTTGATGTAAATATAATAAAGTATGTATTTAAAGAAAATAAACCTTTACTTGGAATATGTGCAGGAATGCAAGCTTTAGCAAATATTGATACATTTGTAGATAATACTATAAAAGTGGAAAATCATAACGTTCCAAATGAAGATTATGTTCATGAAATAAGTATTAATGATGGTATTCTTAAAAATATTTTAAATAAGGATAAAATAAAAGTTAATAGTAGACATAATTATATGATTGAACCAAAAAGTTATTTTAAAATTGATGCTGTTAGTAATGATGGAGTAATTGAAGCTATAAGTTATCCGGAGTTTAAGTTTATAGTGGGACTTCAGTGGCATCCAGAAGATATGGATGATGATGACCAAAATAAAATATTTAAATACTTTATAAGTAAATGTTAATTACTTGATTTTTCTAATTGACATTTATTATTTAAATGTGTTATTATATAAACCATTTAAGGGGAATTAAAATGCTTGAAAATTTGAAAAAAGATATTTATTTTAAAAAGTTATCCATATTACTAAAGTATTATTATAGTGAAGGAAAAATTTCTTTATTTGATGATAAAATATTTAAAAGAATGGAAAGGACTTACATATGTGCTTTACCAGTTGTACTTCAAATAAAATATGCTATGTATTTTTTCCCCGAAGGTTCTTGCTATGACAGAAGTCTTTATATGTTTTTAGCTCTTGATAATGCTATTTTAGTACATGGTGATATAAAAAGTCTAGAATATTTATATGGTAAAGAATGTGCAGGACATGCTTGGATTGAACTTGGTGATTTTGTTTATGATCCAACCACTATGCAAAAATTTGATAAAAATGTTTATTATACTTTATATGAGTGCTCTAATGTAGAAAAGATTAATAAAGAAGAATATTTAAAAACTAGTCGTGATTTTGTGAAGCAAAGTGTATCTTATGACATAAATGACTTTTTACCAAATGGAAGAAAGAGAATGCAACTTGCAAGCATTGTAATGCAAATTAAGAATAATGTTAAATGCATGAATGACGAACATTTTATAATGGATTTAGAAAAATATTTAGCATTAACTGACTATAATGAACAGAAATTAATTGAAGAACAAAGACAGTTTTTAAGTAGAAAAATTGATCTTGATAAATTAATGTAATAAAGCATATTATAATAAAAAATAGTAAACCAACATACAATTTAATGGTGGTTTTATGCAAAATATAATCTTTCCCCTTACTTTATCTACACTTGCGGGTCTATCAACCTTAATCGGGGCTATATTCATATTTTTTAAAATTCAAGATAGAAATTTAAATAAATTTATTAGTTTTTGTTTAGCTTTTTCTATATCAGTTATGATTACTATAAGTATTTTAGATTTAATACCAACATCATTTTATCAAATATCAAATATTTATGGAGTAGGGAAGAGCATTTTAATTCTCATTATAGCATTTATTATAAGTTATATTGTAATAACATATTTAAGTGCTAGAATAGAAAAAGCAACACATAGTGCTGATTTATATAAATTAGGTATATTGAATATGATTGTATTGATACTTCATAATCTTCCTGAGGGTATTGCAACATTTTTAAGTAGTTATCATAATACATCTTTAGGTATTAAACTATCAATTGCCATAATGCTTCATAATATTCCCGAAGGTATATCAATTGCTGTACCAATTTATTATGCCACAAGAAACAGAAAAAAAGCTATCAAAGCAACATTATTATCTGGGTTATCAGAACCACTCGGAGCACTACTTGCTTTTGTTTTTTTAAAAAGATATGTATCAGATGTTATGATTAGTATAGTTTTAATTGTGGTTGCTGGTTTAATGATTACTTTATCTATTCAAGAAATGTTACCTAAAGCATTAAAATATAAAGAAAATAAATATATTTATTTAGGCTTATTAATTGGCACAGTTTTAGTAATAATTAATGTGCTTATTAGTTAGATAGAGAAGGGGAAGTTCTAATAATAAATAAAAATATTAAATATTTTGATTATTGTTTTAGCTACTATTTATATCAATATGACTTGAGCAAGTTTTAAACAATCAATTATTAAATAAGAGCATTTATATTAATTATATTTTTGTTAAACAATAATATATAGTGATTAATAAAAATATATTTATAAATATTTTTCAGATGATTAAGTTAACATAATATATATTATTTAGAATATATTTTTAATTAATAATTAACTAATTTTATCGAAGAAATCTCTAATTTTATTACTTTGAGTTATATTATACTATTTTATTATGCTAAGCTTAATAAGCAAATTGATATTTTAATATATAATTAATTACAATTGATTATTAATAATATTTTAATTATTAACAATAATGTTTTTATTATAACCTTATTTATATTTAAATAATGATATATACGCGTTTATAACCTTATATTTATATATAATAAGGATATATGCGTATATGAAAAAAATATGCCCCCTATTTTTTGAAAAAAATTGATAGGGGACTTTAATTATTCTTTTTTAGATAGAGTTGTAAAAATTAGAGCTATTATAATCATTAGAATAAAATCTACTATTAGTTTACTTAATAATAAATTTAAATTAAGTAAATTATATAGTATGTATACAAAGAAACATGATAATATTATTCTAAATATCTTTTTTAATAAAAATAATGCATTTCGAGATATTAAGTTATTCTTATAAATACTATTATAATTCATAGCAATATGTATAACTATCCCTACTACTTCGGAAACAGTTGTTGCTACAATAATACCTTTTAAATCATTATTTGCATCTCTTACATAAAATATTATTACAAATAATACTAATGCAATAAAATATGGTATTATTGATTTAATTATATATGGAATAAGAGTTTTTAGATAGGGGATTGGTTTAAAGTTATGCTTCCCTACTCTCTTTTCTTTTTTTCGCCAAATAGTTTTAATGTTTTTTTCTTTAATTGGTATGTTTTCATTAATAGCTGTTATTAAATAATTATTGTGGTTATTTTTGTTTTTTAAGCCTTCTAGCAATCTTTTAAATAAATCTATACTAATTGCCTTAATATCTGGTAAAACACTCTTAAAATTGGTATTAAATAAAGAATTAAATACTTTATTTATTGTTTTTTCTCCAAAACTATAATTATCATTTACGCCAAATATAATAGATGTACTATTTTCTATTGCATCTAGACCACATTTAGCAATATCATCTCTAGTTGTATTTATTATATCATCTACAAATACAATAGATTTTATTTCTAAATTTTTATCTTTAATATAATGTTCTAAATCAAATAAATAATCATATGTATGACCATTTACTACTCTTATATTACTTAAATTTAATATATTTGATCCTTTATTGCATACAAGTATATTACTAAATACTTCCTCTACTCGGTCAATTGCATTTTTTAATTCTTCAATATTTTCATTATACCAATTTATTACTACTAACATATCTTTATTCATTTTATAACACCTACTTTATTTTAACACTATATTTACTTTTAGTCAAAAAGAAAAGAAGGTTTTAACTTCTTTAAATTTCTATTTCTTCACCATTAGCGCAGATGCAACTAGAAGTACTAGAACTAAGTACTTCGCCACCTGGACAAATATTTTGACAAGTATTATCAATTATATTATTAGAAATACTTCCCCATATAGAATCAGTAAAATTTTGAATAAAAGTATACGCTTTAAATTTGCTAATTATATTCATTACGTTATTTATTATAATTTGACTATCTTCTTCGGATATATTTTCAATGTTAGTTGCATTACTAAAGTTTTTCTTAGTTACTAAATTATTACCATACTTTTCGTTGTTTTTAATGTCTAAAGTGATATTATAATCATTATAAGTTAAATTTACTTTTCCAGAAACATCATTTGTTTTATTATTTTTGCTTGATACTATATTTAAATTACCATTTATTTTGATGTTTTTTGAATTTATTTTAATGTCAACATTTGATGTATTTTTCTTTTCACTATTTATTGTAATATCTAAACTTGTATCAGTTGTAGTATAAACAATCATTGCTTTATTATCTGATACTTCAAGTTTTGCTTGAGCTGGATTGTTATTTTCATCTTTTCCATTAATAACAATTTTTTCTTTTGTTATTTCAACTTCATATTCATCTTCATCACTAGTTATTTTATACTTATTTTTATCTATTTTTACACCTTTTATTTCTTTTTCATCACTTTTTATAGTAAAATTTTCTATAGTGTTATTAAGCATTTTAACTTCAATAGTAATTTTTACATTTTCTAAAGTTATAGCATTTTCTTCAGTTATAATATTAGATAAAGCTTTATCTTCATTAACTAGTTTCATGAATTTATCATTAATTTTGTCTTTATTTGTATCATTAATTTCATATGTATAAATAACATTTAAACCATCATATTTTGTATTTAAATTTGCTTCTTTTAAAGCTTCAAATAGGTGTTTTATAATATTATTGGCGATTAATTCAATGTCATATTTAGTGAAAGATTTTAACTTTTCAGTATATTCATCTACATTACCAAAAAGATTATCATCACTTTTTATAGTTAGTACTTTATTAATTATATCTTTGCTATCAATATAGATTTTGTTATTATCAATTGCAAGTTTGCCTGTTAAAGTACCTGTATCTTGTTTTAAGCTTATATCCATATCAATATAATTATTTTTTAAACTTTGGTTAGATTTTAAACCAATTTCTAAATTATTTAAATCTTTTAATTTGCTTGATGTAGTTGTTAACTTAATATTTGAATCACTAACTACATCATATTTATCAATGTTATTTAAGTAATCTTTATTAATTGTTATTCCTTCAAAAACTTTATTTATAAAGGTATTAATATTTTTAGAACTTTGATCTAAAAAACTTGATGCAGTATATTTATTTTTAATAAATAGATAGCCTCCGATACTAAGTAAAAGTATAATAAATACAATGACTAAAGTTATAATTAGCCCTTTTTTACTTTTCTTTTCTCTAAAATCTTCAAAGCCTATGTTGTTTTTTTCTTCTTTGGGTAATTCTGCAACTTTGCTACCCATCGCTATGTTTTCTGAAGTATCGTTTACTACTTCAGGTGTTGGGTTATTATTTATACCCATTTCATTTTCATTTTTTAATTCTTCATCCATTTTTTTCAACCTCACTACTTTTATTATATTTTATATTATATCATTATTTGACAAAAAAATAAAGACTATTTTTAGTCCTTATTTCATGTATTTATTAAAATTCTTAAATTCTGGTGAGTCTTCTAAGTCAGTTTGAGCTAAATCTTGAAGTAATGCTTTTTGCTTTCTATCAAGTTTAGTTGGAATAATTATATTTATTACAGCATACATATTTCCTTTTGATATTGAATTAGGAAGTTTAATACCTTTACCTTTGATTTTAAGTTTTGTATAATTTTGGGTACCAGCTTTAATCTCAAGTATAATATTACCATATAGTGTAGGTATTTCTTTTTTACATCCAAGAGTGGCATCGGTGATCGTAACTGGTACTTCAAGATAAATATCTGCGCCATCTCTTTCAAATAATGGATGTTCTTTAATTTTAAATTCAAGGAACACATCACCATTTGGTCCTCCATTTAAACCAGCGTTTCCTTTTCCAGAAAGTCTTAATTGATATCCTTCATCTACACCTTCTGGAATAGTAACTGTTAGTGTTTTGACTTTTTCTACCACACCTTTACCATGACATTCATCACATATTGTTTCATAAGTTTTACCGCGGCCTTTACAATCTGGACATGTTTTTTGAGTTTGCATGTAACCAAATATTGTTTGGGCTTGTTCTAATACTTTACCTGCTCCACCACAAGTACGACATGTTTTTTCGTTAAATCCACCTTTACCTTTACAACTTGAACATTCACTTGTTAAATTTAATTTAACATCTTTTTCACAACCAAAGGCTGCTTCTTCAAATGTTAGATTTAGAACTACACGAATGTCTTCACCTTTAGATGGACGTGATGATGCTCTTGAAGAGCCTCCAAAACCTGAAAATCCACGGAAACCTCCGCCAAAAAGGTCACCAAGAATATCTTCTAAGTCAATATCCCCCATGTTGAAACCTTGGAAACCAGCCCCTCCGCCAGATCCACCGTTTTCAAAAGCTGCATGACCAAATTGATCATATTGGCGTCTTTTATTTGCATCTGAAAGTACAGAATAAGCTTCACCAATTTCTTTAAATTTTTCTTCAGCACCTGGAGTTTTATTGATATCTGGGTGATACTCTTTAGCAAGTTTTCTAAATGCTCTTTTTATTTCTTCATCTGTAGCAGTTTTACTGACTCCTAAGACTTCATAATAATCTTTTTTATTCATTTTTTACTCCTTTCCAGCTATAGTGATATTATCTAAAAGTAGTGAAGGCACATTTACACTTAAACTAAATTTAGATAAATCACTACCAACTTCAATAACATTTGTAAATACTTCAAAAAAGTTAGTTGATAATATAATCATGTTTAATCCTTTAGTTATTTTACCATTTTGAACCAGTAAGCCTTCCGCTTGAACTGAGATATTTCCAGTCTTTTTGTCAACTCCGGCATGAAAACCATAAGCTTCATCAATTATAACTCCATTATCAAGTTCTTTAACTAGTTCATCAAATGATTTATTTCCTTTTTCAATATATAAATTATTAACTCCATTTGCATTACCAGTTGCATTGTTTTCTAACTTCATAGCATATTCAATATTATTTATTTCTTTAACAAATATACCTTTATCTACTAAAACTTGTTTCTTTTTTAATGTTCCTTCACTATCAAAATTTGAATTAAGTATTCCATTTGGTGAATCTTCAATAATAGTTATTTTATCACTAAATATTTTTTTATTTAATTTATCTGATAATACAGATTCATTTAAATATATAACTTTACTTTGAAAAGATGTACTAAATGTAGAAAGAATGCTTTCAACAACATTATTTGTAAGAAGAACTTTATATTTATTAGTTGCAAGTGAAGTACTATCTATTTTAATTAATAAATTTTCTATTCTTTTAAGTAAATATTCTTTAAATTCATTAAAATTATATTCTTTAGTATAAAACCCGATATAAAGTACTCTGGTTTGATTGTTTTTTTCTACTGTTATAGATGCACCATAAGAGTTAAGATATGTTTCATCTTCCATATTACAGTTATTTAACTCATTAGTTATAAGTTTACCAATTTCAGCATGTGAAAATCCAGTTTCAATAGTTTTAATACAAGAATATTTATTTTTTAATTCATTAAGTGATAATAAATCTTCTGTAACTTTAGTATAGTCTATTTTTTCGTGTTTTTTTACTTTATTTTTAATGTTTCCAGAGCATAATCTATTACTATTTTTGTTATCACTGGTATTAAACATTTCTTCTAAAGTGTTAATAATTTCATCGGTATTTTTAATATTTTCTGTAACTATTTTAACACATCTATTATTTTTTATAGCTTTAATAATATAACTTGTTACATTAGTTATTTGAAATAGTTTAACTTTATTATTTAATGTACTTATATCTGTAGAATTATTTTTTTCTTTAAATATTTCAATATCAATATTATGTTTTTTACCAAGTTCAATTAATTTATTCACTTTTTTCACCTCCGACGAGTATATGACTTACCTTTATGCGTGGCATTCCAACGTTTACTGGAACTGAACCACTAATAGATCCACACATTCCTTGTCCAAGTGATAAGTTATCTCCGATCTTTTCTACGCTTGCAAGTATATCCTTACAATTGCCAATTAAACTAGCAGATTTAACGCATTCAGCCAGTTTTCCATCTCTAATCATATATGCTAAATCACATGCAAAGTTAAAATCTCCAGTTTCTGGTGAAACACTTCCTCCACCCATTTTCTTAGCATATAGTCCTAATTTAATGTCTTTAATCATATCTTCAAAAGTGTCTGTTCCTTTTTCAAGATATGTATTATTCATTCTGGAAGTCGGAGCATATATGTAACTTTCTCTTCTGGAACTTCCCGTTGGTTTCATCTTCATCTTTCGATTATTTATTTCATCAATTAAATATCCTTTTAAAATACCGTTTTCAATAAGTACATTTCTTTTTGTTTCTCGGCCTTCATCATCTATTTTGGTTGTTCCCCATTCATCAAATAATGTTCCATCATCAATGATACTAACTTTTTCACTTGCTATTTTTTTATTTAAATCATGGCTTAATACTGATAATCCATCCGCAACAGATGTTGCTTCCATAGCATGACCACAAGCTTCATGAAATATTACTCCTCCAAAGCCATTTTCAATTATAACTGGCATTTCACCACCTGGACATAGAGATGCATATAGCTTATCTATTCCTTCTTTAATAAGTTCATTAATTATTTCATCAAATTTGATTTCATCAAGTAGATCTAGACTTGTTGTTTTACCTAATGAATAAGAAATATTACATGTTTTATTCCCATCTTTAAAACTTATGATAATAACTAGTCTAGTTCTTTCTCTTTCTTCATTTTTGAATAAACCATTTTCACGAGCAACTGTAACATCCTGTTTAACATTTTGAAGAGTTATATTTACTTGATTTATCCTGCGATCTTTACTTCTGATTTTCTTGTCTAAGTTATTAAATAAGTTCTTAATGTTATCATTTGTATAATGAGTTTTATGGTTATTTTTATATTTTTTTAATCTATTTAAAGATACATAAGTATATATTACTTTATCTTTAATATTACTTTTTAGAGTATCTACGATAGAATTAATATTTTTCTTATTAAAATCGTTAGTAGCAGCATAATAAACGTTACTATCTTTAGCAAGTCTAAGGCCAAGGCCATTTGAAAAATTTACATTATAACCATCTAGATTACTATCAATGTAATTAAATATTGTAGTTATTTTATTTTCCATGAAAATTTCTGCAAAGTCACCACCAGTTGATAACATGTCTTCCAAGATTCTTTCTAATCTATCTTTTTTCATATTTCTCCTTTAAACGGGTAAAAAGAGAGTTAAGACGCTCTCTTTTATCCTTTAATTTAAATTATTTTTCTTCGTATGTGGCATCTTCAACTTTTTCATGGTCACTATTACCACTACTTGAATTACTTTCATTATTTGCGTTTTCTTTAGCTGCTTGTTCATATACTTTTTGAGCTAGGTCCATTGCAACTTTATTAAGTTCTTCACTAGTATTTTTTATAGTGTCTATATCAGTTCCTTCTAGAGCTTTCTTAGCAGCTTCTAATTTTTCTTCTGCATTTTTCTTATCTTCATCAGTTATTTTATCACCTAAATCAGATAGAGCCTTTTCAGTTGCAAATACAATGCTATCAGCATTATTTCTTACTTCTGCTTCTTCTTTACGTTTTTCATCAGCTTCTTTATTTGCTTCAGCTTCTTTCATCATCTTGTCAATTTCTTCATCAGATAGATTTGTTGATGAGGTTATGGTAATAGATTGTTCTTTATTTGTACCTAAATCTTTTGCTGTAACATTAACAATACCATTAGCATCTATATCAAATTTAACTTCAATTTGAGGTACTCCACGTCTTGCTGGAGGTAAGTTTGTAAGTTGGAAATTTCCAAGTGTTTTGTTATCGCTAGCCATTGGTCTTTCACCTTGAAGTACATGAATATCTACAGCTGGTTGATTATCTACAGCAGTTGAGAATACTTGAGATTTACTTGTTGGAATTGTTGTATTTCTTGGAATTAATACTGTCATAACATTTCCTAAAGTTTCAATACCAAGTGATAGAGGTGTTACATCTAGTAAGACAATATCATCAACTTCACCAGTTAAAACACCACCTTGAATAGCAGCACCCATTGCAACTACTTCATCTGGGTTAACACTCTTATTAGGTTCTTGTCCAAGTTCTTTCTTAACAAGTTCTTGAATGTATGGAATACGAGATGAACCACCAACTAAGATTACTTTATTAATATCTTTAGCAGTCATATTAGCATCTTTTAATGCTTTTCTAACTGGTTCAAGTGTTGAATCAAATAAATCACGACATAGATCTTCAAATTTAGCTTTTGTTAATGTCATATCCATATGAACTGGTCCTTCATCATTTTGAGCAATGAATGGTAAGCTAATTTGAGTTGTAGTCATACTTGATAAGTCTTTCTTAGCTTTTTCAGCGGCATCTTTAATTCTTTGCATTGCCATAGTATCTTTACTTAAATCAATGCTATGTTCTTTCTTAAATTCTGATACTAAATAATCAGTAACACGAGCATCAAAGTCATCTCCACCTAGACGATTATTACCACTAGTTGCTTTAACTTCAAATACACCATCACCTAGTTCTAGAATTGAAACATCGAATGTTCCACCACCTAAGTCATATACTAAAATAGTTTGTAATTTATCTTGTTTATCTAAGCCATATGCAAGGGCTGCAGCTGTTGGTTCGTTTATAATACGTTCAACTTCTAGGCCTGCAATCTTACCAGCATTTTTAGTAGCTTGACGTTCAGCATCATTAAAGTATGCTGGAACTGTAATAACTGCTTTAGTTACTTTTTCTCCTAAATAACTTTCAGCATCTTTCTTTAGTTTTCCTAGTATTTTAGCACTAATTTCTTCTGGAGTCCATTTCTTTCCACCAGCTTCTACTTTTTCACTAGTACCCATTTTTCTCTTTATTGAAGAAATAGTATTTTTAACATTAGTTACGGCTTGTCTTTTTGCAACTTCACCTACTAATTCTTCATCCCCTTTAAATGCTACTACTGATGGAGTTGTTCTATTTCCTTCAGCATTAGCTATAACCTTTGGTTCTCCCCCTTCAAGTACTGCAACACATGAATTTGTAGTACCTAAGTCAATACCTATAATTTTACTCATATTTAATCATTCCTTTCATTTATTTTTCTTGAGCTTAATTATTCATTTACTTTTACCATAGCAACTCTGATAACTTTGTCTTTATAAGTATAACCTTTTTGTAAGACTTCAATTACAACATTGCTAGGTAAGTTTTTATCATTATCTGTAAGAACTGCTTCCATCTTATTTGGATCGAATTCTAGTCCTTTACATTCTATTTCTTTTACTTCTAATTCTTGTAAAATATTTACTAAATTAGTATATATCATCTTAAATCCACTTAAGAATTTAGACACTTCATCAGATAAATCTCTATCATCTAAGCTAATAGCTCTTTCGAAGTTATCTACGATTGGCAATATTTTAGTAATTAATTTTTCTCCATCATATTTGCATAATTTACTAATTTCTTCTTCGTTTCTTCTTTTCATATTTTGCATTTCTGCCATAACTCGAAGAAGTTTTTCATTTAATTTAGCATTTTCTTCTGCAATCTTTTTATTTTCGGTATTATCTACTTTTTTAGGTTCTTTTTTCTTTATATTTTTAACCTTTTGTTTTCCTTTTACTTTCTTTTCTTCCATTATTTATCCTTTCTACTATCGAGTTTCTCGTCGATATATTCTAATAAACCAACAATTCTTTGATAGTCCATTCTCTTTGGCCCAATTACCGCAATTGTTCCTTCTTCACCATTAATATGATATTTTTTTCTAATAATAGTTACATTTGAATCAAACTTATTTTCTTTGCCAATATAAACTTTAATTTCATCTTCATCACTATTTTCTTCAACTTTTGCAATAAAAGATTTATCTTCTAGTTTATTTGCAAGTCTTTTAAGTTCTGAAATATCATTATATTCTGGCTGTTCAAATATTTTTGTTTTACCAGTTACATGAATATTACTATTATTATTTACAAAATCATTAAAAGCATCATAGAAGATATTGTACACTGTTTCATATTGTCTAATTTGTGTTTTTATAATTGGTTTTACTTCAAATTCAAGTCGTTTGCTTACATCATTTATTGGTGTGCCCACTAGCATTTTATTGATTATTTCACTAGTTTTAATAACTTCTTTAACATTTATATTATTATCTAAAGTAAACATTTTATTTTCAATGTTTCCTTTATCCGTACACACAACTGCCACAACTTGATTATTGCCTAAATCAATAATATTAATCTGTAAAAGTGTATTATCTTCACTATTTTTTCCTAGAACTACGCTTGTATAATTGGTTATTTCACTAATTATATCCATACATTTATTTATGGCATCGCTTAATTCTAAATCAGTATTTGCAAATATCTTTTGTAGTTTTAACATATCACCACCAGTAAGTTTTTCTGGTTCCATTAAGTTATTTACATAATATCTGTATCCCGATTCACTTGGAACACGTCCTGAAGATATATGATTTTTTTCTAAGTATCCCATATCCTCTAACTCTGCCATTTCATTTCTAATCGTGGCACTAGATAAGTTAAACATATCACATAAAGCTTTTGAACCGACTGGTCTTGCTGTCTTAATATATGTTTCAACAATTACTTTTAAGAGATTATTTTTACGTTCATCCATAATATTACCTCTCTTTAGCACTTACTTTTCACCAGTGCTAATACTATTATAATATTATGCTTAGCACTTGTCAATATATAACTGCTAATTTTTGTAAAATTTGACAAGATTAGTAAAATGTGATAATATATTGCTAATTAAAGGGGGAAAATATATGGAAACACACGTTTATACTGTCGATGCTATAAATTCTGGTGATACTACTTATATAAGTAGTGATAATTTAAGAATAATAATGGAACTTGAAAATATTAAAATAGTACAAGAACCTAAACCATTTAGAAAGTTAGTTTCTGAATTATGGGCTGACTCTATTATGAAAGGCTCATATCCGCAAAATGATCCAGACGCTATTATGATTAAAACAGAAAATGCAACATTTTATTATGATGCTAAGAAAATTATTAAAAATCAACATTGGATATTATTATACTTAAATCAATTACATGTTTTGGATCCTCAACTACTTGCTGATGGAACTAGATGGACAGAACTAAAACAGCCAATAGAACTTTTAATGTCTATGGGTAATGCTGTTGTTGAATGCATACAAAAAAATAATAAAATAGTAAGGTAAATTGCCTTGCTATTTTATTATGTTGTCAAGAGCCTTTAAAACTGCTATTTTGCCATATTCATAAGTAAGTCCACCTTGTAAATAAGCTATATATGGACTTCTAAGAGGACCATCACATGATATTTCAATTGATGAACCTTGGGTAAATGAACCTGATGCCATTATTATTTCATCATCATATCCTGGCATATTTGTTGGTACTGGTGTGCTACTTGCATCTATAGCACTTCCATTTTGAATACCTTCCACAAACTTAATTAGTTTTTCTCTACTTCCAAACTTTATAGTTTCAACTATATCACATCTTTCTTCATTCCATTTTGGTGATACATCATATCCTAAATTTTCCAGTAAGTATGATGCAAGTACTACAGTTTTTAAGCTACATGCAACTACTGATGGTGCCATATATAAACCTTGCAAGAAACTTTTATTAGCACCTAAACTTGGTCCAACTTCATCTGCTTCTCCAGGAACATTTAATCTTTCACTACATAAATATACTAAATTCTCTTTACCTACGATATATGCACCATTACTTGCTATACCAGCACCTAAATTTTTAATTAACGAACCAACACATATATCAGCACCAACTTCCGTAGGTTCTTTACTACTTACAAATTCACAATAGCAATTGTCTACCATAACTATTATATCTTTATCAATACTTTTAATTAATTTAATAACTTTTTCTAATGCATCAATGCTTATACTTTTTCTAGTGCTATATCCAATAGATCTTTGAACTTCAATAAGCTTTACTTTGTTATTATTTAAAAACTCTTCAATTTCTTTATAATTAAAATCATCATTCTCTAAATCTATTTGTTCATACTTAATACCAAATGATTTCAAACTACTTTTATTATCATTAAAGCCAATTACAGAATCTAATGTATCATAAGGCCTACCTGTGATAGATAAAAGTGTATCACCTGGTCTTAAAAGAGCAAATAAAGCAGTACTTATAGCATGTGTACCAGATATAAATTGATTCCTAACTAAAGCTTTTTCACATTTAAATACATCAGCGTATACTTTTTCTATTATATCTCTTCCATAGTCACCATAACCATATCCAGTTGTACTATTAAAACAAGCTTCATTTACGTTTTCTTTCCAAAAAGCACTTATTACTTTCCTACTATTATAAAAACATACATCATCTATTTTACTATATACATCTTTTAATACAATTTCAGCATTTTTTACATCTTCAATATTCATTTTATACCTCCATCTATTTTTAACACTGTATCATTTATATAACTATTACTTGCAAGAAAATATATAGCATCAGCAATCTCTTCTTTACATGCAAATCTTCTAAGTAATATTTTACTTGTTTCTTCATTTTTAAAAGTACTATCTATATTACTTGTCATATCTGTGTCTATCCATCCTGGTGCTATGCTATTTACTCTAATGTTTGGGGCATAATTTTTTGCAAAGTTATGAGTTAAACTTACTATACCAGCTTTAGATGCATCATAATCAATACTTTCTATATAACTTCCATTATAGATATTATTGCTTGCTACATTTATAATACTACCTTTATTCATTATTAACTTGACATATTTACATGTTAAAAATACACTAAGTAGATTATTTTCTATTACTTCCATAAATTCTTTACTTGTTTTATCATTTAAACTATTATCTTTACTTATGCCAGCATTATTTACTAAACAATCAATATTACCTATATTATTTTTTATTTTATTAAATAAACCTTTTACTTCATCTTCTTTAGACACATCACATTTATAAACATAGGCCTTTACTTTATAAGTATTTTCTATATATTCTTTTAAATCTTCGGCACACCTTTTACTTGAATGATAATTTATAATAGTATTATATCCTTTACTTGCAAAATACTCTATAACTGATGCACCTAGTCCTCGGGAGGAACCTGTTACTAATACTGTTTTCATATTTTCTTCACCACGCTTATATATTACACTAATTTTAGGCAAAATAAAAGAGCTTTTGCTCTTTTATTTAATTATTACTCCATTTTCATCAAATTCATAATGTGGTAATACAAAATCTTCTTTTTTATTACTATTATCTAATTTATCTAGTTCTATATTTTTACTTTCTATATATTTTGTATCACTATTAATAATTTCACTATCTATATCATTTAATCCATTTGTAAGCTTAGTATATTCTTCTGTTTTATAGCCTTCGAATAATACATCTTTAATATCTTTTTGATTAAATGAACAATAACTACTTTTAATCATTACTCCTTCTGGATATGCACAACCTGAATAATCATATATTTCTAAGTCATTTGCATATTCTACAGAGTAATAACCAGTTATCATTATTGATTTATTATTATTTCTAAGCTTTACTACACTACCAATTGGTAAATATCTTTTATTCATGTTAGTCCCTTTCTACTCTATTAATGACTTTGTCCTTCCCTGAAGTATCAGTTTACTCTGATTGGATCAGTAGCAGTCCCACTTCCTGATTCATATGTTATGGAAGCTTTGAGATTGAAAACTGGTCTCACCGCACGCCCAACGCTTGCATTACCGTTGTCCACGCTACCAGCATCATTCACAAGTAACGCATTAGAGGCACCGTCCGCTTCACGGGAAATAGTCCATTCCTGAAGTCCCATATGCATCCAATTGACACTTGTTGCTACTCTATAATCTTTTGTTACATCACTATTATATCCTAATAATGTCCACTTATCTTGTGGCACTGCATACATATAGTCGCTTAAATACATTGCTCCTATTTTTGCACTATATTCTGTTGTATTATCTGTTGTATTTGTTGTTATGGGATTATTTATTTCATTTTTATATGTTGTTTTGGCTGGTTGGATTTCTATATTTTCCCATGTGTTTCCGCCAACCTTCCATGTTGTTGTATCTATTTTTTTTGCCCATTCTGCTCCTATTTTAGTTATGAAATTTGTATTTAAATTTGTTTTATTTAACAAACTTGTACTCCATGTATTTGAACCTTTCCCACTATTTATACTTGTATTATTTTTATAATTCCATGAATATCCTGCTATATTGGCTAAATTGTTGCCTTTATAATCTGAATTACTCCAATTATTTGTAGATGCAATAGTAGTATATTTATCATTATAATCTCCATCTGTACCTAATAATGCACTTGTTGCATAATCTGCTTTGATTAGTTTTACTCTTTGTTCAGTTTGATTTTCTCCAACTTTATTATCAAATACTCCAATTATTCTATATAGATTATCTTCTGGACATGGACTTTCTGTTGAACCAAAACATACATAATTATTTACTTGATCACTTGCTCCAGCATATCTGTATGAATTATCCTCTGCTCCATTTGTTAGGCTTGCATCATGGTAATAAATACTATTTTCACCTTGGGTTCCTGTATATAGTGATTTTACATAATCTGCTAAAGTTGGATCTGCTTCTCTTTCATAAGACTTAACTGCAACTCCTGCTGCAAATGTTGTGTTTTGATATTCTGTTGCTTTTTCATCTACAAATAGGTATAAATCATAAGTTGCACTACCTTTGTATGGAACTTTATTATTATAAAGTTTAAATATATTACCATAAGTACCAGATAAGCCAGCATTAAGTTCTGTTTTTTCTGCATCAGTAAAATTATCTGCATCATCTAAAGAACTTGTAAGTGTACCTTCCACTAAAGCTTCTTTAGAACCTTTTTCAGTTATAATATAATGAATATTTGAAGCTGACAAAGTATTAGTGTTTAGTGTTGCTAAATAAAGATTAAAACCTACATAAGTATCACAATAACTAGTAACTGTAAAAGTATATGGAGTCGTTTGTAATCCTTTGTTTCTACTCATAGGATAACTATTAGTTAGTTTTATTGAAGTGGTTCCTTCTAATTTTATTTTAGCACAGCTTGATAAACTAACTTCAGTTATATTTCCACCTTGATCTATTGGTTTCATAAAAGCCGTTGTAATACTTACAGAAAGTACCACTACTATTAAAACTGCTAGTACACTTAATATAATAATTCTGGTTTTTTTACTCATAAGAAAAATCTCCTTTATTCTATATATAAATTATATAAAAAAAATTAAATTTGTTCAAGTGTTTAATGATAATAAATTTTAAAAATAAAGAAAAAGATCTTAAAAATTTAATTAAGATCTTCTTTTAGTTCATCTAACATCATTTGTTTTAATTTATCTATGTCAGGAAAAAATAAATTTATTCCACGCTTCTTATAACCTAATAATTGTTTAAAATTATTTGTTATTTCCTTTTTTAGGTCAGATCCAACAAATAAAGGCATGTTACTCACAGTATGAACATGGTCTATATATTTTTCTAAAGTTGGAAATGCATTTTGAAATAATATTACTGCATCGGCATCAGCAATTTTTCTTATCCAAATAGTATTACAAAAACCATACTTTAAAATTTTATTATTAATTATTTTTTGATATTTACTTACTTTTGAACTTATAGGAATGAACCATAAAATATCACCATCTTTTATAGTAAAATATGTTGGCCTTTTTTTACCTCTTTCGTGATTTACCATTAGTTTATCATCATTCACGTGATAAAAATACTCATCTTTAATATGATATAAATATCCAGTTTTTATTTTCATAATTTATTCACCTCACCTGATATTTGCATTATAACATAAGCCACAATAAAACTCAAGCATTTAACTTGAGTTTTTAACATTTTCGACCGGGATCATTTATTAGTCGCACCACCCGGAAGCGAAAAACATTGTCGACCGGACTCACTTGATACCCCGCACCATCCGGAAGCGGAAAACATTTTCGCTGGGATAATTTATTAGTCGCATCTCCCAGAAGCGACCTCTATTTCGCATTTGGAATAATTTATATCCCGCACCATCCAAGAGCGGCACATTCTCTAATGCAATTTAAATATACCACACTTTAACGCAATTGTCAAATGAAATATTTTATATTTATAGTATATTCTTTTCTTAATAAATTATTTACCTTGTTTTCTTAAAATAGCAGATCTAGCTGCTGCTAAACGAGCAATTGGAACTCTATATGGAGAGCAAGATACATAATTAAATCCTAGTTTATCACAGAAAGCAACACTAGCTGGATCTCCACCATGTTCACCACAAATACCTAGTGAAAGCTTTGGATTAACACTTCTACCTTTAGTAGCTCCCATTTCCATTAAAAGCCCTACACCATCAAAGTCTATACGAGCAAATGGATCAAATTCAAATATTCCTTTTTCATAATAAGAACTTAAGAACTTACCAGCATCATCTCTAGAAAAACCATATGTCATTTGTGTTAAGTCATTTGTTCCAAAACTAAAGAATTCTGCTTCTTCAGCTATTTTATCAGCAAGAAGTGCAGCACGCGGAATTTCAATCATTGTTCCAACTTCATATTTTAAATCAATACCAGCATTTTTAATTAATTCATCAGCAGTTTCACAAACTATATTTTTAACATATTTAAGTTCTTTAACTTCACCAACAAGTGGAATCATTATTTCTGGAGTAACATTAATTCCTTTTTTAGATACATTAATAGCTGCTTCAATAACTGCTCTTGTTTGCATTCTAGCAATTTCTGGATATGTTATAGCTAAACGACATCCTCTATGTCCCATCATTGGATTAAATTCTTTTAGTGAATCAATTACTTCATGTAACTCTTCAACTGTTTTACCTAAAGCTTCAGCAAGTTCTTTAATTTCACTTTCTGTTTTTGGTAAGAATTCATGTAAAGGTGGGTCTAAATATCTAATGACAACACTATATGGAGCCATTGCTTCATATAATCCTTCAAAGTCTTTTCTTTGATATGGCAAAATATTTTCAAGAGCTTCTTCTCTTTCTTCTAGCGTTGTTGCACAAATCATTTTTCTAAAGTTGAATATTCTATCTTTTTCGAAGAACATGTGCTCTGTACGGCAAAGTCCAATACCTTCAGCTCCAAATTTTCGAGCTTGAATAGCATCTTTTGGTGTATCAGCATTAGTTCTAACACGTAAATCTCTTGCACTATCAGCCCATGACATAAATGTTTCAAAATCACCACTAATTGATGCTTCTTCCATATCAAGTTTTCCAGCATATACTTTACCAGTTGAACCATCAATTGATAAATAGTCTCCTTCTTTATAAATAGAACCATCAGGCATTTTTAATGTTTTTTCTTCTTCATTTATAACGATTGATGAAGCACCACTAACACAGCAAATACCCATTCCACGAGCAACTACTGCAGCATGACTTGTCATACCGCCACGGATAGTTAAAACACCTTTACTTGAATTCATTCCTTCGATATCTTCCGGTGATGTTTCAAGTCTAACTAAAATACTATCAATACCTTTTTTCTTATTTTCAATTACATCACTTGCAGTAAAGTAAATTTTACCAGTTCCTGCTCCAGGTGATGCTGCTAAGCCTTCAGCAACTACTTTACCAGTTTTTAAAGCACTATCAGTAAATGTTGGATGTAAAAGTGCATCAAGTTGTTTAGGATCAACCATTAAAACTGCTTCATCTTTTGTTATCATACCTTCATTTACTAAATCAACAGCAACTTTTATAGCAGCTTTTGCTGTTCTTTTACCATTTCTTGTTTGTAAAATAAATAGCTTACCATTTTCAATAGTAAATTCCATATCTTGCATATCTTTATAATGTTTTTCAAGACTTTCAGCAATATTTGCAAATTCAGTATATACTTCTGGCATTTCTTCTTTTAAAGTTGCAATTGGACTTGGTGTACGAATGCCTGCAACAACATCTTCACCTTGAGCATTAATTAAATATTCTCCGAATAAGGCTTTTTCTCCAGTTGCAGGATTTCTTGTAAATGCAACACCAGTTCCTGAATTATTTCCACTATTACCATAAACCATTTCTTGAACATTAACTGCAGTTCCCCAACTAGATGGAATATCATTTATTCTTCTATAATAAATAGCTCTTTCATTATTCCAACTTCTAAATACTGCTTTAACAGCTTCAATTAATTGAGTAAATGGTTCTTGTGGAAAATCTTCTCCAGCAAATTCTTTATAAGCTTTTTTAAACAAATCTGTAAGTTCTACCATATCATTTTCATCTAAATCAATGTCATTTTTAACACCTTTTTTGGCTTTAACTTCATCAATTATAGTTTCAAATTTACTTTTAGAATATCCTTTTACTACATCGGCAAACATTTGAATAAATCTTCTATAAGAATCATATACAAATCTCTTATTACCAATTTTTTCAGCAAAAGATGAAGCTATCTCATCATTTAAACCTAAATTAAGTACTGTATCCATCATACCAGGCATACTAGCACGAGCTCCGCTTCGTACACTTACAAGAAGTGGATTGGTTTTATCACCAAATTTTTTGCCGCTTTTTTCTTCAAGTTTTGATAAAGCTTCTTTAATTTGGTTTATTACTTCTTCACTTAATACCTTTCCATCATCATAGTATTTGTTACAAGCCTCAGTTGTAACTGTAAATCCACCCGGAACAGGCATACCAATATTAGTCATTTCTGCTAAATTAGCCCCTTTACCTCCAAGGAGATTTCTCATATCTTTGTTTCCTTCTTGAAACAAATAAACATATTTTTCCATATAATCCTCCATATATTTATTTTATCATTTATAAGCTAGCTGTACAAGAAAAAACATGTCAAATTTACATACTTTTGATATTAATTAAAAATTAAGAAAATGAACTCAATTATGAACGATCTTTGTCAATCGATAAAGGCCATTTTTCCGTTAAAAAAATATATAGAATTATTTTTCCTATATATCTTTTTTTATAAACATAGCATCTCCAAAAGAGAAGAATCTAAAATCATGTGCTTTAGCATATTCATATGCATTTAGAATATATTCTTTAGTTGCAAGTGTAGAAACTAGCATTACTAGAGTGCTTTTAGGTAAATGAAAATTTGTAATAAGACCATCAATTGCTTTAAATTCAAAAGCACCAGGATAAATAAATATATCAGTATTACCAGAACAAGCTGTAAATTTATCATATTTATGAGCCACTGTTTCCAATACTCTAGTAGATGTTGTGCCAACTGCATATATGTTTCTTCCTTCTTCTTTAGCTTTATTTAACTTTTCTGCAACTTCTTTGGTCATTATATAATATTCACTGTGCATATGATGTTTAGTTATATCTTCAACTTCAACAGGTCTAAAAGTGCCAAGTCCTACATGAAGTGTTACATAAAGGAGCTCTACTCCTTGCTTTTCCAGACTTTCCAGTAATTCTTTAGTAAAATGAAGTCCTGCAGTTGGAGCTGCTGCACTACCTATATTTTTAGCATAAACTGTTTGATATCTAGACTGATCTTCTAATTTTTCATGAATATATGGTGGAAGTGGCATTGTTCCAAGTTTATCAAGTATTTCCATTAGAATGCCTTCATAAATTAGTTTAACATGCACTATACCTTCATCTAATTTTTCTATAACTTCTGCTTTTAACGAACCATCACCAAAAGAAATAATTGTACCAATATGCAACCTTTTAGCTGGTTTTGCTAGACATTCCCAAATATCACCTTCTATATCTTTTAAAAGAAGTAATTCAATAACAGCTTTTGTATCTATTTTTTCTCCGATAATTCTAGCTGGTATTACTTTAGTATCATTTAATACTAAAACGTCGCCTTTTTTTAAATAAGAACCTATATTTTTAAATACATCATCTTTTATATTACCATTTTCTTTATTTAGTAATAAAAGTTTAGATGCTGCCCTATCTTTAAGAGGGGTTTGTGCTATAAATTTTTCAGGTAAATCATAGTTGTACTCTTCTATATTCATTTTATTATTTCCTTTATTGTTTTTACTACTTCATCATTAATATCATCAATCGTTCTAATTATATCATCTTTAACACAAGTAATTTTTTTATAACCATATTTTTCTGTTAATTCAAGATAGGCAGTTTCAGCTTGCTTTAAATGAGCTTTATTTGATTCATGTTGATCTGGTGTTTCTTCTCTATTTTTCTTTAAAACCGCAGCATATTCAAAAGGCATATATAAAAATATTACTGCATCAGGTCTTGGAAGCTCCATAATTTCAAATTCTAAAGTGTCTAATTTTTGATACATTTTTGCTCTTTCTTCTGGTGTCTTTAGCTTTCCACCTTGATGAGCCATATTTGATTCCACATATCTATCAAGTATTACTACATCACCATTTTCTAGATGTTTATTTATAATACCTATATTATATCTTCGATCCGCAGCATAATAAGCAGATGCAGCTAAGGCATCAACATTTGGTGCTCCTTCTGGAAACCAACCTTCACAAATATAGGATTTGCCTAAATATGGTCCTCCGACAATTCTACCTGTTGGTGTATCATACATTGGAAAAGAATAATTATAAACATTTACTCCCATTTCTTTAAATCTTGCTACTGCTCTTTTTACTTGCGTTTCTTTACCAGAACAATCTGTACCTTCAATTACTATCAATTTACCTTTTTTCATTTTATCGCTTCTTTCTTTTCATATATTACAAATTTATATTTTAATTCATTATCATTATTTTCTTTTAAAATGTTATATTTATATTTACTTTTATCAAAATCTGGAAAATATGTATCTGCATCTTTAGCATCATCTATTTCTGTTAAATACAACCTGTCAGCATATGGAATAAATAATTTATAGATTGAGAAGCCTCCGATAATCATTACCTCTTCATTTTGTTTATTAACAAATTCTAATAAATTATCAAAATTATTAAATACTAAACCATTTTCTATTTTCTCTAGATGCTTTGATAATACAATATATTTTCTTCCTTCAAGTCTTTTAGGTAGTGATGCATAAGTATTTGCTCCCATTACAATATACTTATGCATTGTTAAATTTTTAAAATTTTGTAAATCTTCTTTAATATGCCATATTAGCTCATTATTTTTACCAATTTCATTATTTTTACCTATTGCTGCTATTATACTAATCACTTTAGCACCTACTGAGCAAGTGGAAACTTTATAGGTCCCATATGTCTATAACGAACAATTTTAATATCATTAACATCTTTAGAATTATCAAAATCTTTAAATTCTTTTATTTCAGGATTTATCCAAAGTTCTGGAGCTTCATAATCACCATTTTTTTCAAATCTTTCAATTTGTGTCTTTATACCTTCGACTTGATTTACATATATATGAGCATCTTTAATGCTATAGTTTATAGTACCAGGTTTTAAACCAGTTACTTGAGAAATTAAAGATAATAAAACTGCATATTGTGTTACATTAAATGGAAGTCCTAAAGGTACATCACAACTTCTTTGGTGAACCCAAATATTTAAATATCCATCAGTTACATCCCATTCTGTTGACCAAACACAACTAGGCAAAACTGCAGTATTTAAATATTCATCTTGCCAAAGCGACATAACCAGTCTTCTATCAAATGGATTGTTCTTTAATGTATCTAATAATTTATCCATTAATCCAAGTTTTTTTACAATAAATCCATAAGCTGTTCCAATGGTATGGGCATATTCTTTACCAAAATTCTTTTCTATATCTTTTTTAACAAATTTACCATCTTCTAATACATTTTGGTTGGCTCTCCATATACCATCTTCATCTATTTCCCATTCATCCCAAATGTGTACATTCCTTTCTTGAAGCCATCTTACATCATTGCTTTGCACTTGATAAATCCAAAGCATTTCTAAAATTGCTTGTCTAAAGAAAAGTTGTTTAGTTGTAAGACATGGAAATTCTTCTTGTAAATTAAATTCTAAATGATAACTTGGTATTTTTATAGTATTTATTCCTGTTCTATTAACTACTTCAGTTCCTTCTTCAAGTATTTTTTTACATAATTTTATATATTCTTTATCCCATTTTGACATAATTTACTCCATTAATACCAAAGGGGATATTTACTTGTAAGTTCAAGTACTTCTTTTTCAAGATTTTCAAGTATTTCTTCATTATCACTATTTTTAAGTGCTGATGCTATAATATGACCAACTTGCTCAAAATCAGCTTCTGTAAAACCTCTAGTTGTCATAGCTGGTGATCCTAGTCTTAAACCACTTGTTACCATTGGTGATTCAGTATCTCCAGGAATCGTATTTTTATTCGTAGTAATATGTATTCTATCTAGTAGATTTTGAGCATCTTTACCTGTTAGTCCACATCCACTTTTAACATCTACAAGAATTAAATGATTATCTGTTCCACCAGATATAATTCTAAATCCTTCATTTGATAAAGTTTCTGCTAGAACTTTAATATTTTTAAGAACATTTTCTTGATATGTTTTAAATTCTGGTTGCAATGCTTCATAGAAACATTGTGCTTTTGCTGCTATAACATGCATAAGTGGTCCTCCTTGAATACCTGGGAAAATTGTTTTATCAATTTTTTTAGCAATTTCAGGATCGTTTGTTAAAATTAGTCCTCCACGAGGCCCACGTAAAGTTTTATGAGTAGTTGATGTAACTACATGAGCGTAAGGCACTGGTGATGGATGAAGATTTGCTGCTACAAGTCCTGCTATGTGAGCCATATCAACCATTAAATATGCTCCAACTTTATCACAAATTTCTCTAAATCTTTTAAAATCGATGGTTCTTGAATATGCTGATGCTCCAGCTATAACCATCTTTGGTTTTTCTTCTAAAACTCTTCTTTCAAGTTCATCATAATTGATTTCTTCAGTTTCAGGGTCTATGTCATAATCCACTATTTCATAATCTTTACCACTAAAAGACATTTTATGACCATGAGTTAAATGTCCTCCATTAGATAAACTCATACCCATTACCTTGTCACCATGATTAAGAAGAGCTCTATAAACAGCCATATTAGCGCTAGAGCCAGAATGTGGTTGAACATTGGCATATAAAGCTCCAAATAATTCTTTAGCATAGTTTATTGCTTGTGATTCAAAAATATCAATATATTCACATCCACCATAATATCTTTTGCCAGGATATCCTTCAGCATATTTATTTGTTAAAATGCTTCCTTGTAATTTCAATATATCATTTGATACATAGTTTTCACTAGCAATTAACTCAATATTGTTTTCTTGTCTTTCTCTTTCCTTTCTTAATGCATCTTCTAAAATTTTGTCCATGTTATCTTTCTCCTTCTTTCATTTCTATTAAATTATCTATTATCATTGCTACAGTCATCGGTCCGACTCCTCCAGGGTTCGGAGTAACGTACGAGACTATATCATAGACATCTTTATCAATATCCCCCACTATTTTACCATCTATTCTATTTACACCAACATCTATTAAAACGGAAGTCTTTTTTATCATATCTTTTTTAATTAGATTAGGTGAACCAGCCGCAGCTACTAGTATGTCTGCTTGTTTGGTATAATTTATTAAATTTTTAGTTTTTGAGTGACAAAGAGTAACTGTTGCATTTCTGTTTTCAAGAGCAAGTGCTAATGGTTTTCCCACTATGTTACCTCTACCAACTATTACAACATTTGCCCCTTCAATAGGTATATTGTAATGTTCTAATAATTTTATAATTCCTTTAACAGTACATGGTAATGTACTTTTCTTATTTAAGTATAAATTATATACATTTGTTAAAGTAAAACCATCAACGTCCTTATTTGAATCAATTAAACTTGAACATTTATCAAAATCCAAATGTGTCGGAATTGGACTTTGAAGTATAATTCCTGTTACATTTTTATCATTATTAAGTTTATTTATTAAATCAATTAGTTCATTTTCATTAATGTCATTATCTAAATTATAAACTTTAGTTTCAATGCCAACTTCACTACAATATTTGATTTTATTTTTAATATATATTTTACTTGCTTCGTTTTCACCAACTTCAATTATAGCAAGTTTAATTTTGAGATTATTATTTTTTATTTCTTCTTTATACTTAATTAATAATTCATCTCTTAGTTTCTTTCCATCTAATAACATTTATTAACCTCCTTAAAATAATGACATATTATGGTCAATACCTAAATGTTTATAAGCTTTTTCACAAGCTACACGACCACTTCTTGTCCTTTTTATAAAACCTTCTTGAAGTAAAAATGGTTCTACAACATCTTCAATAGTTGTTATTTCTTCACCAATTGCAGTAGATATTGTTTCAACTCCAACTGGTCCACCATTAAATTTTGTAATTAATGCTTCTAAATACTCGATATCAACATTATCAAGTCCATAAGCATCAACATTTAATCTTTCTAATGCCTTAAGAGTTATATCTAAATCTATTAAGCCATCACCTTCAACTAAGGCAAAATCTCTTACTCTTTTAAATAATCTATTAGCAAGTCTTGGAGTCTTTCTACTTCTTCTTGCCAGTTCCATAGCGGCATCATCAGTTATATGCATATTTAAAACATTGCTAGTTCTTTTAACTATATCAGATAATTCTTCATCACTATAAAACTCTAATTTATTAACAATTCCAAATCTATCACGCAAAGGATTAGATAAATCGCCTGCTCTTGTTGTTGCTCCAACCAAAGTAAATGGTGGTAAATCAATTTTTATCGATCTACTTTTGCCATCGGTGCCAATTACAACATTGATAGTAAAATCTTCCATAGCTGAATAAAGTATTTCTTCTACAACAGCTGGTATTCTATGTATTTCATCAATAAATAAAACGTCTCCAGGTTCAAGTGTAGAAAGAATTGCAGCTAAATCACCACTTTTTTCAATTGATGGACCAGTTGCTGTTTTAATATTACTTCCAAGTTCATTGGCAATAATATGAGCAAGGGTTGTTTTACCAAGTCCCGGAGGACCATATAAAAGCACATGATCTAAAGGCTCATTACGCATTTTAGCTGCTTCAATAAAAACATGAAGATTTTCTTTTATTTTCTTTTGACCAACATATTCATCCAAACTTTCTGGCCTTATATTTTTATCAAAAACATCTTCAAGCGTTAAATTACTATCTATTATTCTATCATCCATTATTTACTCCCCCACTTTCAACTATATTTGCTATTTCAAACCAGTTTTTAACTATTTGGTGCTTACTTTCTTTTTCATCAGTCATTCTTAATGTCTTAATTTGAGCAGCTTTCATTTCATCTAAAACTTTTTCTTTATCATCTATAAATAGATCTAGATTATAATCTAATGCAGTATTTACCTTACTGTCTTTAAAAAATACTATTTCATCGAAAGGAATGCTCTCTTTTGCAAAATACATACTAGTTAAATATAATGTTTTTAAATTAATCAAATTATCAGTTTTTTCTACACCTCTAGCAGTTATAAATATAATTTTATATCCTAATTTATGCCATTTTTTTAAGACTTCTGTTACATTTGGTTTTAATTTTACATTATAAACTATATCTTCTAAATATCTTGCTAAAAAATCTTTAAGTTCTTCTTTTTTAAGATTGTGGTAATCTTGATTTTCATTATATTTATCATTATTCTTAACAAGGTGGTTAGCCAAAAGTGAAGTTTCAGTTATTGTATTATCAATATCAATTCCAATTTTCATTTTGACCCACCACCTTGCATATTAAAATTATTATATAACATATTTTTAAATTAGCCAATAACAATTTTAAAATTTTAATACAATTTTATTGTAACAAACAAATATTTGGTAGTCAAGTTAAAAATTTTTATATTTTTTTCTAATTATGGATTGTAGAAATTAAAAATATAGTGTATAATAATTAAAGAATAAAGGAATTGTGTGATACAGATGTTTAGAGATTTTGACTACGAAAATAAACCTGTTGTTGATATCGTAAATGAAATGATCGTAGATGCCATCAAGAAAAAAGCATCAGATATTCATTTTGATCCAACTGAAGATTACCTTAATGTCCGCATTAGAATTGATGGGGAACTTTTAGAATATGCTAAAGTTCCTGCATTTGTTAAAAAAAATCTTTTAACTAGAATTAAAATTATAAGTGGTATGAACATTACTGAATCACGACTTCCTCAAGATGGAGCCATTAAAAATATTGGAGATATTCAAGATTTAGACTTGCGTGTTTCTTCACTTCCTATTGTTGATGGTGAAAAAATTGTTATTCGTATTTTGAATTATACAATGTCTTCTGGAGGACTTGAAAATTTAGGCCTTTCACAAAAGAATTTAGATAAAATTAATAAATTAATAAAAATGCCAAATGGTATTATTATGGTTACTGGTGCTACCGGATCTGGTAAATCAACCACAGTTTATAGTATGCTACAAATTTTAAATACTGTTTCAAGAAACATAATTACGGTTGAAGATCCAGTAGAAATGAAAATTGCAGGAATTAATCAAGTTCAAGTTATGAGTGATATCGGACTTACATTTGGAAATACGTTAAGAAGTATTCTTCGTCAAGACCCAGATGTTATAATGATCGGAGAAATTCGTGATGATGAAACAGCTCGTATTGCTGTTCGTGCATCTATAACTGGTCACTTAGTTTTATCAACAATTCACACTAATAACTCTCTTAATACAATTGAAAGATTACTTGATATGGAAGTTGAGAGATATTTACTTGGAAGTGCTTTAACTGGTATTATTTCACAAAGACTTGTTAAAAGATTATGTCCAAAGTGTCGTACAAGTAGACCTACTACAAATTATGAAAAAACATTATTTGAAAAAGTTTTAGGTAAAGAAGTTAATGAGGTTTATGTTCCTCAAGGTTGTAGCGAATGTATAAATGGTTATTCTGGCCGTATTGCTCTTCATGAAGTTTTGGAAATAACTCAGGAAATACGTGATGCCATTACAAATAATATCCGTAAAAATGAACTTCGAAATCTAGTTTATAAAAAATCTGATGTAATATCTCTTTTAGAAGATGGACTTGAAAAAGTAGTTGCTGGACTTACAAGTGTTGACGAAATACTTAGAGTAATTGATGTTGATGATGATATTGGTGAAGAAGATACTGATATTAAAGATGCTTTTATAGGAAAAACTACAAATAATATAACAACAGGAGAAATTGAAACTTTATAGTTTCAATTTTTTATCAAAAAAAACAACCAAATTATGATTGTTTTTTTAATTTTCTGCTATTATACCACTATACTTAGCATAAACTATGTCATTTTCTACATAAACATAAACTTTTTCTCTATTTGCATAATAACCACTTACAAAGTTTTTTTCTTCATCTGATGGAACCGTAACTTGTGCTTTATCTATAGTTTTATTTATAATAACTTTATAATTTTTTACTTCATTATATTCAATAGTTTCTTTTGTATTTAAATAATTTCTATCTATAAGCGTTTGGACTTTAATAGTTAAACATGGTGCTATTTTTTTACTATTTATTTCACAACTATGAGCATTTGGGTCTAGGTTTTTTATAAACTCTTTTTTATCATTTCCAAAACTTTCCCCGGCAGCTTCAATTAATTCAATATTAGTGTTCCACAAACTTTGATTTATTCCCCTTTTAGCTGCGGCTATACCAATGCTTCCCATCAAAGTAATAATGGATATTATAACTACTGCTGCAAGTAATTCAACTAATGTAAACCCATTTTTATTCATAACTCACCTACTTAAGTAATAGCCTTAAAGCTTCTTTAACTTGTTCTTCCAAAGACTTACTGTGATCAACATTATTAATAACTTTTTTAATTTCAGCAGTTTTATAACCTAAAGCATTTAAAGTGTCCATTAAATCTTCAGTGCTATCATCTTCTACTTCAGTTACATCTATATCAATCTTACCTTTTAAATCAAGAATTATTTGACGAGCAAGTTTTTCTCCAATTTTTGGAAATTTAGTTAAATATAGGATATTTTCTCTATTAATTGCATCAACTATTCCACTTATGGAACCTGTTGCAAGTATAGGAAGAGCAATTTTTGGTCCTAAACCTTTAACACTAATAAGTTTTAAAAATAGCTCATATTCTTCCTTTTCTTTGAAACCATACAAACTATACTCATCTTCACCAATTTTATTATAAACATAAACTTTATATTCTTTGTTTACTTCATAGCAAAATGGATTAGGAACATATATTAAAAAGCCTACGCCATTTGCTTCTACAACAATATTATTTATGCCTATCTCAGTAACAAAGCCTTTTATATAACTATACATATTATCACCACTATAATAATATCAAATTTATGCAAAATTATCAAGTAACGTTCATAAACTTAAATATGAACCTTTATATAAATAATATTTTATTTAAAAAAGTTAAAAGAATTAAAACTGATGAAGAATATATTTTGTATAAAAATAAGCATTCTTATTTTAATTTTTTGAAAAATATAGATATACTTATGATTGATGATAAAAATTCTATAGTCTTTAAATATAGAAATATGCCTTTTCTTAAGTATATTAGTTATAAACATTTTAATGAAAAAACTAGTGTTATTGTACTACCACTAAACACTAGTTTGAATTTGAAAATTGGGGATGTTTTAGTCTTTGAAAGTGAACATATAATCTAATATTTGGACTTCATCTCCGGGTTTAGCACCCAACTTTTCTAATTCATCTTCAATACCCATACCTTTAAATTTACGAGCAAATCTAAGTACTCCTTCATCTTCATTAAATTTAGTCATAAGAAGAAGTGTTTCGATTTCCTTGCCGGAAACGATCCAGATATTACCATCTCTTTTAATATTGTATGGTTTATTATCTTCATATTTATATATTTTAAATTGTTCTTTTGGATACAAATCTTCTTTAGGTGTTTCATCAAGTATTTCCATAAGTCTTTCTACCATTTTATCTATACCATTTAAGTCATAAGAACTTACGGGAATAACTTCTAAATCGGGATATTCTTTCTTAAATTTTTCTAAGTTTTCTTTACCGTTTTCTAAATCCATCTTACTTGCTATAACTACTTCTTTTTTATTTTTTAATATTTCACTATATTTTATAACTTCATTTCTTATTGTTTTGTAGTCATCGATTGGATTTCTTTCTTCAGATGCTCCCATATCAACAACATGAGCTATTATTCTTGTACGCATAGCATGTTTTAAAAATTCTGTACCAAGTCCTACCCCACTTGATGCGCCTTCAATAAGTCCTGGTAGATCAGCCATTACAAAGCTTTTGCCATTTTTAAGTTTTACAACACCTAAATTTGGATTAAGCGTTGTAAAATGATAGGCAGCAATCTTAGGTTTAGATGAACTAATCACAGATAAAAGGGTTGATTTTCCTACACTTGGCATACCTACAAGACCTACATCTGCTAAAACTTTAAGCTCTAGTCTAACTTCTATTTCTTCGCCAGGCTCACCTTTTTCACTAAATTTAGGAGCTGGCATGTCATGAGTTGCAAAAGATTTATTTCCTTTTCCACCACGACCACCATGGGCAACAACAAACTTTTCTCCATCGTTTATTAAATCAGCCATCACTTCGTTGGTTGCTTTATTAATAATGGTAGTTCCTTCAGGGACATTAATGATGATATCTTCAGCATTTTTTCCATATTTATTAGACCCTTTTCCATTTTCACCTTTGGGTGCTTTAATTATCTTTTTATAACTTAAATCTACCAAAGTTTTTAGACTTTTATCTACATTGAAAATTATGCTAGCACCACGGCCACCATTTCCTCCATCAGGTCCACCCATTGGTACAAACTTTTCTCTTCTAAATGAAGTACACCCATCTCCACCAGGACCTGCCATTAATTTTATATTAAGTTCATCAACAAACATAGTTTTTTCACCTCGTTTATAATTTTAACATATTTTCCTCTCATATTCCACTAAAAGTTGTACATTAGATTTACTAGAGTGTGGTCGTGCTGACTTTCCAGCGCGGTCACACTCTTTTTATTATTTAAGAATATAATAGGTCTTTACATATAATATTAATGTCAGTATAGCAAACTTCATGCTATAATCAATTGACATAACTATAAGTTTTATGGTATAGTTATGCCGTTAAAGAAGCAAAAGCGTTGGTACAACAAGGTTGCTTCTTTTTTCATTTTCTTTTAAATATCTTTGTATAATCATTTTTACCAAATAAATAATTTTAACAAATGTACAGCAATTAATTGACGCATTGTTTTTTCTGTGCTATAATACAAGTATTAAAAGTTGTAGTCGTGGTGACTTTTCATCTAGTGTTACAACTTTTATTTTTTTACGTTAATATTTTTTAAAATAATAAATTCATTATTTTTCTTTATTCCTATTTCTTCAATCCATCTTGCTTTTCTTCTAAAAATTTCTTCGGCTTGAATTACTAATTCATTCATACTTAAAGGAGAGTGAGTTGCTTCGAACAAAAATCTCACAGCTTGGTTATTTTTCCCATCAACGTTATGAAATAATAATTGTTTACTTGCTCCGATTACTATTTTCATATCATAGTTTCCTAGAAACACATCATTCTTGTAAATTGTACAGTCAGATACGCTAACATTTTCAGGATATTCTATTTCTGGATTTAATTGGATTTTCAAAGTGGTATTTTTACAAAGCCATTTTGCAAAATTTGTTTCTTTTTGTTTTAATCTATATTTTATAAAATGATTATCAATCAAATACTTTTTTCCTTTATACTCAAATATTTCATTTTTTTGTAGTATTTTTATTTCATTTCTGATTTCGTGTGTTTCTTCTAACCATTCATTTGTAATATCAATATAGGATTGCGAATGTGTATTTTTTTCAACAACACTTTGAATATTTAAAGACATATAAAAACACTTTCTAAGCATCATATAATTAAGGCATTTTTGGTGTGGCTTCATGATACTGTAAAGTGTTTTAAAAATTCTGTACAAACAAACTATAACATAACATAAGTATATTTGCAATAAAAAATGTATCTTTTTCTTAGCAATAAAATACATTATAAATCATTTTACTTTTTGATTTATACATGCTATAATCTTTAAAGAAAGAAGGACATATCATGGAATATAATAAAATTAAAAATGCATATAAAATAATTGAAAATAGCAAATACTTTGTTAAGGATCCATATAGATATAAGAATAAATGGCATGATTTATTTGGCAATAAAAATCCAATTAGTTTAGAACTTGGTATGGGACGTGGCGAATTTATAATCAATATGGCCAAAAAGTATCCAAATATTAACTTTATTGGGCTTGAACTTTATCCATCACAAATGGTTATGGCTACAGAAAAGCTTCAAAAAGAAAAAATTACTAATTTAAAATTAATTAATGATGATGCTAGGAATATCGACAAAATATTTGGTAAAGAAATATCGACAATATACTTAACTTTCTCAGAACCTTGGCCGAAAGGTATTGATGAAAAAAATAGATTTACTCATATAAGTTATTTAAAATTATATGATAAAATATTTAAAAAAGATAAACATATTATTTTAAAGACTGATAATAAAGGACTATTTGCATATTCACTTGAAACACTATCACAATATTGGTACACCTTTAATAAAGTTAGTTTAGATTTACATCATGATGAGAGAAATATTAGTAATATAATGACTGATTTTGAAAAACAATATGAAAAAGAAGGAAGACCTATTTATTACGTAGATGCTAAATTTGATGAATAAAACACCAGAAAATCTGGTGTTTTTTATTATTCCACTACTTTAAATATGGTTGGTATTCCTCTGGTTCTGTGTCTTAAAGCTGAATCAATTGGATCATTTAACATATCAAATGTTGCATCTTTTCCAGTACCATGCTTTTCTACCATAACACTTGATGTTCCACCATCTAAGTTTGCAGCATTAACGGCACCATATCTATCCATGATATCAACTAAATCTTTCATGGAAGCTCCTTTAGTACGAGTAGCATTAGAATCAACAACTAACATTAATACAATGCCATCTTTTCTTTGACCAATAGCAGTTCTAGCAGCATATCCCCAACCACCATTTCCTTTAGTAAATGACTTTTGGCCATTAACTATTAAAAATGGCCCCATGGATACAGCATCTCTAATTCCCATTTCTAAAGCTTTTTCTCCACCAACGTTTTGAAGAAGAACTAAAGTGTTATCAGTATTAAAGCCTACTACGCCAGATGCACCACCCATATTATGATCGGTTATAATTTTTTTGTTAGATATTGTTAGACCTACGGGATTTGCTCCATTACTATTATAATTTGGATCCATAAATCCTCCACCATTAATGGTTAAAACTGAATTTTGTTCCTTTGCCATATCATAAATATATTGTCCACTTCTACCAAGCCATTTAGAATATCCAACACTTATTTTACTTGGATCATAAACAACTCCTAAATAAGCATCACAGCCATTAACCTTAAATTTTATTATTTTATATAAATCATCCTTATTTCTTTCTAATATCTGTTTTTCATATTCATTTTTATAATTTAAAGTTTCTTTATGATCAACAAGGGTAGGATCTGTTTCTTTTCCACCATCATCAATATAATTGTTTCCTAAAACTTTATTTATTTCTTCGGTACTATAGAACCATTTACAATAATACTGATGGTTCATTGTGGCCATAGCTGTTGTAATAAGCCATTCTTTAAATCCAGTAAATGGGCCATATAAGATAAACAAAAATGTTGAACAACCAAACATATATGTAACTATTAAAACTGAAACCACTATCATTTTAGCTTTACTAAAGGCTTTTCTATGCTTATTTTTTACTAAGCTAACTATACCAATAATTAAGCTTAAAACACTAATTATTAAGACAATTAATGATATTAATTTGAATATGTTTTTAACTAAATAATTAGAATTACATCCAATTACATAAAATACTAAACTTGTAAATAATATAAATGTACTTATCCAAATTAATAATAAACTTTTTTTCTTATTCATTTTTATCACCTAAATACTCCTTCACTTCTTCTATTGTTTTAGAAAAATCTTCAAAATTTACATTAAACCATTTAACATCCATCTTATTATTAAACCATGTATATTGTCTTTTAGCATAATGCCTACTATTTTTCTTTATTAAATCAATTGCCTCTTCTATAGTAATATTTCCACTTAAATAGTCGATTATCTCTTTATAACCTATTGCTCTTTTAAGTATCATACTATTTGGATATTTTTTATAAAGTGTTTTAACTTCTTCAATCAATCCATTATTTATCATTACATCTACTCTATTATCTATAATTTCATATAATTTGTTTCTTTCTGTGGTAAGACCTATAAATATACAATCTTCATAAAGCAAAATTGGTTCTATTTTTTGGTCATTACTTCTTTTTAAAAATCTTTCAAGCCTTACTCTGTTATTTCTGTCTATACAACAATTTTTATCTTTTTTTAAAGCTAAGTCATATAATTTTTCTAAAGAATATGAGCTATAATCTGTGTCATTTTCATCTTCATAAAATCTATAGTCATAAGCTCCAGCTGTTGCATATAATCCAGTTCCACCTACTATAATAAGATTTTTGTCTTTATATTTTGCGAATAAATCTCTTAAATCCTTTTGATAATCCTTAACATTATATTCTTCATCTGGATTTTTTATATCAAAAAGAAAATGCTTAATCCCTTCTTTTTCTTCTTCTGTTACTTTTGCACTACCTATATTAAGTTCTTTATATACTTGCACAGCATCGCAATTAATTATATAAGCATCTAAATACTTAGCTAAAGCTATACTTAATTTGGTTTTTCCTACTCCGGTAGGACCCATTATAAATATTTTCATAAGACATCACTTAATTATTTTAACAAAAATTTGTTTAAATGTCATCTAAAATTTATATTTTATTTTATTAATTTATATTCTCTTACTTTTATCCTTTCATCACTGCAATATTCCATGATAAACTTATTATCTTTTCTACAAAGTATAATACCTATTGTTTTATCTTGCATTGGATTTCTTAAATTCTTATCTATATAATTCATATAAACTTCTATTTGACCTATATGTTCTTTTTTTAGTTTAGTAACCTTTAACTCAACCACTACATAACAATTAAATTCAATGTTATATAATAGTAAATCAATATAATTATAGCTATCACCTATCTTTATTTGGTATTCATTTGATATAAAACTAAATGAATTACCTAGTTCTTTTAAAAATGCTGGTATATCTTCAAGAATCATTTTTTGTAACAATTTTTCTGATATTACTTCATAATTAGTATTATTTTTTATTATAATTGGATTTTTGATAATATCTTGAAGATTTAATTTTTCTTCATTAATTAACTTTAGTTTAGTTTGTTCATCTAATCTTTCATATTCTTTATTTTTAATACGTTTGCGAAGTTCACGCACTGATAAATTTTGCTCTTTACAAATTGTTATATAGTAATTAATTTTGTTTATATTATCAAACCATATTAATTCACAATAATGTGAGTATGTCAAAAAGTCCGACATTGTCGGACTTTTTGACAAAACTTCATAAAATCTTCTTGCATATTTTAATCTGGTTACTGTATATCCTTTGCCAAATTCTTTAGTTAACTTATCTGAATATTCTTTGATAATACCTTCACCATAATGTTTACCTGCTTCACTTAGTAGTTTTCCAACGTTATAATAAGTTGTTAAGTCACTTTTGTTTTTTGAATAATCCTTTACCTTTTTAGTTATCTCATTATTTAGTATTTCGTTTTTTATCTCATTATAATAATTCATATTCTCTTACCTTTATCCTTTCATCACTACAATATTCCATGATAAACTTATTATCTTTTTTACAAAGAATAATACCTATCGTTTTATCTTGCATTGAATTTCTTAAATTCTTATCTATATAATTCATATAAACTTCTATTTGACCTATATGTTCTTTTTTTAATTTTGTAACCTTTAACTCTACAACTACAAAACAGTTAAATTCATAATTATACAAAAGTAAATCAATATAGTTATAGTTACAACCAATTTTAATTGGATATTCATTTGATATAAAACAAAATGAATTACCTAGTTCTTTTAAAAATGATGGTATGTCTTCAAGAATCATTTTTTGTAACACTTTTTCCGATATTACTTCATAATTAGCATTACTTTTTATTATAATTGGATTTTTGATAGTATCTTGAACTTCTAATTTTTCGTCTTTAATTAGCTTTAGTTTTGTTTGTTCATCTAATCTTTCATACTCATTATTTTTAATACATTCTCGAAGCTGTCTAACAGAAAGACTGTTTTGTTCACACATTGTAATATAATATTTTATTTTAATAGTATCATTTAATTTAAACAATTCACAAAAATGACTCCATGACAAAAAGCCAGACAGTGTTTGGCTTTTTTGAAAATTATAGAACTTTCTCATATTTTTTAAATTACTTAAACCATAACCTTTACCAAATTCTTTTGTTAACTTTTTTGAATATTTCTTAATAATACCTTCACCATAATGTTTACCTGCTTCACTTAAAAGTTTTCCAACGTTATAATAAGTTGTTAAATCACTTTTGTTTTTTGAATAATCCTTTACCTTTTTAGTTATCTCATTATTTAGTATTTCATTTTTTATCTCATTATAATAATTCATATTCTCTTACCTTTATCCTTTCATCACTGCAATATTCCATAATAAATTTATTATCTTTTCTACAAAGAATAATACCTATCGTTTTATCTTGCATTGGTTTTCTTAAATTCTTATCTATATAATTCATATAAACTTCTATTTGACCTATATGTTCTTTTTTTAATTTAGTTATCTTTAATTCTATAACTACATAACAATTGAACTCAATGTTATATAATAGTAAATCAATGTAATTATAGTTGCAACCAACTTTAATTGGATATTCACTACCTACAAAAGAAAATGAATTACCTAACTCTTTCATAAATTCTTCAATATCTTCAAGAATAATTTTCTCCAATGCTTTCTCAGATATTACTTCATAATTAGCATTACTTTTTATTATAATTGGATTTTTGATAGTATCTTGAAGTTTTAATTTTTCATCTTTTATTAGCTTTAGTTTTGTTTGTTCATCTAATCTTTCATACTCATTATTTTTAATGCGTTCTCGAAGCTCACGTTTTGACAAATTATTTTTAATAGTAACATTAATATAATAGGTTATTTTTTCCTTATTATTAAGTGGTAATAATTCTATATAATGACTCCATGTTAATTGGTCAGCCACCGGCTGACTTTTTCCAAATTCATAAAATAATCTCATATATTTTAAAGTAGTAACTGAATAATTTTTATTTAATTCCTTACTCAACTTTTTTGAATATTCCTTGATAATACCTTCACCATAATGTTTACCTGCTTCACTTAAAAGTTTTCCAACGTTATAATAAGTTGTTAAGTCACTTTTGTTTTTTGAATAATCCTTTACCTTTTTAGTTATCTCATTATTTAGTATTTCAGTTTTTATTTCATTATAATAATTCATCATATATTTTCTCCCTGTTTTTTTAATTTAATGCATATTTTAGTTTTATTTTATTTTTATTTAACTTTATACAGATCGTACCTTTTAAATCTGTTCTTAAAACTTTACTATTTTTTAAATTTTCTAATACTTCTTCATGTGGATGCCCATATTTATTGTTTCTTCCTACACTTATGACTGAATAGATTGGTTTTAAAGTATTGATAAAATTCTTACTAGTACTATATTTACTTCCATGATGGCCAATTTTTAAAAAATTAATGTTTGTAATTTTGTATTTTTCTAATAGTTTTTCTTCAACTTTAATTGATGCATCACCCATAAAAAGAAATTTATAACCTAAAAAAGTTACATAATTTACAATACTATTATCATTTTCATTGTCATATATGTCATTATTTAAATTTACTATATTAAAATATTTAAAATTGTATTTTTTTGTAATATTAACTTTAGAAGAAATAATTTCTTTTTCTAAATTATTAATGTTTCCACTATTTAATATGACACTCTTTACATTGATATTTTCTATAATATTTAAACTTTCTTTTGCATGATCTGCATCACCATGTGTAATAATCATACATGAAAGACTGGTTATACCTTTACTTTTTAAAAATTTAATAGTGTTGTTACTTAAGTGGTAGACTTTCTTTTTCTTTTTCCAATCAGCCAGTTTATATTCTACTTTGCCACCAGTATCAATCATAATAGTTTCTTTATTATGCGGAGATACAAGAATACTAGAATCACCTTGACCAACATCTAAATAGTAAACATAATAGTTAAAATCTAAGAAAGGTAATAATTTACAAGTAACAACTATTAATATTAATAAATATAAGTTTTCCTTTTTCTTAGTTAACAAAATTATATAAAATAAAGTAACAAAAATTATTGGCATTTTGGGTATATTTATTAATAAACAAAATTTACCTAAAAATATATTGAAATTGTTAGTAACTGATATAAAAAAATTTAATATTGGATTTAAACATGGAAAGATAAACGAAATTAAAATAAATGGATATAAGAATAAACTTACCCAAGGAACAAAAATAATATTAATTAGAATTGAAAGTAAATTTACTTCAAAGTTTACTAAGGCCGTAACTGGTAAACTAAATAAAAAAGTTATAATACTTAATTTTAGTAGTTTTATAAAATAATTGCCTTTTATATAATCGGTGTAATAAATAATACCAAAACAAACAACAAAAGAATAAATAAAACCTAGATCATAAATCATAAAAGGATCGATTAATAAAATTAAATAAGCACTTAAAATAAGTATATGCATATTTGAATATCTAAGTTTCTTCAGCTTATTTATTTTTTTCAATATATAAAATATTATAGCACGCATTATTGATGCAGTTATTCCTGTTAAAAATAAATATAATAACAAAAATACTGATGTTGCAAAAAATTCTTTTTTTTCACTTTTTATAATTTTTGAAATTAATAAAACTAACATATTAATATGCATTCCTGATATTGCTAATAAATGACTAATACCATTTTTTTGATATGCATCGTAGATATCACTTGATAGTAGTGCCTTATCCCCAAGTATGAAAGCTAAATAGTAATCACTATTTTCACTATTGTATATTTTTTTAAATAAGTTATCCTTTAATTTATAGATTAGATTATTACTATCAATTATTTTATATTCAGAAATATTAAAAATATAATATATTTTTTTGTTATATAAATATCTTTTATAATTAAAAGTATTTGGCACTGTATTATTAAGAGGTTCACTAAATGAACCTCTTAAATATACTTTGCTTCCAAGATGAAATGTATTAAATATACTATTTTTTTCTTCTTCTGTTTGAACATAATAATTTGCTATTATATTTTCCCTAGCTTTAATATTTATTGTAAGTTTATTTCCATCAAGTTTCATACTTGTGATTATACCAGTTACATATTCCTCTTTTATGTCATATTTAGAGGAATATTTTATTATTTTTGTAAAAAATATTATATAAATAAATATAAATATACCTAATATTACTAAAAGTTTATTAAATTGTAATATTTGCTTTAAATTTTTCATAAGTTGCCTTACCGATACCTTTAACTTTCATTATTTCATCAATAGATTTAAATTCTCCATTAGCTTCACGATAATCAATGATTTTTTGGGCTTTAGCTTCACCTATACCAGTAAGGGTTGAAAGTTCTTTTATACCTGCAGTATTAATGTTTACTAATTTATTTACTAATGTGTTTTTATTATCATTATTATCATTTGATTTAATTTCATCAACAACTTTACTTTCGGATTTTTCAATTACACTTTCATTATTTTCTAGAGAACTATCAATATTATATTCTGGTACTATATTTTTTTCATTAGTCTTATTAGAAAATGAAGTATTTTTATTTGTACTTGAACTTTTATTTACATTATTTGGCTTATCTACACTACTTGCTTTTTTCTTTATATTATCTTTATCATAAACAACAACAACCATTTCATCCTTAAGTTTCATACTTAAATTAATATTGTCATAATAAGCTTTTTTGCTAAAACCTCCGGCTGCATCAATTAAATCTTTAAGTCTACTGCCTTCATCAAACTCATAAACTCCAGGTGATATAACTTCTCCTTTTATTTCGGCTTTAATTTTTATACTTTGATTTTTTTCAGAAATAGTTTCATTAACTAATAAGTTATTATTTTCACTATCAATATACTCATCATCATTAAAATTCATAAATGCATAAATTCCTCCACTAATTATTAATAAAATTATTGTTATTCCAACTATTATTACTTTTTTATTAAATATTTTCATATTTCCTCCTTCTAAGTATCCTAATTTATCCTCTCATATTATATATTTCCTAAATTACTTAAAATTTCCCCAGTTATTATAAAGTTTTTTAAAATAAGTTTATTATACATAAAAAAAGCCCATAAATTGGGCTTTTTAAGTATGTCAAATTTGTGTATATATTTACATATTTTAACTATTTAAAAGATAATCTACAGCTTCATCAAAGTTTTTCACACTTTTTAAAACTAGTTGCAAATTAAATTCATTTTTTACTTTTAATGCTTCTTCATAGTTTTCTTCTGGACAAAGAAATATATCTGCTTTCTTTTTTGCTGCTCCAAGCATTTTATATTTAACACCATCAATAGCACCAACAGTGCCATCTAAAGAAATTGTACCAGTACCAACAATTTTTCTTCCTTTTGTTAAATCTTCTTTTACTATATCGTTGTAAATAGCTAATGTGAGCATTAAACCTCCACTAGAACCTGATTCACTAGCTTTGGTTTTGATTTTAATATCTGGATTTGTGTCATATTCATAAGTAGTTAAAAATCCTATACCTATTTTCTTTTCTCCTTCATTTTCTGAGATAATAGCATAACAATTCTTTTCTTTATTATTTCTTTTTACAACAATATTTATTTTATCACCAATATTTTTATTATTAATAATGCCTTTTAAATCATCAATTGTTTCAATCTCTTTACCATCAGCTTTCAAAAATTCATCTTGAAGCTTTACATCTGTCTTAGCAAAATCTGCAATAAATGTAACATTATTTATGCTTTTAGTAATTTTTACTTCTTTACCAGCTTTATTATACGCTAGAATAGTGGCATTATTAACAGATGAAGTCATATATATTCTCTCTAACTTTAATAGTTCATCAATGGATTCATCATTTATAGTTACATCCTCATTTTTTTTAAGATCCCAGTTAGGAATAACATAAGAAAGTAAAATACTAGGAATTGTTCCTTTTCGCATCGAAACATAACTCATATTAAGACTTCCATTTTTGTCATATCCATTTTCAACATCTATTCTTTCATTTAAATTAACAAGACCTCCGGGTGTATAAACTACATAAGGAAACTCAAACGTAAAAACAAATATTAAAATTGTTAAACAAATTAAAAATCTTATATTTTCTAAAATAAATAATTTAACTTTGTCATATATTTTATTAAACAAATTGCATCACCTTTATTAATTATAGCAAAAAAGGAAGAGAATATGAAACGAAAAATAACTATTTTACTTATTATGACATTTATTATACTAATTTTTAATAATTATGATATTGTTTTGAAAAGTACTTTGGATGCTACCACTATATGGCTTAATAGGGTTTTTCCAAATCTTTTTATAATGATTATTATTCAAGACTTATTAATTAATTTAGATTTTGCATCATTTTTTAAAAATACTGCTGTTTACATTTTTATTATGTCTCTTTTAAGTGGAACACCTTCTGGAACATATATTATTTCTAAATTAAAACAGCAAAATATAATTAGTAAAGAATATGCTAATACTTGTTTGATTTTTACATTTTTTGCTAATCCATTATTTTTATATTCTATATTAAATTCTATATTCTTAAGTAAATTTATAACTATTAGATTAATGTTAATTTTATATTTAACAAATCTTTTCTTGTATTTTATATATAAAAAAGATTTACCATCAAATGGTAAATCTATAAATGCTAATGAAATTAATTTATCTTCTTCAATTAAAACTAGTATAAATACCACTATTACTGTTCTTGGAGTTATAACATTTTACCTTATATTATCAAATATTATAATTACTGAATTTAATATTATTTATCCATTTAATATTTTCTTTAAAGGATTTTTAGAAATGACTCAAGGGCTGGCAGCACTAATTAATGCTAATATAAAGTTCAAAGAAATTATATCAATGATATTTATATCTTTTGGGGGTTTTTCTATTCATACTCAAGTTTCATGTATCTTAAATGAGGCTGATTTATCATACAAATACTTTTTTAAAGGTAGGATAATACAAACTATTTTAGTGGTTTTGCTAACAATTATAACCTAGACAAGTAATATTTTTGTTAAAATCTTGTGATTTACCAATATAACTTATTAAAATATCATCTAATAAATTATTATTTCCAAATTTATTTTTATCATTTGTTGTGTGCACTTCAATATCTATTTGTAATGTATATATTCTTTTATTTACTTCATTTATTTTATCATCACTATAGCTTACATTTGCTTTTTTTGTATATATTTTTCCTCCATCTATTGTCCAATTTCGTGTGCTATTACTTGAACTTTTATAAGTAAATTTGTTTTCAGTTGCATCTATAATACTAGTTTTATTATTTTTAAAAGTAAATTTTATTTTTAAATTATTACTCGTAGAACCTGTACTATCAATATCAGTTATAACATTGTTATTTAAATCATTTTCTATCATTCTTAATATTTCTGCTCTGTTAATTTGATTGTCTTTGGCATATACATTATTTGTTTCTGTATTATTTAAATCTACTAAAAGTCTCATTAGAAAGATTAAAATAATAGATATTAATGCAATACTTATTACAAGTTCTAAAAGTGTACTTCCTCTTTTATTCATTTTTTTCATAAATTACCCCACTATATATGGATCAGCATTTGTGCCAGTCCCACTTAAATATCTAACACTTCCCTTTAGGTAAAATGTTGGTTTAATATTTTTATTATTGCTTGCAATATCAGTATCTATAGTACCATCATTTTTTAGATAATAACTATATACTAAATTACTATTTGTTCTTGTTATAAACCACATATTACTTGTAAAAAGCCAGTTATTTTGATTTTTTACTGTTTCATCATATATGCTTTCATTACCTGCATAAATATAATCACTTATATATGGTAAACCTATCTTTTGAATAGTGGTAACACCATTATTTTTTTTATCTCCGATTTCATAATTAATTATTTCTTTACCAGGTTTAGTTTTAAAAGAATTATCTAAACCACCAACATACCATGTGGTAGTTTCTATTAATTCAATATTATCTCCTAGGTTATTTATAAATTCAGTATTTAAATAAGAACTTACTGATGATTCTTCATAGTTATTTGAACTTTTGCTATCAAAGGCTACATTTATAATACTATCATTTTTTATTAGTTTTACTTTACCATCAATTACTCCGATTATTCGATATGTTTCATTATTAAACTTAATATAATTATTGGGGTTACTTCCATTAAACCTATATGTATTATCTATTTTTAACATATTTATTTCTTCATATCTATTAATAAGATAATTAGCAAAATTAGTATCACTTATCTCATTTTTTATTGTTTTCTTCATATTATTTAAAAGATTTCTACTTGTAACCATATTAACTATTATAAACATCATTAGAGTTAAGAATACTAGGAAAAATGAATAAATTACTGTTACGGATATAAAACCTTTGCTATTTTTCATAATTGCCTCCTTATTTTATTATTATTGGATCAGATTTAGTACCATTTCCAGATGCATAAGTTATGGAAGAGATTAAATTGAAGCTTGTGTTTTTCCATACATACCGACTGAAGCATAATATGTTTGACATCTTTTATCCATTCCTGGAGTGCACTTAATAATATCTCTTTCTTTATTTTTATTTTCTTCCGTTGTATCTTCAAGTTTATTTGCATATTCAATAACTAAATAGTAATCATACTTTGTATCACTTAAAGAATTAACATATTTTTGCATATTATAACTTAAATTATTTATTGATGATTTACAATATTTTTCAGTGCCTTCATAACAGTTATCAAACATTTCACTTTTTACCAATATCATTTGATTTATTTTGAAACTTTTAACTATTTCTTCTAGAGAGTATATTCTGTTATCAGCTTTTTCTACTTCGTTAAATAATGCATCAAAACCTGTTCCTAAAGTAACTATATATGTATCATTAAAATAATTTTTCTTTACGTTTTCTATGTCACTATATTCTTCTAGAAATTTTCTAACATAATTTGTATAATAAATATAAGCTGGATCATCATAATATAATCTTACTTTTTCATCACTTATTATGGCATTGTAGGTACTATAAAGATATAAAAGTGATGCAGATAGTATTACTACAGTTATAATTGTTTCCACAAAAGCAAACCCTTTTTTACTTCTCATTTTATCACTTACCTTACTATATATAGTTTATCAAAACCTAAACAAAAAATCAACCTATATAGATTGATTTTTGTGTTAGCCACTAGTTTATACGAATTGGTGAATTTTGAGTTCCATCGCCTTCGACATAAGTTACGGAAGGTAAAAGATTGAAGACTGGCCGAACAGCATACGTATCAGAGTCAACATAGCAGTCGTTGTCGGTGATGTTGCCGGTGTAATTCACAAAATTCCCATGGTCATCCCAGTCCGCATTACGGGTAATTGTCCATTCTACTAGCCCCATATACATCCAATTGACACTTGTGGCAGCTCTATAATCTTTTGATGCATCATCATTATAACTTTCTAATGTCCACTTATCTTGTGGTGTTGCATACATATAGTCACTTACATACATTAAGCCTATTTTTGCACTATATTCTGTTTCTGAAGAGTATTCACCAGATTCTGGTTTTACCACTTCATTTTGGTATGCATTTTTGGCTATTCCTCCAGCCAAATACTCCAAGTTCACCCCTCCAACCTTCCATGTTGTTTCTGCTATTTTAGCTGCCCAGTCATCTCCTATTTTTGTTATGAAGTTAGTATTTAAATTTGTTTTATTTAAATTTGATAAACTCCATATATTTTGACCAGACTTATTCCAATTATATGCTGCTATATTAGCTAAATTGTTTCCTTTATAATTGGTATTATCCCAATCATATGAAGGATCAGAAGTAACAGTTGTATATTTATCTCCATAATCTCCATCGGTACCTAATAATGCACTTGTTGCATAATCTGATTTGATTAGTTTTACTTTACCTCCAAATACTCCGATTATTCTATATAGATTATCAGCTGGGCATGGCGTTGCATTACTTCCAAAACATACATAATTATTTACTTGATCACTTGCTCCAGCAAATCTGTACGAATTATCTTCAGCATCTAAAACAGTTCCAACAGGATATGTTTTTATTTCATGTTCATGTGTTTCTTGATTAAAAAATTCAAATTTAAATTCAGAAGCACTTTTGATTGTACCATTGTGATGATAGATGCCATTTTCTCCTTGAGTACCTGTATATAATGATTTTACATAATCCGTTAATAGGTTTATTTTTTCTTTTTGTATCATAACCTTTGCACTTAATCCACTTGATGCATTAGCTGTTTGATCTCCTTCATAGTTTACAAATGTAAGCTTTAGTGTATATTGTTCTTCTTTTGCATCTGTTGTTGCTGTTATTGTTTTCTTATTTGCTATAGTTATTAAACCATTTGTTGTTGTAACATCAAAACCTGATATACTTTTGTTTTCTCTATCTTGAACTACTTTATGAGTTAGTCCTGATATTTCTGTTACTTCATTTCCATCTGGTCCTGTAACTGTTAATATAAGTTCTGGTTTATCTTCACCTAATGTATATTTGAATGTATTGTTTTCAATATTAAAATATACATAATAGTTATCTGTTGCTTCATTTGTCTTATTATTTGCAACTAATGTTGCTTTAGCAAATGTTTCTCCAGATAAACTTCCCTTTTCTTGACCAAATGATGATTGGTCTGCATATAAACTTATAGCACTACCTGTTGTAAATGTAAGCATATCTGTTGTATATGTTGTAACCTTAACCTCCGTAGAACTTGATGCTCCCCCTTGTGCTTTAAAATATGCAAATGTTGCACCAACTACTAAAGTAATTAATGTAACAACTGCAACTATACTAAGAATTAATGCTTGTTTTTTATTTTTTTCCATACATACCACGTCCTTTTTAACTAACAAACTCACGCATAATATTCTTACGTTACTATATAAGTATACCTGAAAAAAAAAAAAAAAAAAAGCATCACATTTACACATTTTATAAAATTGTACACAAAAAAACCATTACAATATTTTTTTCATATAATAAATATAGGTGATTACTCATGAAGTGTAATGGTCCTCGTAATGGTTTAACTATTATAATTTTATTTATACTCGGAGTATTAATTTTTTATCAAGCACTAATTACTTTAATACTCCCCTTTAGATTTAATATTTTTATTTTACTTTTAGAAATATCTTTATTTTTCTTCTTCATCATGCGTATTATATGGCCTTATTAATTCTTCAGTTTTAAAAACATAATCAATTAAATTACTTACATTTTGACATCTTTCAAATTCATTATTACTCTTTTTACTTTCTGGTGGCAGAGTTATTAAAATAAATAATAATTTCTTTTCATAATCAAGTAAAGGAAACTTATACATATATCTTGATAATATTTCACTAAATTCTATATTATTCCATTCTTTTTTATAAAGTTTAGCTATATCTATAACAGGTGTATCTATTATATAATTATCCCAGCTTATAAGTTTATTGTCTCTTAAATGATTAAGTTCTAAATTATTATGTAAAGTTGCTACCCTGATTTTATTTTCATTTGTAACCAAAGAGTACCAATCATCTAATTCTTCTAAAGCATACTTTAGTGATGCATCAAGTTTATAATAATTTCTTAAAAACAAATAATTTGATGGTGACTCATAATCTTCATTAAAACCAATTTCATATAAAGTATTATAATAACTTGTTAAATAATTAATATTACTTTTAATATTTTCATATATAGTTTTAAATTTATCATTACTTACTTCCTTAAAATAGCTAGTTTTATTATGTAAACTAGCTATTAATTCTATTAAATCTTCGCATTTTTGTTCTTTAGGTAGTTTTGTATCTTCAACATACTCAAAGACATTAACTTCATCTCTGGATGCATCAATAATCTTAGGAAAGTTTATAAATCCACGATTAGTTAGATAATTATATAATTCATTTATATCTTTATTCTTAGGTTTTATTATAAAATCTCCACTGGTAGTTTCTAAAATAGTGGTTTTACCTTTAATTGTATATCTATATGGCTTATAAATAGCTTTTAGCATTTCTAAACTTTTATTCATTTATTTCAGGTATTATAATTTTATCCCCAAGAGTTAGTGTACTTAAATCATTATATTCACCAAGTATTGCATCTGAGGTATTATATTTTAAACATATACTTTCTATTGTATCAGTTTCTTTCATTTCATGGATATGATAAGTTACATATACATCATCACTATCATTAATATTATTTAAAATAGTATCTTTAGTTTCTTCAGTTATATCTCTTTCTTCTTTTACTTCTTCTTTAGGTTCTTCTACTTCTCTATCTATTTCATCAAGTAAATTGTCGAGTGTTGGTTCTTCTACTTGCTTAAATAAAGGTTCTTCTTCCTTTACTTCATCGGCATTAATACTATATTCAATATTTACTCTGAGTGTATCATTATCAATAACTTCATAAGTAAAATCTTGTACTTCAAAATTAACACTATTTGTATCAATTTTATTTGTCATATTAACTGAAAATGGTAAAACATATTCAAAATGTTCTTTATTAACACTTACTTCATGTGTTTTATATTCCCCGGATATTGTAAAATTACCTAAAACCTCTGTTTCATTTGCTGTATAATCATGTTCAAGTGAAACACTTAAAATTTCTGCAATATTACTTTTAAATTTAACATCTTTTGTAAATGGTATAATACAATTCATATCATTTCCTCCCTTTATAAAAAGAATATGCTAAATAAAAAAAGTTAGAACTAGATATGAAATCTTCTTTCTAACTCTTCTTTTATTTGTTTTATATCAAATACAAATAAAAATACTAAAATAATTATACTTAATATAACAGAGATATAACTTGGCCAATATACATTTATTTTATTAAACATAATGAGTATACCTGGAGTTAAACCTATGATAGAATTAATCATAGCATAGAATACAAATTCTTTTTTAAGTTTGCTTTTAAATGGTAATATTATTAAAATACTTATCATATATAATACACATAAAAAGGGTAAACAATAATTTATACTCCACATCTTAAATCCAGTTGATTTATCCCATAAATAAGATAAAAGTAAAATAGTAATCATTTCTAAAAATAGCATTCTTATAAAGTTTTTTCTTCCCTTTATAGCTTCAATTAAAGTAATCCAAAAACTAACAATTGCTAAAATTACAAAATAAGCCCAACTAATTTTATTACTTATTGAAAAATTTATAAAAAGACATATAAATATAGCTATTAAAGAACATGCAAATAATAATTTAATAAATAAATTGTGTTTTTTATAATCAAAATTAGGTATTGGAAAAACATCTATTCCTTCATTTTTTTCTAAAGGATTATGACAAAGAGGACATTTACTAACACTTGTATTAATATATACATTACATTTATGGCATTTAATCATCTTCTTCACCTTCCATGTTGGTATTAATGTAAACATCTATATTATTACTACTTAATGTTTTAAAAAAATATCTTTCTATTTCACTAGTTGTAAATTTAGATGTAAAACTTAATACCATATTATCCTCATATGAACACATACACATTTGAATAGTTTCTGTACTTATAAATACATCAAAATAATCAATATATTTTTCATAAACTTTAGGCATTTTAACAATTCCAATGTTTGATAAAGTCATTGTTTGGTATTTACTTGCTATTTTATATGCTAGTTTTAAAACAAAATCCTTAAGTATTACTGGAACTAATCTAACTATAAATATATTCTCTAAATTAATGGTACTATTCATTTTAGCTTTTATATTGGTTTTATCTAATGCTTTAGTAAATTCTTCTTTAACAACTCTACTTATATTTTCAAATGAATTATCTTTTTCATTAAAACTTACATTTACTACACTAAAAAAGTTTCTTACTGTATATGATGGATAATAATTTCTTAAGTTTACTGGTACTGTAATAACAATTGGCTTTTTATTTCTTTTGCTTTTAGTTTCACTTATACTTTTTATAAGAATACTTGTTAAATATTCTGTTACAGTTAAATTTAATTTTTTGGCTTCTTCTTTCACTTTTTTAGTACTTACTATTCCTTCAATTATTTTAAGTTTATTTTCAACATATTTATCTTCTTTTATTTTATAAGCTTTTTTATTTGATATAGCTTTTTTAAAATTATTACTTTTATATTTTATAAAAGCATCTTCCTTTATTTCTTTACTGCTTCCTTCATTTATTATCTCAGCTGAATTTATATTATATACTAGGTTTAAATAATTTGCTGTTAGACTTTTTAAAAAAGTAAGGGTTCCTGTTCCATCTGTTAAGGCATGATTAACTTCTAGATTTATTTTTCTTTTATAATATGTTACTTCAAATAAATGATTACTAGAAAAATCAGAACATGGAGATTTAGTTTCTTCTTTTGCAGTAAAATTTTTATTTGTTTCTTCAAGATAATACCAAAATACACCTTTTTTTAAACTTGATTTAAATATAGGATACTCATCTAATGTTTTTTGAAGTGCTATATTTAGTTTATTTTCATCTATATTTTCTTTTAGACAACAACTAAATCTAAATATCTTTGGATCATTTTTGCTTTTAGATGGGGGAAATATTTTAGCAGCATTATCTAATCTATACCATTTACTCAAAAGTATCACTTCCTTTTAAATATTCTATAGTTAAATCTCTATATTGATGAAAAATATTATTAGTTAGAAAAGCATGGGGAGCTCCTTGTAGGTCTAAGTGCCTTACGGGAACTAAAAATCTTTCTAATTTTTCTTTTAATGCTATTCCTTCATCATGAAGTGGATCTAAAGTTCCTGTTATAATTGTTGTTTTAGGAAAGCCAAAAAGCCAATTGTTTTTAAGTAAGTTTACATAAGGATTCTTATAATCTTTATCATTTCTTAAATACATACTTAAATAATCACGAAGAGATTCTTTAGTTAAAAAAGTTTTACCACTATTTTTTAATACTGATTTATATTTAGTATTGCTTGTATAGTCTGTTTGTGCCGCAGGATATGCTAGTATTACTTCTTTAAATTTTAATTTTTTGTTTTTTATAGCAACTGCAAAAGCTAGATTAGCACCAGCTGAATCTCCCATTATTGATACATTTTTATAGTTTTCCATTATTTTTTCACATACTAAATCTATTTCATTTAAAGCTATTGGAAATTTGTTTTCGGGAGCTAAAGGATAATCAAGCGCTATAACACATGTATTTACTTCTTTTGATAACTTATAGCAAATATTAGAATGAGTATTTAAAGAACCTGATACCCAACCACCACCATGTAAATAAATTAAAGTATTATTACTATTTTCATTAAATATTCTGACATCCATATTAAGTATTTTATCATCTCTATAATTTTTCTTAGATACTGTATTTATACTTGTTAATTCATCTATTTTACGATACAATTCTATATTATCTTTTATTGAAACTTTCAATTTTATCACCATTTATATTTTATCACAAACAGAAAAAGAAAAATAGATATTAATCTATTTTTCTCCCTCTTCAAGCATTGTAGTTATAAAAAGTCCATAACCAGACATGGGATTATCAATTATAACATGAGTTACAGCTCCGATAATTTTATTATTTTGAATAATTGGAGAACCGCTCATACCTTGAACAACTCCACCAGTTTTATCAAGTAATTCTTTGTCAGTTATTTTAAATGATATATTTTTTATTTTAGCAGTTTCATCTATTTTATTTATTTCTATATCATAATATTTTACTTCTTCTTTATTTAAAACTGTTGCAATCTTTGCACTACCTATTTTAACTTCTTCTTTAGTTGCTACTTCAAGCATTTCTTTATTTGGTATTGTAGATTCATATAATCCATATATTCCTACCCCAGTATTTTTCATGATACTTCCATATTTGGTATTATAATAAAATTTGGCATTTTTACTTCCAGCATAACCAACTCTACTTTTATCAATGCCAGTTATATAGTTTCTAAATATTGTACCGGTTTTGATTTCTACGATATTACTCGTATTACTTTCTATTATTTCATGACCAAGAGCACCAAATATCTTTGTTTCTGGGTCAATATATGATAGTGTACCAGTACCTGTTATGCTATCTTTAACATATAAACCAGTTTTATAAATATCACCATCTTTTATAAGTTCTAGCTTACTTGTCTTTTCTTTACCATTTCTTTTTAAAGTAATAGTTACTTCCTCTTTATCTACATTTTGTTCAATTATTTTTGTGAGTTCACCTATTGTATTAACATATGTATCATTTATTTTAATAATATAATCACCAGATTTTATCGTGGGATTTCCTTTGTTATATTTTCCATTTATTTGGTAAAAACCTATTACCATCACTCCATCACTATTTATTTCAATACCAAGTGTTTCACCACCAGGAATTATATAGTTTGAATATGCAAATACATTTATTGGTAATAATAACCAACTTATTAATATTATTTTTAATTTTTTCATGTATACCACCTATCTATACTTATTATGGATATTTTTAGATAAATTAAAAAGCCAATTATTGACAAAGAACCACTATCATGATAAAGTATAGTACATATTTTGGAGGAATAATATGAGTTATACGGATGAAGAATTGGCAAAAATGGATATAACTGACTTTGAAGAAGCACGCAAGAAAATTGTTGACTTGTCTGTGTTTGATAATATTTATGATATTTCTTTGAATGATAAAACAAAAAGAAATATTGATTTTACAAGAGAGTTATATATAGAATATTTAGACGATTTAAAAACATTTAAAGAAACAACTAGAGAACAGGTTCTTAAAGCACTAATGAATACTGAAACAATTGATAATCACTCTTTAGAAAGAGAAAATTCTAATCTTTTAATTGCTTATAGTGAAACTCATCATTCAACCGCAATTAGATACTTATTAAAAAAACTTTTAAGTGAAAATAATGGCCTTGATAGTGAAATAATTAGAAAAACACATGAAATACTAATGCGTGGGACATCAAGAAATGGGTATATTAACCCTAGTTTTAGAAAAAGCAATATATCTTTTGTATGTCATATGGAAAATGGTGAAAGAATTATTACTTTCTTTCCAATATCATATCATCAAATAAATGAAGCTATTAGATTATTTTGTGTCTACTTTAATGACAAAACTATGTGCGAAGAAGATCTTTTTATTAAACCATTTGTAGTTCATGGTTTACTTGCGGCATTACAAGTTTTTGAAGATGGCAATACGAGATTATCTAGAACACTTCAACATGTTAAATTGCATGAGCTTACTAACCAATTATTAGATAACGAGTTTTTACTCCCTACTATATATTTCTCTAAAAATTATATGCCTTTTAGAGATGAGTATAGAGCCCTTATAAGATATATAGCTTTAAAACCAAATAATGAAACTTGGAATGAGTGGATAAATTTTAATATGTGTAGACTTCAAGAAAGAATTTATGCAAATAATTATAATTTTTCAACTTTAACAAGAAAAAAACTTATTTGAATAAAAATAGTTCAAATAAGTTTTTATTTTCTCACATTATAATTTACTATTTATTGTCTTTTCTAATATTCTTTTTACATCTCTTTCATTAAATGGTTTTAAAAGTATATCAATAATTGGATATTTAAAAGCTTTATCTATAGATTCTTTATCATCTACCCCAGTAATAATAGAAATAGGTATGCTTCTAAATAAGTCTTTATTTTTATAATAATCTAAAACTTCAAAGCCATTTACATTTGGCATATTTAAATCAAGAAGTACAGCTTTAATATTTTGTCTTTTTGTATCATCTTCTAAAATATCTATTGCTTCTTTACCATCAGTTGCACTTATAACTTCAAATGAATCATCTAATATTTTTAAAATAAAGTTTCTTATTAAATTAGAATCATCCACTACAAGAATAGCTTTATCATGGGAAGGTTTCGGAGCCTTATACAAATCATCATCTACGATACCTACTCCCATATATTTTTTTACTAAATTAACTACTCTATTTGCTTCTTTCATTAATTCATTAAAATGTTCTGTAACATAGTACATGTCATTGGCTTTACTTTTAAGTTCATGATCATATGCAAGTTCACCTAAGACTTCAAAGCCAAAATATCTGGCATCACTTTTAAGCGAATGGACAAGAATAGCATAATTTGCCATATCTCCGATTTCTTTACAAGCTTTAATTTTCTCTAGCTTTCCTGGTACTTCTTGTAAAAAAGTTTCAAGGGTTGCATCATATGTTTCCATATCCCCGAATAACTCTAAAGCTTTTTTTACATTTGCCCCATTTTCAATTAAAATATTTACATCTTTCACTATTTATCACTCCTTGTTTAAATATTCATTTATTACTCTATTTAATTCATCTTTACTTATTGGTTTGGCTAAGTAATCATTAAATCCATCTGCTAAGTATTTTTCCCTCATACCTGTTAAAGCGTTTGCTGTAAGGGCAACAGTTGGTATATTAAAATCTGGTATTTGCTCTTTTATTTTATGAAGTGTTTCTACTCCACTTAACTTTGGCATCATATCATCCATTAATATTAAATCATATTTTTTGCCATTTTTCAAGTTATCTATGCAAATAAAGCCACTTTCAACACATTCTGTAGTAATACCATATGTACCCAGTAATCTTTCTGCAACTTTTAAATTAATTTTATTATCATCTACTACTAAAACTAATTTATTATTTACTTTTATGTCATCATTTTTAACAACTGGAGCATCAACTTTTATAGTTGGATTTTTAACAATTCTTTGGTCTATTGAAACTGTAAATTTAGAACCTTTTCCATAGACACTTTGAACTACTATTTTTCCGTGCATTAAATCTACTAACTTTTTAGTTATAGCAAGTCCTAATCCAGTTCCTTCAATAGTTACGTTATCTTCTAAATCTAATCTTTCAAATTTATTAAATAACTTATTAATATTTTCTTGCTTAATACCAATACCGGTATCTTCAACTGATATTATTAATCGACATACATCATTTTTAACAACTGAATTTATACTAAATGTTATGCTTCCTTCTTTGGTATATTTAACAGCATTAGTTAATATATTTACACAAATTTGTTTAAGTCTTGATGCATCACCATATAAAACACGAGGAATAGTATCATCTATTTTTGTAATAAGTTCAATAGGTTTATCTCCAAGTCTACCTTTTGTTAATGCAATAAGTTCTGTTGTAACTTTATTAAAGTCATATTCAGTATTAACTATTTCTAATTTACCAGCTTCAATCTTCGATATATCCAAAATACCATTTACTATTTCAAGTAGATTATCACTAGCCATAACAATATCATTTACTTCATCTTTTGCACTATCTGGTAAGTTTTTATCTTCCAAAAGCATATTACTAAAGCCCACGATTGCATTAAGTGGGGTCCTTATTTCATGTGACATACTTGATAAAAATTCTGTTTTAGCGGTATTTGCTTTTTCTGCAGCAATCTTTGCTTCATTTAACTGGGCAATCATTTTAACATCTGGGTTATCAATTGTAAAATACATAATATAGTTAACAAAGCAAACCACTATTGAAACCCAAATTAAATATGGATTTATATTAACTACTACTAAAACTCCAATTAATAATAAAAGCATTACTAATACAAAGAAATATCTTTTATCAACTTTTTTAAGATTAAATAAAACTATTAATAAAGTCATAATGAGATAAACTCCACACAATATTTCAGCCATTAAAACTGCAGAACCATCGGCTGTATATGCGTTTCCAGATTTTATTACATCAACTTTACCAAATAACATAAATATAAAAATTATTAAATCTGTAACTAAAAATGGAATAGAAAATTTCCTATAATGTGATTTAAAAACTGGAAGGGTTATTATTGCAATGTAAGAAAATATACAATTACAAATTAATATCAGCATTACAAAATCTATTTTATTTAAAATTGTAATTATAAAATCTAAGTAACCTGGAGTATAAAAGAAGGCAATAGATTGAAGTATTGTTACAATTAAACTATCTACAAAACTACACACAATCATGAATGAATACATTTTATTTTCTAATAAATCTACTCTTTCTTTAGAGAAATAAACATAACACATTAAACCAGAAAAAAATAGTGAACATACTGGCAATAATATACCTTCCATACTTACCACCTATTATGATTATATCACTATTTTTTTGTTTATAAAAGCTTTTTTTAAAATCTTCTTTGGAGATCTTCTCTTTTTCTTTGTCTAACTAATTTTTGAGCATATATTACATCATTTACATTTCTTGCTGTAATATTGTCGATTTCTGCAATGCTTTCAAACACGTCTTCAGGCCTTACTTTGTCTTTTGGTCTAAAATCAGATGATCTTTCAATACTTGAATCATAATAATCCATTGTACTTAAATTATGTACTAATTTTTCTTCAAGAGCATTTATTGGATCGGAATATTGACCAATAAGTTCTTCTCTTGTTATATGACCATATTTTTCAATCATTAAATATAACCATGTTGCCATAACATCACGTAAATATTCTAAAGCAGCTTTTTCACTTAAATCATCAATTTTTATTGGTTCATCAACCACTGTGTGAATTATATCGTCTTTAGTTGGATGAATTTTATTTTTTATATTCTTTGGTCCCTTATCTCTCAAGTAATGGACAATAGGGACTATATTAGCACCAGTTTCTTTAGCCACTCTATAAATACCTGGCCATAAATCTAAAACCAATTCATTGGTACTTTTATTTAAAATGCCTTCTGGATATAATATTAAATCGACTCCATGATTTAATACATTAACACAATTATCTATACACATATTTCTACTTACTTCAGACTTACGATTAAACATAGTTACTCCATTTAACCAAGCAGTTATACCATCAAAAGAATTATAAAATTGAGGTAAACTAGCGAATAAAAAATAAGCATTTCTTTGGCAAGCTAAAACAGATGCCAGTGGATCATCCTTAAAACCATGGTTAGGCATCCAAATGACTGGATTATCTGGTAACGTAATTGGTTTGTCTGGTGTTGTATCATTTGAATTTTTCAAAGTATTTCTATTTTCAAAAACTTGAGTATTTTGAAGAAACAATGGACCAATTTTCTTTATAAATAAATTTACTTTTTTTCTTAAAGCTATTTCTTCTTCACTTAATAAGTCACTATTTAATAAATAACCAAACTTCTTAACCATATAATTGTACATAATTGAAGCTTTTTTATTATCTCCGATTAGATCAAGTTCTGAAGTAATTAATCCTTCTTGTAGTAACAAATCTATAGTGACTTTGTCATTTTTAGTTAACTTCATAATATCTTTTCCCCTTTAAACAACGTAATTATACCATTATTTTCCTATAAAGTATACAATTCTGGTGACTTTTAGTATCATATTTGATACAACAATTAAGTTTTAACGTTATTTTTATTAAAAAAAAGAATAATTCTTCTTTTTTGTATTATTCTTTGTTTAAATATTCATTTATTACTCTATTTAATTCATCTTTACTTATTGGTTTAGCTAAATAATCATTAAATCCATCTGCTAAGTATTTTTCCCTCATACCTGTTAAAGCATTTGCTGTAAGGGCTATAGTTGGTATATTAAAATCAGGTATTTCTTCTTTTATTTTATGAAGAGTTTCTACCCCGCTCATTCTAGGCATCATATCATCCATTAATATTAAATCATATTTTTTACCATTTTTGAGGTTATCTATGCAAATAAAGCCACTTTCAACACATTCTGTAGTAATACCATAAGTTCCCAGTAATCTTTCTGCAACCTTTAAATTGATTTTATTATCATCAACTACTAAAACTAATTTATTATTTACTTTAATTTCATCACTTTCAATTACTGGCTCACTAGTTGTTATTGTTGGATTTTTAACAATCATTTGATCAATTGAAACTGTAAACTTAGAACCTTTTCCATATACACTTTGAACTACGATAGTTCCATGCATTAAGTCTACTAACTTTTTAGTAATTGCTAAACCTAGTCCTGTTCCTTCAATGGTAATATTTTCTTCTAAATCTAGTCTTTCAAATTTATTAAATAACTTATTTATATTTTCTTGTTTAATACCAATTCCTGTATCTTCAACTGCTATTATAAGTCTACAAACATCACCTTTTATAACTGAATTTACACTAAATGTTATACTTCCCTTTTTAGTATATTTTACAGCATTAGTTAAAATATTTACACATATTTGTTTAAGTCTTGTTGCATCACCATATAACACTTTAGGTATTACTTCATCTACTTTAGTAATTAATTCTATTGGTTTATCTGCAATTCTTCCTTTTGTAAGAGATATAAGTTCAGTTATTACTTTATTAAAATCATATTCACCATCAACAATTTCTAATTTACCAGCTTCAATTTTTGATATATCCAGTATACCATTAACTATTTCTAGTAAATTTTCTGATGCCATAACAATATCTTTTACTTCATCTTTTGCACTATCTGGTAAAGTTTTATCATCTAAAAGCATATTGCTAAAACCTACGATTGCATTAAGTGGTGTTCTTATTTCATGAGACATATTTGATAAAAACTCTGTTTTAGCAGTATTAGCTTTTTCTGCTTGTGTCTTCGCAGCATTTAATTCACTAATTAATTTAACATCAGGATTTTCAATAGTAAAGTACATTATCATTACAACTAAAGATAAGAGATAATTAATTAAAAAAGCGGATGGGAATAAACTTTGAACTAAAAAATTAATAAGCATTAGTAATACAAAAATATATAAAGGTCTTAATTTCTTTCCTTGAATATTTTTTCTATATTTAATTGCTATTGTTATAGAATAAAGAATAAGAATAAAACAAATAATATAAGTTAGTAATACAGGAAAACCTTTGGGTATAATAACATTTTCTAAAACATCAAAATTAATTGGTAAAATTAAAATAAATGGTACAGTAAAGATTAAAAATAAAGCAAATGTATAAAAAGTATTCATCATTTTACTTTTATAATTTTCGCTATTTGGTAAACTTATACATTTTATATAATAAGAAAATAATAAAAGCCATAACACAAAATAAACAAAAACAAATTTAGATGCTATAGAATACATTAAACCATTAATATCGTAACCATACTTATATAATAGACATGTTGTTATATCCATAGATAATCCAAAGATAGTTAAAAGTAATAAATACTTATAAATTCTTGTTTCTATATTATTTACTCTTTCTTTAGATAAAAAATTATATGTAAAAAGAATTATTATAATTAATGCACTTATTGAGAAATATAATCCCATCACTACCACATCCTACCGTAATAATAATATCATAAAATATATTTCATTTCAAGAAAAAAAGAAATCTACATTTAAGTAGATTATCTTACTTTAGTTCTAACTAAATTTTTGTTTTCTTGTTTTTCTTTGTCTTTAGCTTCCATAGCTTTTGGATCAAGTTTTCCATTATCAGTTCTTGGTAATGTTTCTTCATAATATTCAATATATCCAGGAAGTGCACTAGTACCTAAAGTTTTTTCTATTAAAGTAAATATTTTATCTTCTAGTACTTTTCTATCACAGTTAAAATTATTTAAACTTACATGATAACTTGGTAAAAATTGTTCCTTATCATCTGGAATTGATGTAACTATTACTTCTCTTATTTCTGGGATTTGAAGAAGTATTTGTTCAATTTGTTCAGGATAAATATTATCTACACCAGAAACAAAGTTTCTTTTAACTCGACCTACAAATTCATATTCACCATTTTCGTGTTTAATGGCAACATCTTTTGTATTATACCATTTAACACCATTTTCATCATATACAAATACAGCATTGGTTTCGGCTTCATTTTCATGATATCTAAGCATCATTCCAGGACCATTTACTAGTAAAACTCCTGGAGTTTCCAAAGACATGTCTTCAAATGTTTTGGGATCAGCAATTTTTGAATTTACAAAGGGAATTGGATATCCTATTGTTCCTGGGGTATTTTTTCCGCCTAGACATACATGCGTCGGAGCCCACATTTCTGTTAATCCTAAACCATTTCCAATTGGTGTTATGCAACCAGCATATTCTAAGGCTTTATTTGCTTCCTTAAGCTTTTGAGGTTTAAACATTTCACCACCTGACAAAGGTTGAATTAAGTTTTCCAAAGTCCATGGTTTTAAACTAGGATCTTGAGCTAGTATTTCCCAGTGAACAGGTCCTCCCATAGCACCATTTGCATGAGTTCTTACAAGTTCACTATAAAAATCTTTTGGTAAAGCTTTTAATGTTAAAGCATATTCTAAATTTTTACATAAAGCATAGTGTAGAACTAATCTTCCAAAACACATATGGCCAAAAGGAATATTTCCTAAATGAACCATACCAGGTTCTAATATTAATACATAATCTAGTGCTTTTACAACACTATTTAAAGCACCACCATCTAAGTCAACACCTTTATGAACACCACTAGATCCACCAGTAAACATAATATCAGTAGTAGTTCCTTTAATATGTTTTGGATATTCTACATCAATATAATCCTTACCATCTGCGACAATACTCATTAAATTGTTATCTTTCTTTAAAATTTTATTACCAGCTAATAATTGTTTGGCATTATAAAGGAATTTTAAACCATTTTTATCTAAAGACTCTAATGGAGAATATAAAATCGGCGTAATATTTAAACTCTTTGCAAGATTTTTAAAATTTCCATGCATCATGTCAACAGAAATAATAAATTCAGGCTTTGTCATTTCTATATCTCTTTTCATCTTATACTCATTATTAAGTGGGCTTAATCCAATAACTTGAGCTCCAAGTTTTTTTAGTGCATAAAGTAGGTATACCGACTCTGGAGTATTCACAACTACAACACCTACTTTAGTATCTTTATGTATCCCTCTTTTGTATAGTGCACGAGCAAATTCATCAATTCTTTCATGTAATTCTTCATATGATATTTTTTTAGTATCAAATGATAAAGCAGTATCATTCATATGATTTTTATTTCTTTCAAGTAAAAAATCATATTCATTACCTTCTGGTAAAGTGTCTTCTTTCATTTCTTTCGTATAGTAATCATAAAATTTTTCCATATTTTCCTCACCTTGTCTTGATTATACAAAATTTAATACGATTTAACAATACTTACGTTGACTTTTAGTATCATATTTGATACAATTTTATTGGTGAGAACGTATGGACTATGATAACAATTATATTGAAGTTGCTTATAATCCAGAAGAATTAAATGAAATTTTCATTAAAGAATTTATAAGTTTTAGAAAAGAAAATAACTTAACACAAGATTTATTTTCTAAGTATTCTGGAGTTTCTAGAGAAAAAATTGCTAGAATTGAATGTGGAGTTTCTTCTCCTTCTGTGCTTAGTTTACTTAAAATTCTTGGACCAATTGGATATACTATTAAAATAGAAAAAGTAAAGAACAAATAACTTTCTTTACTTTTTTTGTAATTAATTTTCTAAAATAGCTTTAATTCTTCTTACACCTGCACTAGATGCTTCTTCTTTTATAATTTTAAAATGTCCAAGTAGACTAGTATTTTTAACATGTGGACCACCACATAGTTCTTTAGAAACATTATCACCGATTGTGTAAACTGTTACAATATCTGGATACTTTTCAATAAACATACATTCTGCTCCACTTTTAATAGCATCTTCTTTAGTCATTTCTTGAAAACTAACATCCAAACCTTCTTGAATCCACTTGTTAACCAAATTTTCTGTTTCAATCTTTTCTTCATCACTTAATTTATGATCACAACTAAAATCAAAACGCATTCTTTCATCAGTTATATTGCTTCCCTTTTGATGAACATCTGGACCTACCACTTGTTTTAAAGCAGCATTAAGTAAATGAGTTGCTGTATGATATTTAGTTTCTATTTCACTATTACCTGCAAGACCACCCTTAAATTTACCAGCAGATGCAGTTCTTGAAAGTTCTTGATGAGCCTTAAACTTTTCATTAAATCCTTTTATATCTACTGAAATTCCTGCATCTTTAGCAAGTTCTTCAGTAAGTTCAATTGGGAAACCATATGTATCATATAAATGGAATGCTACATCTCCATCAATATCTTTATTACTTACTTTATTAAATTCTCTTAAACCTTTTTCAAGGGTTCTATTAAATTTTTCTTTTTCATTTTTTAAAACATCAAGTACAACTTGTTTATTTTGACTAAGTTCGCTATAGTAACTTTGATATTTTTCAATTATTAATCTTGCTATTTGTTCTTCCCAATTACTACTTATATCAATACCCAATTTCTTAGCATGTCTAATAGCTCTTCGAATAAGTCTTCTTAATATGTAACCTTGATCAGTATTACTTGGTTTAATTCCTGCCGGATCACTACTTATGAATACTGCAGTTCTAATATGATCAGCGATAATTCTCATACTTTTTTCATTGCCTTCATAAGGAAGTCCTGCAATATCACTTATTAAATCAATCACATCACTCCAAATGCTTGATTTATAATTATCGTCTACACCTTCAAGTACAGTGGTAATTCTTTCAACGCCCATACCAGTGTCGACATTTTTCTTTGGAAGTTCTGTAACAGTTCCATTTTCATCTTTATAATATTGCATAAAGACATTATTCCATATTTCAACCCATCTATCATCTTCAGGATCAAAAGTTTCTGGAGCTTCTTCATTACTTCTAAAATAGAATATTTCTGTATCAGGGCCACATGGACCAGAAGCTCCAGCAATCCAGAAATTATCTAAAGTAGTTTTAGCAATTCTTTCTTTTTTCATTCCTAAACTAAGCCATTTGTTATAACTTACTTCATCAAATGGTATTAAGTCATTACCAGCAAAAACTGTTACAGCAAGTTTTTCTACTGGAATATTTAATACTTTAGTTAAAAATTCAAAACTCCATGTAATACTTTCATCTTTAAAATAATCACCTAAAGACCAATTACCTAGCATTTCAAAGAATGTATGGTGTGTTGTGTCTCCTATTTCATCCAAATCATTAGTTCTAATACATTTTTGGTAATCACATAGTCTTGTTCCATAAGGATGAGGTTCTCCCATTAAATATGGAATTAAAGGTTGCATACCAGCAGTATTAAATAAAACTGACGGATCGTTTTCTGGTACAACTGGACTACTTGGTATTTGTTTATGTCCATGTTCAACAAAAAAGTTAATAAATAAATCTTTAATTTTCATTTTCTAAACCCTCCAATATCTTAAATACTTTTTCTTTAGTTTTTGCCAGTTCATCATTTGCTATAATATAGTCAAATTCATCATAAGTTTCAAGTGCTCTTTCAGTAATATCACTTTGTTCTTCTAAAGAAAGCTTACTTGGTGCAAATTGATTAATAACCAAAATACTTGTTACATCATCATAGTTTTCTTTCATTTCTTCAAATTCAAGTGGCATTCTTGCGTCACTTATTATTACAACATCCACTAAGTCTTCATAAAGAGTTATATCCTCAATCATTCTTTTTGTTAAAAATCTTTCATCATAACTTCTAACCTTAGCACCAAAATTTTGTAAAAATCTTCTTGGTTTATTTTGACTTATACCATCCCAATCAGTTAGTTCTTTAGCAAATAATTTTATGTATTTACTAAATTCTGTTACAACGCATTTTTTTAATTTATAAGTATAAAACTCTTCAATCATTTTGGCAACTTCGTTCTTGCCACTTCCACTTTTTCCACCAACAACAAATATTTTCATTTTCTTCTTTCCTTTCACAAATAAAAAGAATGATACCAAAAGGAGTCAATGTATGACGGTACCATCCTTTAATTAACTTAATTATTTGTAACGTAATTACCCGATTAATCTCTATGAGTAGCAATTATATAACTCTTTTATTAGTTTTCATCAACCACTAACTTTCTGTAAATAAGATTTATATAACATCTCACATCAACGATTACATTTAATAATATACACATATTTTTTTAACTTGTCAAGAGGATTTGACAAATAGCCACACTTATGTTATTATGTATTTAGCAAAGGATTTTGCATAAAATAATAAATGGAACATCCAATTTTGCATGTTGGATGCTGCCACATTGTGTGGGCATCTTAATCAACATGGTTGATTAGATGCTTTTATTTTCTCTACTTTAATAACAAAACCAAAATGAGAAGAATAATAATCAACCATAACCCGATGATAATACCATCTTTAGTCATGTATCAAACATCCTATTTAATGAATTAGGAGGCAGCATCCAAACAACTGGATATACCATAAATACTATTTTAACATGTGATTATATTAAAAGCAATATGTTTTATCATATTGCTTTTTCTTCATTACTATTTCTTTGAAATAACTCAAATTTTTCAACAATAAATTCAAATATAACTTTGATAACGGACATTATTGGTGATGCAAGTATCATCCCTATAATACCAAAGAAATGACCAAAAATTAATAATCCACAGATAATTACTACTGGATGTAAATTAGTAGCTTTACTCATAACAATTGGTTGCAGTACATAAGACTCAATAAGTTGAACCACACAAGCTATAATAAATACTCCAAGACCTATAAGAGGACTTTGTGTTAACCCTACAACTGTTGCTACTACTGTTCCTAAGTATGGTCCAATATATGGAATTAAATCTGTAATACCACAGAATAACCCAAATAATAAGGCTGATTTTAAGCCAATAATGCTAAATCCTATTGTATCACAAACAAATACCATACAAGCAACAAGTAATGTTCCATTAACACATTTTCTAACTTCTGAACCAATCTTTTCTACTAAAGATGCAACTTCTACTTGATGTTTTACTGGTATAACTTTAAGAAGTAAATTAGTTACATTGTCAAAATCAAATAACATATATAAACCTATTATTAAACCAAAGAATATTGTACCAAGTCCACTTACTAAGTTAGACATTATAGTAACTATCGTAGTTGGTAAATTACTTGAAATACTAGTTCCATAATTTGTAATAGCATCTAATATATTTGTTTTAATTGCTTCAATATTAAAGGCATCACTGTCTATTTTGTCAAAAGTACTATTAATAAAATCTGTAATTTTTTCTGTTATACTTGGTAGTGTTTTTATAAGTTCATTTAATTCATTATAAATAATTGGTATAAATATTCTAAAGAAAACTATTAAAAATGCTATAAATATAACATATACAATCATAGATGCCAATATTCTTGACATTCCTTTTTTAGTCATTTTATCAACTAAAGGAGCAAATAGCCAAGCAACAATAAATCCAATAAAAAGTGGTGCTAGTACATTAAGTACACTTCCAATAAATTTAAATACTCCAAGTTCTTTTAAAAGTACTGTGCCTGCTAAAATTATGCCAATTATAAGTATAATAAAAGATAATTTTAAAATATTTTTACCTAAGTATATTATTTCATTTAAGCCATTTGTGTCTAATTCATTTTTCTTTTTAAACATAGAAATCACTCCCTATCTATATTATAATACAAAATATTCAAAAAAAACAGCTTTTTATGCTGCTTTATCACGAATTCTTTCTTGCATTTTGATTTTTTCTAATTCACTGTTTCTTTCATTAAGTAAATATATTATGAATTTTCTTAAAGTTAAGTATGGTAAATTAAATAAAATATCAACTGCTAAATCAAGATTATTATTCTTAATAGCCATTATAAAGCTATCTTCAATAACTTTATCTTTACATATACTTCTAAATTTATTTAAAATATTATTTAATTTGACTTTATTTTTTGTTGTCTCGTTTAAATATAGGTCTATTCTAAAATTATTATAAAATTCTTTATCTATTACATCAATTGGATTATGTTTTTGGTTATCAGCAATTACTAGTTTTCCATTTAAATATTTATCACTTACTAAATTGGCCCTCTTTATAGAAGATAATATTTCTTCTTTAGAAAAATGCATAGTAAATGAGTCAATATCTGCTAAATTATATGGATTATAACCATTTGCAATATCAAGCTTAGATATATCAATAAAAATGTAATCACCAATTCTGGCCATTAGACTTAAAAAATGTTTCTGTTCTTCTTGCTTCTTCATTTCATATCAACTCACTTTCTTGAAGTGAAGAGTTTATTTTACCATAGAATATAGATTGTGTCAAATTTAAAGCAAAAAAAGTCCATAAAGGATTTTATCTTTCAAAATGGCGTCCTAAGGAAGGAAGTAAAATAACTTCTAATTATTTATATTTATTAAAACTATCATTTAGACCATTCATCATATTAAAATCAAAATCATATATTGGCAAACAAACCCCATACTTATTCTGAATACTATTTATATATTCGAAACATTCAGTTGGAGCTATTATTCCTTTAAAATTATCAATAGAAACAAACCCACTTTCTGTAGTTACTTCAAAAGAAATATTAGGATGTTGTTGTAAATCAATATTTGTTCCATCAATTATAAAAAATATTACACTAGAATTAAATGGTAGAAAATAATAATAGTGATCTGATAATAATCTTGTTTTAATTTCTGGGGTTGATGAATTAAAAAAAGATATTTTACTTTCAGGAGTACCTCTTAATCCACTAACTTTTCCGGATACATTTATTCCTAATTCTTTTAATTTTTGTAATGACATTAGGCCCCCATTCTTGATTATTGATTCAAATTTAAAATATGTTTCCTTATCGTTAATATCCCCAATTCCATGGGTTAATAGTTTATTTTCTAATAAATAATAATACATTTTTTCGTTCATAAATTTCCACCTTATTTAAATATTATAAATTGTATAATAACTTAACCATTATGCAAGTGGGTTTCCAAATTGACAAGATTAATTTAATTATATAAATATATTAGCATAAAATTAAGTATTTTAAAGCTCGAACATTACATTCGAGTTGAATTTCTAACTGGTGCGAGTGTCGTAGATATCTACAACTTTTTTATTAATCTTGGAGATAACTCCTCAACTCTTTTTATATCACCAT